>NZ_JBXQQB010000035.1:0-34394 GCF_057220535.1 Kitasatospora sp. NEAU-CNBT7 | reverse complement strand
CTGGCTCGGTGCTTTGCGTGATGGGGGTCCCCCCTTGTACCCCGGGCCTGTAATGGTCCACGTCGCCGGGCTCCCGCCCGCGGCACCAGGCGGCGGACACGGGCCCGACGGGCGGAGAGAGCCGATGCACGAGATGTCGATCGCGCAGGCGATCGTCGACCAGGTCGAGGCCAGCACCGAGGCCCGGGCCGGCTCGACCGCGCACCAGGTCACGCTGCAGGTCGGCGAGTTGGCCGGGGTGGTGCCCGACGCGCTGCGGTTCGGCTTCGACCTGGTCTGCGAGGGCACCGTCCTGGCCGGCGCCGAACTGCGGATCGAGCCGGTCCCCGCGCTCGCCGAGTGCGGCCCGTGCGGTACCGGCTGGGCCCCCGGCATGCCGCCCGACCTGGTCTGCCCGACCTGCGGCAGCGGTACCGGCACCGAGCTGGTGTCCGGCCGCGAACTCCAGATCACCGCCGTGCACTGGTCCGGCGGCGATGTCCGCGTTCCCCGAGCCGAGGAGCTGTGAGCCCGTGTGCCGTGTGGTGGAGTTGAAGCAGTCGGTGCTCGCCCGCAACGACGAGTGCGCGCTGGCGCTGCGCGAGGAGCTGACGGCCCGCGGGACGGTGGTCGTCAACCTGCTCTCCAGCCCCGGCAGCGGCAAGACCGAACTGCTGGAACGCGAACTGAGCCTGGCCCGCGAGCGGGGGCTGGCGGTCGCCGCGCTGACCGCGGACCTCGCGACCGAGCACGACGCCGCCCGGCTGGCCCGCTCGGGCGTCCCGGTCAAGCAGGTGCTCACCGACGGCCTGTGCCACCTGGAGGCGCACATGATGCGCGCCCAGCTGGACGGCTGGCTGCCGGACGGCACCCGGCTGCTGTTCGTGGAGAACGTCGGGAACCTGGTCTGCCCGGCCGGCTACGACCTCGGCGAGACGCTGCGGGTGGTGCTGGCCTCCGTCACCGAGGGCGAGGACAAACCGCTCAAGTACCCGACCGCGTACGGGCTGGCCAACCTGGTCGTGGTGACCAAGTCCGACCTCGCGGCGGCCGCCGCCTTCGACGAGGCCGCCTTCCGGGCCAACGTCGTGCGGGTCAACCCCGGGGTCGAGGTGGTGCTGACCTCCGCCCGCGACGGACTCGGCGTCGGCACCCTGCTGGACCGGGCGGTCGCCGCCCTCGAGGGCGGCCCCGTGCACCGGCCGGTGATGGCCCGCCCGGCCCCGCACCGGCACGGCGACGGTGACGGCCACGGTGACGCCGGTGCCGGGCACCACCACCACGACGGCCCGGCGCACCACGGCGCGGGCCACGAGCACCAGCACTCCGCGCCGCTCCGGTGACCGGCGGCCCGGCCGCCGCACCGGCGGTGGAACGCCGGCAGGTCACGGTCCGCGGCACCGTCCAGGGCGTCGGCTTCCGGCCGTTCGTCCACGGCCTCGCGGTCGGGCTCGGACTGGCCGGGCACGTCACCAACACCGGCGAGGGCGTCCTCGCCGAGGTCGAGGGCAGCGCCGGGGCGGTCGCCGAGTTCTGCGCCCGGATCGCCACCGACGCGCCGCCGCTCGCCGAGGTCGAGTCGGTCGCCCACCGGCCCGCCCCGGCCACCGGGCACCCCGGCTTCCGGATCCTCGCCTCGGTCGCCGACGGCCCGCAGCGCACCCTGGTCCCGCCGGACGTCGCCACCTGCGACGCATGCCTGGCCGAACTCACCGACCCCGGCGACCGGCGCCACCGGCACCCGTTCATCAGCTGCACGCACTGCGGCCCGCGGTTCACCATCGTCACCGGGCTGCCGTACGACCGGGACCAGACCACCATGGGCCGGTTCCCGATGTGCGCCGCCTGCCGGGCCGAGTACACCGACCCGGCCGACCGCCGCTTCCACGCCCAGACCGTGGCCTGCCACGACTGCGGGCCGGTGCTCCGCCTGCGCGGCGCCCGCGAGGCCGCCGGCGGCGACGCCGTCGACGCGGCCCGCGCGCTGCTCGCGCAGGGCGCGATCGTCGCGGTCAAGGGCATCGGCGGCTACCACCTGGCCTGCGACGCCGCCGACCCGGCCGCCGTCGCGACGCTGCGCCGCCGCAAGGCCCGCGGCGACAAGCCGTTCGCCCTGATGGCCCGCTCCACGGCCGACCTCGCGGCGCTGGTCCACACCGGCCCGGCCGAACTCGCCCTGCTGACCGGCCGCGAGCGGCCCATCGTGCTGCTCCGGCGCCGGGCCGAAGCCGCCGCGCTCGCCGACCAGGTCGCGCCGCGCAGCCCCGACCTCGGCGTGATGCTCCCCTACACCCCGCTGCACCACCTGCTGTTCGGCCTGCCCGGCGACCCGCCCGGACCCACCGTCCTGGTCCTCACCAGCGGCAACCGGTCCGGCGAGTCGATCGCCACCGACGACGCGGACGCCCTCGAACGGCTGGCGCCGCTCACCGACGCCTGGCTGACCCACGACCGGCCGATCGAGGTGCCCTGCGACGACTCGGTGGCCCGGATCGGCGACGGCGGACCGCTGCTGCTGCGCCGCTCCCGCGGGTACGTGCCGCGGCCCGTCCCGCTGCCGGTGACCGTCCCCGCGACGCTCGCGGTCGGCGGGGACCTCAAGAACACCTGCTGCCTCGGCGAGGGCGACCGGGCCTGGCCGTCCGCGCACATCGGCGACATGAACGACCTCTCCACGCTGCGCGCCTTCGACCGCGCCGAACGGCACCTGGAGGCCGTCACCGGGGTGCGCCCCGGGCTGCTCGCCACCGACCGGCACCCCGGCTACCGCTCCGGCGGCTGGGCCCGGCGCAACGCCGCCGGGCGGCCGGTCGCCGAGGTGCAGCACCACCACGCCCACGTCGCCGCCGCGATGGCCGAGCACGGACTCGGCCCGGCGGACCGGGTGATCGGCGTCGCGTTCGACGGCACCGGCTACGGCGAGGACGGCGCTGTCTGGGGCGGCGAGGTGCTGCTGGCCGGGTACCGGGACTTCCGGCGCTTCGGGCGGCTCTGCTACGCCCCGCTGCCCGGCGGCGACGCGGCGGTGCGCCGCCCGTACCGCACCGCACTCGCCCGGCTGTGGGCGGCCGGGCTGCCGTGGGATCCGGCGCTGCCCTGCGTCGCGGCCTGTCCGCCCACCGAACTGGCGGCACTGAAGGTGCAGTTGGAGCGCGGGCTGAACTGCGTGCCGAGCTCCGGGATGGGCCGGCTGTTCGACGCGGTGGCGTCGATCACCGGGATCTGCCAGCTGGCCGGGTACGAGGCCCAGGCCGCGCTGGAGCTGGAGGCGGCGGCGCTCGGCCACGACGGCTGCGGCGGCCACGACGGCCACGACGGCGGCTACCGGTTCGGCATCCGGCCGGGCGGCGGCGGGGTCGACGGCGAACTGGTGGGCGAGGCGGCGCCGGTGATTGCGGCGGCCGTCGCGGACGTGCTGCGCGGCGAGGACACCGGGCTGGTGGCGGCCCGCTTCCATGCGGCGGTGGCCGGCCTGGTGCTGCGGCTGTGCACGGCGGCGCGCGAGCGGCACGGCCTGACCACGGTGGCACTGACCGGCGGGGTGTTCGCCAACACCGTGCTGTCCGAGGCGAGTTGTGCAGCGCTGCGGGCGGCCGGGTTCGGCGTGCTGCGCCACCGGCTGGTCCCGCCCAACGACGGCGGGCTGGCACTGGGCCAGCTGATGGTGGCGGCGGCCCGCGCGCGGTGACCGGACGACGAGGCGAGGAGAGAGCCATGTGCCTGGCGGTGCCCGGCAAGGTGTTGGAGATCGAGGAGCGCGACGGTACCCGGATGGCGGTGGTGGACTTCGGCGGCGTGGTCAAGGACGTCTGCCTGGAGTACCTGCCCGACCTGGAGGTCGGCGAGTACGCCATCGTGCACGTCGGTTTCGCCCTGCAGAAGCTCGACGAGGAGTCGGCGCTGCGGACCCTGGAGCTGTTCGCCGAGATCGGCGCGCTGCAGGAGGAGTTCGGAGACCCATGGGCGTCGGCGGCCGAGGCGGCGGCCGGCGGGGAGGAGCAGCGGTGAAGTACCTCGAGGAGTTCCAGGATCCGGCGCTGGCGCAGCGGCTGCTGGCGGACATCCGGGCCACGGTCACCCGGCCGTGGGCGCTGATGGAGGTCTGCGGCGGGCAGACGCACAGCATCATCCGGCACGGGCTCGACCAACTGCTGCCGGACGAGATCGAGTTGATCCACGGCCCGGGCTGCCCGGTGTGCGTCACCCCGCTGGAGGTGATCGACAAGGCGCTGGAGATCGCCGCCCGGCCCGGGGTGATCTTCTGCTCGTTCGGGGACATGCTGCGGGTGCCGGGCAGTGACCGGGACCTGTTCCAGGTCAAGAGCGCCGGCGGGGACGTCCGGGTGGTGTACTCGCCGCTGGACGCACTGCGGATCGCCCAGGACAACCCGCAGCGGCAGGTGGTGTTCTTCGGGATCGGCTTCGAGACCACCGCGCCGCCCAACGCCATGACGGTCCACCAGGCGAGCCGGCTCGGCATCCGCAACTTCAGCCTGCTGGTCTCGCACGTGCGGGTGCCCCCGGCGATCACGGCGCTGATGCAGTCGCCGACCTGCCGGGTCCAGGGCTTCCTGGCCGCCGGGCACGTCTGTTCGGTGATGGGTACCGCGGAGTACCCGGAGCTGGCCGAACGCTACCGGGTGCCGATCGTGGTGACCGGCTTCGAGCCGCTGGACATCCTGGAGGGGGTCCGGCTGGCCGTACGGCAGTTGGAGCGCGGCGAGGCGAAGGTGGAGAACGCGTACCGGCGGGCGGTGCGGGAGGAGGGCAACCCGGCCGCCCGAGCGATGATCGAGGACGTCTTCGAGGTCACCGACCGGGCCTGGCGCGGCATCGGCACCATCCCCGGCAGCGGCTGGCAACTCGCGGAGAAGTACCGCGAGTTCGACGCGGAACGGCGGTTCTCGGTGGGCGGGATCAACACCGTCGAACCGGCGGAGTGCCGCAGCGGGGAGGTGCTGCAGGGGCTGCTGAAACCGCACGAGTGCGGCGCCTTCGGGACCGTCTGCACCCCGCGCACCCCGCTCGGGGCGACCATGGTCTCCAGTGAGGGCGCCTGCGCCGCGTACTACCTCTACCGGCGCCTGGGCACCGGTGCCACAGTCGGTGGCGCCCCGGCTGGCACCGGAGCCGCAGTCGGTGGTGCCCCGGCCGGCATCGCTGCGGCCGGCAGCCGGGAGGTGAGCTCCGTTGGCTGAGCTGACCGATGTGGAGAGCACGGCCGCGACCGCCCCGGACTTCGACGGCTGGAGCTGTCCGCTGCCGCTGCGCGACCAGCCGCGGATCGTCCTCGGGCACGGCGGCGGCGGGGTGCTGTCCGCGGAACTCGTCCAGCACGTGTTCGCCCCCGCGTACGGCGGTCCGGTGCTGGAGCAGGGCGGTGACGCGGCCACGGTGACGCTCGGCGGGGCACGGCTGGCGTTCTCCACCGACTCGTACGTGGTGCGGCCGCTGTTCTTCCCCGGCGGCAGCATCGGCGACCTCGCGGTCAACGGCACCGTCAACGACCTGGCCATGGCGGGCGCCCGGCCGGCCTACCTGTCCTGCGGGTTCATCCTGGAGGAGGGGGTGGAGACCGCGGTGGTGGCCCGGGTCGCCCGGGCGGTCGGGGCCGCCGCGCGGGCCGCCGGGGTGGAGATCGCCACCGGCGACACCAAGGTGGTCGAGTCCGGCCACGGCGACGGCATCTACCTCAACACGGCCGGGATCGGCCTGATCCCGGACGGGGTCGACCTCCGGCCGCAGCGGGCCCGGCCCGGCGACGTGGTGATCGTCAGCGGCGAGATCGGGGTGCACGGCGTCGCGGTGATGAGCGTGCGCGAGGGGCTGGAGTTCGGCGCGGACGTGCGCAGCGACAGCGCACCGCTGGCCGGGCTGGTCCAGGCCATGCTGGCGGTCGAACCCGACCTGCACGTGCTGCGCGACCCGACCCGCGGCGGGCTCGCCGCCTCGCTCAACGAGATCGCCGCCGCGGCCGGGGTCGGCGTGGTGATCCGGGAGCGCGCCGTGCCGGTGCCGCCGCTGGTGGCCAACGCCTGCGCGATCCTCGGCCTGGACCCGTTCTACGTCGCCAACGAGGGCAAGCTGGTCGCCTTCGTGCCGCGGGAGAGCGCGGACGCGGTGCTGGCGGCGATGCGCGCCCACCCGCAGGGCGGCGCGGCGGCGGTGATCGGCGAATGCGTCGACGAGCACCACGGCATGGTGGTGGCCAGGACCGGCCTCGGCGGCACCCGGGTGGTGGACCTGCCGATCGGCGAGCAGCTGCCGCGGATCTGCTGAACCGGTTGGGCCGGGCCGGGCCCGGGGTCATTCACGGTGCCCCGGCGGGGGTGGGTGACGGTGTTGCGCCGTCACCTGCCCCCCCGGGGGGGGTGAGGCCGGAACCGGGGCGCGACGGCCGGGTGGGCGGGTGGCTCTGCGTGGGGTCGGCCGGGGCGGCGGGCCGGAGAGCGTCACCGCGTTCGGCGCACCCGACGGTGGTGGGCCGGGTGCCCACGGACCGTCAGAGGTGGTGACGGGTGCGGGATCCGGTGCTCCGCGCCGTGCCGGGCGGGGCGGCGGCCGGACGGCGGCGCGGGCGGCGGCCGGACGGCTGTGCGGGAGGCGGCGCGGGGTGGCGTGAAAGCGAGCCTTCGGTGGCGCGGGTACCCCCGGGGGTTTCGACGCCGACCGGCGGGGGTGGCACGATGGCGGACACTGTGACTGCCCGACTGCCCCGCGTGATCCGCTCAGGGGTCTTCGCCGCCCTGTGCGTGGCGTTGGCCGCCTGCGCGCACGCCAGTATGACGACGGCTGAGCTGCCTTCGTCCTGGCTCGTGTCGGCGTTCGCGGGCGTCCTGGGCTGCTCCTGGCTGCTGGCCGGTCAGCGCCGCGGCCCGGGCGCGGTCACCGGGTGGATGGTGGCGCTCCAGGGCGGGTTGCACCAGCTGTTCGACACGGTCCAGCGGACGCCGGCGGTGCCGGTCGGCAAGCCGGACTGGGTCGCCCTGCTGCTCTGCGAGGCCGGTCCGGTCAGTGGCCGGATCGACCCCGAGGAACTGGCCCGCGCGGCCGGTCTGGATCCGGGCGTCCTGCCCGCGCTCCGGGGCGGGCAGGACGCGGTCCTGACGATGGCCCACGGCGCGCACGGGCTGGCGGCGACCGCGTCCGGGGCGGCAGACCTGGCCGGGACCGGCGGCATGGCCGGGATGAGCGGCATGAGCGGCATGAGCGGTATGGCCGGCCCGGGAGGCGCGGCGGGTATGGCAGGCATGGCCGGTATGTCGCACTCGGGCTGGACGCCCGGTGACGGCCTGACCCTGGCCGGCGTCGCCTCCCTCGGCATGGTCGCCGCGCACCTGCTGGCCGCGCTCGCCTGCGCCGTGCTGTTCTGCCACGGCGACGCCGCCGTGGCCGGGATCGGCCGGCTGCTGCTGGCCCTGGCGGGCGCGGTGGTGCCGGTCCTGCTGCTGCTCCCGCCGAGCGTCCGGCCGGCCGGGACGCGCTGCCGGCCGCGGCGGCGGGAGAGACCGACCGCCGAACCGGTCCTGCTGCACGTGGTGGTGCGGCGCGGCCCGCCACCGTACGTCCTGCTGTGACGCTCCCACCATCCGCGCCGAGGACCGCCCGCCCGGCGGCCGCGGTCCGACCGCGTCGACCGGAACTCCGGCCGGCGGTCCGGGTGGTGGGCCGGTCGCCCCTGCGCGCGTACGCGTCCGGGGCCTGCCGCACCGCGCCCGCCGTACCGACGCCGAGGCCGAAGCAGTAGCGGCCGAGCGGTGCCGGACGCCGCCCGGTGCGGGTCCGACCTCTCCCCTGCTTCCAGGACACCGCCATGACAGTCAGCCTTCCGGCTGCCCGACTGCCCCTCACCACACCGATACTCACCGAGCCGACGTCACGACCGAGACCTCCCCGCGCCAGGTCACCCCTCGGCCGGGGTCTCCCGCGGGGCCTCGGCCAGCGCCTCGTCCAGGCGGGCCATCAGCCCGTTCGTCCAGCTCTCGGACGGCTCCGGCGCCTGCCCGGCCAGCTCCCGCAGGCGGGCCGCGGCGCGCTGCCACTCCTCGCACTCGGCGCACCCGGCGGAACCGGCGGCGCTGGCGGCGCTGGCGGAGTCGGCGCCGGGCGCCCCGGCTGCCGGGTCGGCGTCGGCTGCGGCTGCGGCTGCGGCTGCGGTGGCACGGTGGTCCGGGCATCTCATGCGGCCATCGTCCCGTACGGCCCGGGCCGTCGATCAGGCCGCCCCCGCCACGCGGGAGGCCGCCCGTGAACGCCGCTGCGGCACCCCCGAACGAGGACCGGCCGACCGCGGAGCGGCTGACGGACGACCGGCTGACCGAACTCGCGCTGGCGGGCGGTAGCGGCGACCGCCATGCCGTCGAGGACTTCGTCCGGGCCACCCAGCGGGACGTCTGGCGGTTCGTGGCCCACCTCGCCGACCCCGACGCGGCGGACGACCTGGCCCAGGAGACCTTCCTGCGGGCCCTGCGCAGCCTGCCGACGTTCACCGGCCGGGCCTCCGCTCGCACCTGGCTGCTCTCGATCGCCCGCCGCACCGTGGTGGACCGCTACCGCCGTTCGGCCGTCCGGCCGCGCAGCGCCGGGCTGGCGGACTGGGAGGACGCGGTCGACCGCCGCCCCGCGCCGCCCGGCGGTTTCGAGGAGGGCGTCGCCCTCGCCGACCTGCTGGCCCGGGTGTCGGTGGACCGGCGCGAGGTGTTCGTGCTGACCCAGGTGCTGGGCTACAGCTACCAGGAGGCGGCCGCCGTCTGCGGCTGCCCGGTCGGGACCGTCCGCTCCCGGCTGGCGCGGGCCCGCGACGAGTTGGTGCTGCTGGTCAGGGCGGCGGAGACCGCGGACCGCGACCCCCGGCCGACGCACGGCCTCCCGGCGGGGGTTCCGGGCTGAGGGCGGCGCCTGCGCGAGGGCGGCCCGCCCGGGACGGTGTTCCCGGCGGGCCGCCGGACGCGGCGCGGGGAGGCGGGCCTGCCCGACTGTCGGAGGCTGCGGCTAGGTTCCGGGCATGGACGACGCCGCTCTCTCCGGGCTCCTGGCCGGCTGCACCTCCGCCCCGTACCCCGGCGACTGGCAGCGTGCGCCCTTCGCGGAGAAAACGGTCGACGGCGTGCGGTACGCGATGATCGCCGTCGACCCGGGAGTGAGCGCCATCGGTGCACGTCGTGGCGACGGCTCGCTCTGGGTGCTGCCGGAGGAGCGCGCGCCCCGCTTGTTGAACTCGAGCCCGGAAGCCTTCGTTGCCTTCACCCGTGCCTACGAGGAGGCTGCCGCCCTGGCCGATGCCCACGAGGGCCCCGGCGGTGACGATGACCAAGCTGTGGACCTGGCCGAACAGGCCGCCGACGCCCTCACGGGCGCCCTGCTGGAGCGCTTCGCAGCGCTCGATCCGGCAGCGGTTGCGTACGAGAACGCGTACTGGGCCATCGCCGCCGAGGAGCTGGGTTACGGCATGGGTGTCTGACCGTACGGGCGACTCGGCGCGTCGGTTGTCGGTGCCATGGGCCCGACGCCTGTTACGGGCCCGCGGGGTCGGCGGGCTGCGCGGGGTCGGCGGATTGCGTGGGGCCGTCGGCTTGTGCGGGCCGGGCGGCGGACGCCGGCTCCAGCAGGGTCCAGCCGTCCAGTTCCGCCGCGCGCGGCCCGTCCGGGTGCCATCCGGCGGCGGACGCCGCGTCGAGGAGGGCCCGGACGGCGCCCGGTTCGTGCAGGTTCAGGCCGGCGCCGCGGGTGAATCCGACGTCACCCGATCCGAAGGGGGCGCCGCCCGGGACGTACCGGTCGGGGCCGGACGCGAAGACGATGCGCAGCGGGCCGCCGCTGCCGGGCGGCTGCGGGTACAGCGTGAGGGTCTCGCGGCAGTCGGCGGACCGGCCGCTGTCGAGCACCCGGTGGCGGTGGCGGAGCGTCCACAGGTACGTACGGCCGTCCGCGACCAATCGGCGGGGCTGCTTCGGATGACGGGGCACGGGGTGAGCGTACGCGGCCCCTCCCGCCGGTCCGGCGCCTTTACATAACCTATCGAAAGTCGATAGATTCCCATCGTAACTCGATGGAGGGATGGGCCATGGGAAAACTGACCGTGCGCGCGCTGCGCGCCGTGCTCGCGGTGGTGCTGGCCGGCACCGTGTTCGTACAGGCGGGTCTGGTGTGGGCGCTGGCCACCGATCCGGAGGACGGGTCGCTCCCGCTGACCCCGCTGCGGCTGGTCACCATCCTGGGGATGGCATCGGTCCAGGTCGCCGTGGTGTGCATCTGGCGGCTGGTGGCGATGGTGCGCCGCGGGACGGTGTTCTCCCCCACCGCCTTCCGCTATGTGAACGGCGTGATCGGCTCGATCGTGGCGGCCGCCCTCGTGTGGTTCGCGGTCACCGCCATCAACGCGCCCGGCCAGCGGGAGGACCCGGGCGTCACCGTGATCATGGCCGGGATCGGCGTGGCCATCCTGGGGGTCGCGCTCGTCGTGCTGGTGCTGCGGATGCTGCTCACCCAGGCCGTCGCACGCGACGTCGAGGCGACGCAGTTGCAGGCCGAGCTGGACGAGGTGATCTGATGCCGATCGCCGTGGACATCGACGTGATGCTGGCCCGGCGGAAGATGTCCGTGGGCGAGCTCGCGGACCGGGTGGGGATCACCCCCGCCAATCTGGCGGTGCTCAAGAACGGCCGCGCCAAGGCGGTCCGCTTCGGGACCCTCGCCGCACTGTGCGAGGTGCTCGAGTGCCAGCCGGGCGACCTGCTGCGCTGGGAGCCCGAGGACGCCGAGGATGCCGGGATCACCGAGCTCACCGGGATCACCGAGACCACCGGGCTCGCCGCGGACGCCACAGGCGGCTGACGCCCGACGCCTGACGCCTGACGCCTGACGCCTGACGCGCGCGAGGGTCCGGCCGCTGCGGCCGGGCCCCGCCGCAGCTATTCGGTCACGTGTTCGATAGGAAGCGTATGCTGGCTGCCATGGGCGTCCACGTGCAGGCTTCGCTGTTCGACGCGGCCGAGGAGATCGGGCTGCGGCGGCTGGACGGCGTGCGGCGCACGGTGCTCGGCGACGGCGCCTGGATCGATCTGCTGCCGGGGTGGCTGACCGGGGCGGACACGCTGTTCGAGGTGCTGGCCGCGGAGGTGCCCTGGCATGCGGAGCGGCGGCAGATGTACGAGCGGGTGGTGGCGGTGCCGCGGCTGCTGGCGCACTACCGGGAGGGCGAGCCACTGCCGCACCCGGTGCTGGGCCGGGCCAGGGCGGCGCTCGACGCGCACTACGCGCGGGAGCTGCGGGAGCCGTTCGTCAGTGCCGGGCTGTGCTACTACCGGGACGGTCGGGACAGCGTCGCCTGGCACGGCGACCGGATCGGGCGGGGCGAGCACGAGAACACCATGGTGGCGATCGTGTCGGTGGGCGAACCCCGGCCGCTGCTGCTGCGCCCGCGGTTCGGCGGCGGAGGCACGGTGCGCCAGGTGCTCGGCCACGGTGATCTGCTGGTGATGGGCGGCTCGTGCCAGCGCACCTGGGAGCACGCGGTGCCGAAGACGGCGCGCCCGGTGGGGCCGCGGATCAGCATCCAGTTCCGGCCGCGCGGGGTGGCCTGAGCAGGTGTGGGCCTGAGCAGGTCGGGGTCCCAGAAGCTTTTGCCCAATCGGGCTTGGTGATCGTGAGTTCGAGTCGGCCGTCTCGGTCGAGTCAGCATCGAGGTGAAGCCTTCTGTGCCGTCCGGGCACCAGGACACCGTGCCGGCTGGGCCCTGCCGCCTGCGGTGTCACCCCGGACGGTTAGCCTCCGGAGGGAACGGACGACCGACGGGAGCGGACGTGGACATCGAGGAGACGCTGAATCGGCTCGGCGCGGTGATCGGGCCGCCCGCGGACGGCGTGATCCCGGTCCCGTGGGAGCTGGCACCTGCGGCAGTCGGCTTCCAACTGCCCGCGGACTACCGGGCGTTCGCCGACCGGTACGGATCGGTCAGCATCATGGGAGAACTGCACATCTACACACCGACGGAAGCCCCCGGTCGCCACCCCGCGGTGCCGTCCGGCTTCGAGGGGTTCCTGCACGACACGACGGAGCCCTACGGATACTGTGCCTGGCTGGCCGAGCGCTACCGGGACGGGGACTACAGGGAGTGCCCGTATCCGCTGTTCCCGGCCGAGGGCGGGCTGCTGAAGTGGGGCAACAACTACAACTCTGACCACTTTTTCTGGCTGATGCGGGGCCCGGACCCGGACCGGTGGCCGGTCGCCGCCAGGTTCCACTCGATGTGGGAGTGGGACGTGTTCGAGGGCGGTTTCCTGGAGTTCCTGCTGGCTGCGGTGACGGAGCAGTACCCGTACCACGAGGACGTCGTTCCCGGTGTGGCGAAGGAGGTCGCTGATGGCCGTGCTTATCGCTTCAACGGTGACTGGTCGAAGAGCATTCGGAAGGGAGCCTGAGAGCACGGTCGACGCGGCGGCCACAGGCGGCTTCGGTTCGGTAGGTCGGCAGCTCGGGCAGCCTTGTCCTACCGGTCGCGGAGGGGTGAGTTCGACTGCGGCAGCTCGGTCGGGTGGTCTTGACCTGCCGCGTGTGACTGCCTCGCCCACCGGTTCGGGAAGCCCGGTGACCGGCCGCACAGGGAGCCGAGTACCCGTCCGACCTGAGCGACGCGCAGTGGGCCGTTGTGCGTGACGCGATGCCCGCGCCCGCCTGGCTGGAGGGCCGCGGCGGGCAGCCGGAGGGCCTGTTCAGGCCGGGGCCGGCGGGTCGGCGGTCCAGCTGATCAGGGGCGGCCGGACCGCCGCGCACAGCGGCAGCCCGGCGGAGTCGGTGAGGCCCAGCCGGGCGGTGAGGCGGCCGGCCGCGACGGCGGCGGCCAGCGTCTCGGGGGTGACGGCGTCGAGCATCAGCTTGGCGCGGCGGAACATCGTCAGCCCGCCCGCGCCGTCCGCGGCCAGCCAGGACAGGTACACGAACCGGCCGCCGAGCCGGTTCTGCAGGTACGGGCCGCGCAGCGCAATGCCGTCCGGCCCCGGGACGGCGGTGCAGTCCAGGGTCCAGACGGCGGACGGCGCGTCGGCGGGCACCAGGCCGAGCAGTTCGGCCGGGCGGTCCTTGCGCTGGACGCCCACGTGGACGTCGCTCGCGCCCGGGAAGCCGGGGCCGGCCGGGCAGTGGCGGCCCGGCAGGGCGGTGGCCTCGATGCGGATCTGCATGGCGGCCAGTCTGCCCTACCGGCCGGTGGGTCAGCGCACGGCCTCGCCGTAGAAGTCCGGCACCTGCTGCCCGCCGTCGGCCGCGAGGACCGCGTCGTGCACCCACTTGCCGACCGCCAGGTCCAGCACGCCCAGGCCGAACGGGGAGAACACGGCCGCCCGCCCCGGGTCGCGGCTGACCGTGCCGGCCAGCAGGTCGGCGATGGTGCCGTGGACGAAGTCCCGGTGCCCGACCAGCTGCTCGGCCAGGTGCAGGGAGGTCCGCTCGCGGACCGCGTGGTCGATGTCGTCGGTGAAGTTCTGGGCGCCCAGGATCAGTTCGGGTGCCAGGTCGCGCAGCGACAGGTGCAGGACGACGGGCGCGTGGGCGAGCAGGGCGGGGTCGGTCAGGTGCGGCTCCCCGGCGACGGTGGTGAGGATCACCAGGTCGCAGTCGGTGAAGGCGCCGGCCGCCTCCTCGACCACCTCGACGTCCTCGACGCCGTCCGCCTTGAGGGTCTGCGCGAACCGCTCGGCGTGCCCGCGGTCCAGGTCGAAGATCCGGAAGCCGCCGAACTGCCAGTTCAGGTCGCGCAGGAACTTCCACACGTGGCCGCCGATCAGCCCCGCGCCGACCAGGCCGATCCGCTCCACCCGGCGCCCGCCCACCAGGGCCTCGGCGCCCAGGACGGCGGAGGCCGCGGTACGGCTGGCGGAGATCACCGAGGACTCCATCGCGGCGATCGGGTAGCCGCTCTCGGTGTCGTTGAGCAGCAGCACGGCCGAGGCGCGCGGGATGCCGCGGGCCGGGTTGTCCGGGAAGCTGGCGATCCACTTGATGCCCGCGACCTCGAACTCGCCGCCCAGGTAGGCCGGCAGCGAGATGATCCGCGAGTTCGGCTTGTGCGGGAAGCGCAGGAAGGCGCTCTCCGGGTTGACGCTCCGGCCGGCCGCGTGCGTGACGTACGCGCGGCGGACCACGTCCACGCAGGTGGCGCGGTTCCCCTCGACCTGGCGCAGCACGTCCGCACCGGTCAGGACGCGCAGCTGGGGCAGGGTGAGCGGGGTGCTCGGGGTGTCGGTCACGGGTGGTGCTCCTCAACGTGTCGGGTGGCGCGGGTGGATCGGGGCGGTACGGGTGGATCGGGACGGTGCGGGTGGATCTGTGTGGCTGCGGCCGGGGTTCAGAGCGCCGACGGCAGGGCGGCGCCCGGCCAGCCGTCGGGGACGGGCCGGTCGGCGAAGGACCGGGCGACCCAGTCGGCGTCGTACACGGTCTCCGCGTAGGCGGTGCCGCGGTCGGCGCACAGGAAGGCGACGGTCGGCCGGGCGCCGCCGGCCGGGCGGCGGCCGAAGTAGTGGCGGATGGCGGCGTACACGCTGCCGGTGGAGCCGCCGGTGTACAGGCCGTGCCGGCGGACCAGTTCCAGGCAGCCCTGGACGGCGGCCGGTTCGGGGACGATGACCACGTCGTCGATCAGCGCCCGGTCGCACAGCGGCGGCACCAGGCTGGAGCCGAGGCCGGGCAGCAGCCGGGCCTGCGGCGGCTGGCCGAAGATCGCCGAGCCGGCGGCGTCGACGGCGACCACGGTCGCCGTGGGGTGCTCCTCCTTGACCCGCCGGGAGACGCCGGCGATGGTGCCGCCGGTGCTGACGCCCAGGAAGACGTAGTCCAGCTTCGGCAGGGCGGCGCAGAGTTCGCCGCCGGTCGTCCGGTAGTGCGCGAGCAGGGCGTCCTCGTTGGCGTACTGGTTGGGCCAGTAGACGTGCCGGTACTCGGTCTGCAGCTGCTTGACCCGGTCCAGGCGGGTGGTCAGGTAGCCGCCGCTGGGGTCGCGCTCGGTGACCTTCTCCACCCGGTCGCACATGATGCCGAGGTAGGCCTCGGTGAGCTGGTTGCAGTTGGGGTCGATCACCGGCACGAAGCGGATGCCGAGGGTGCGGCAGAAGGCCGCCATCGAGATGGCGAAGTTGCCGGAGGACGACTCCACCACGGTGGTCTCCGCGGTGATCTCGCCGCGTTCGACGGCCCCCTTGAGGATCCAGAACGCCGAGCGGTCCTTGGAGCTGCCGTTCGGGTTGCAGTACTCCAGCTTGGCGTGGAGGTCCACCGCGTCGTCCTCGATCCGCACCAGCGGCGTCTCGGCGAAGGTGGCGGCCAGCACGGCCAGCCGGGCGCGCAGCGCGCCGGCCGTGCTGCCGGACCCGACCGGGGCCGGGAGGCCGTCCGCCACCGGGTCGAGGTCGTCCGGCGCAGCCGGCGGACACGCGGCAGGCCGTGGCATCGTCGACACGGTGCAGTCCTGGTGACCGTTCTGTGCTGGCATAACGCCGTTTCTCCAGTCGTGTGTGACGGTGTGGGAGGACGCCCCGGGCGGCTTCGCCCGCCGGTGGTGCCGCGGGTGCGCGAGAGGCGTGGGGCACGCGGTGCCGGGGCGCGGGTCGTCGTCGACCCGCGCGGCCCGGCTCCCCGGTCCCGGCCGTGGTGCCCGGGTCGCGGTGCCCGGGGCTACCAGGCGGCCGTGGCGAACGAGAGCAGGGTCTCCCGCTCGTCCGCCGTGACCAGCTCGGTCCGCCGGACCGGCTGGTCCGGGTCGGCGACCGCGGCGGCCAGCAGCAGCCGGTAGTGGCCGGCCATCCGGTCCACGGTGGCCGGGTCGAACAGGTCGGTGTCGTACTTGAACGCCACCTTGACCGCCGCGTCGGTCTGCAGCACCTCGGCGCTCAGGTCGAACTGGCCCTCCTGCTGCGGCAGGTCGAAGCCGGTCAACCGCAGCCCGTGGTGGACCAGTTCGGACTTGGCGTGGTCCTCGGGGGCGAGCAGCTCCAGCAGCGGCTGGAACCGGGTCGCGGTGATCAGGCTGAACATGCTCTGGAACACCGGGGTGCGGCTGGGGTCGTGCGGCAGGCCGAGTTCGGCCGGCAGCAGCGGCAGCGGCAGGTCGCGGTGGGCCAGGCCCTGCCGGAGCTGGCCGGAGACCTGCGCCATCAGCTGGCGGAACGTCAGGTCGGCCGCCCCGAAGTCGGCCCGGCAGGGCAGGGTGTTGACGAAGTACCCGGCCGTGTTGCGCATGGTGCGTTCCGGCCGGGTGCTGACGGCGTAGCCGACCAGGAAGTCCGGCTGGGCGCTCCACCGGTACAGCAGCGCCTGGAACGCGCCGAACAGCAGCACGAACGGGGTCACCCCGGCGGCCGCCGCGGCCGGCCGCAGGGCGCGGGCCAGCTCCTCGGGCAGCCGGAAGTCCCGGCTCGCCCCGGCGAACCGCTTGCGGGCCGGACGCGGCCGGTCGGTGGGCAGTTCCAGGGCGGACGGCGCCCCGGCGCACACCTGCCGCCAGTGGTCGGCCAGTTCGGCCCGGCGGGGCGAGTCCAGCAGCTCCCGCTCCGCGGTGACGTACTCCTGGTACGGGCGCAGCGGCTGCGGCCAGCCCGGTACCGCGCCCCGGACCTCGGCGGCGTAGGCCGTCAGCAGGTCCTCCAGGACGATGACCTGGGACGCGCCGTCGGTGACCGCGTGGTGGGCGGCCAGCAGCAGCACGGAGTCCTCGGCGCCGCGGCGCAGCAGCAGGATCCGGACCGGGCCCGCCTCGGTGAGGTCGAAGGGGCGGGCGACCGCCTGCCGGGCGGCGGTGTCCAGCTCCTCGTCGCTCGCGCCGGGCACCTCGCGGATCTCCAGCAGGCCGGGCAGCGCGCCGACGGTGCTGCGGCGGGGGCGTCCGTCGCGTTCGGTGAAGCGCGAGCGCAGCAGTTCGTGCCGGTCGGCGACGGCGGCGGCGGCGCGGCGCAGCGCGTCGTCGTCGACGGCCTGCCGGATCCGCACCGCCATCGCGACGTTGTAGGCCGGGCTGGCGGGGGCCAGGCGCTGCAGGAACCACAGGGCCTCCTGGCCGAGCGAGACCTCGTGCCCGGCCGGGCCGGCGGTCAACGCTGCCCCACGAGGCCGTGCAGGTAGCCGGTGATGGCGGCGATGGTCGGATAGTCCCAGGCCAGGGTGGACTCCAGCTCCAGGTCGAAGCGGTCCTCGATCTCGGTGATCAGGCTCATCCCGTAGACCGAGTCGAGGCCGTACTCGACCAGCTTCAGGTCGGGCTGCAGCTCCGTGACGGGCCGGTCGAGGTAGTAGGCGACGCGGCCGGTCAGCCACTCGGCGATGGCCTCGGCGGAGGTGTCGATGGTGGTCTCGGGCATGTCGGGGTTCCTGCCGTTCTTGGTGGGTCGGGTCGGGTCGGGTCGGATCGGTGACGGGTCGGTGGGTCGGGCGGACGGTGCCGGTCAGCGCGCGGGCGGCCGGCCGGCCAGGTCGAAGGTGCGGCCCTGCTGGAGGCGGCTGCGCAGCTCGTCGAGGAGCAGCTGGTCGCGGTCCGGGGCGGCGGGGACGGCCGGGTGTCCGGTGCGGGCGGCGAGGCGGTGGAGTGCGGCGTGGATCCAGTCGGTCCGGCCGAGGAAGCCGTCCCGGCCGGCCCGGCCGTGCCACCAGAGCTGCAGGCAGGCCGCGGCGGCGAACCCGGCACCGCCCGGGTCCCCGGCCAGCGGCGCCGCCAGGGCGACGAGTTCGGGGTGCCGGTCGGCCAGCTCCGCGGGCAGCGCACCGAGGGTGGCGGCCAGCGCGTCGGGCCCGGTGGCCGTCGGCCCGATCAGCGCCGGGTCCAGCACGGGCAGCTGCGGATCCGCCTCGAACAGCGCCGTCAACGGCGCCTCGGCGGGCCCGGCCGGCGGTGCGGCGGGCCGCGGTGCGGCGTGCAGCGCCGCCAGTGCCGTCCGGTCCCGCAGGTGCTTCTGGAACACCGCGTGCGGGCCCTCCCGCAGGTACGAGCGGGCGCCCAGGAGCAGCGACAGCTGGTGGACGGCGTCCCGTACCAGGCCGGCCACCAGGTACTGGGCGGTGCTCTGGTAGCCGGCGCGGCCCGGGTGCAGGTGCAGGGCGCGGGCGGCGACGGCGGTGCAGCAGTCGGCGATCAGCAGGTCCAGGAACGCGTCGGCGAGCAGCGCGCGGGCGCTCGGCAGGCCGGTGACGGGCCGGCCGTACAGGATCCGCTCGTCGGCGAAGGACAGCGCGGTGCGCAGTTCGGTGTCCAGGACGCCGACCAGGGCGGAGGCGACGACGGTACCGGTGATCCGCCGCACCGCCGCGGCGTCGGCCCGGCCGGCGCCGTCCGGACCGACCAGGCGGTCCGCGGAGACCCGCAGGCCGTCGGCGCGGACCGCACTGAACCGGCAGCCGCGCAGGCCGGTACTGCTGTGCGGCGGGGAGACGGTGAGGCCGGGGTCGGCGGGCAGCAGCAGGTGGGCGGTGCCCCCGTCGAGGGTGACCGGCAGCAGGATCGCCTCGGCGGCGGCCGGGTCGCCGACCAGGTGCTCGCTGCCGGAGACCACCAGCTCGCCGCCGTCGCGGGTGGCGCGCAGCCCGGCGCCGGGTGCGGGGTACGCGGTGGCGACCCGGCGGTCCCCGAGCAGCAGGGCGGCGAGGGCCGCCTGCTGGCCGGGGTTGCCGCTGCGCCACACGTGCAGTCCGGCGGTGAGGCTGCCGAGGCCGTACCCGGTGGCGAGGCCGAGGTCGCGGCGGGCGACGGTGCGGAAGGCCTCGGCGAGTTCGTCGGCCCGGGTGAGCCGGCCGCCGAGGGCCGCGGGCACCAGCTCGGCGTTGAAGCCGTAGGTGTCCAGGGCCCGGACGCCCGCGGCGGGCAGTTCGGCGCGTTCGTCGGCGGCCACCACGGCGTCCAGGCCGAGCGGGTTGCCCGGGGCGAGCGGGTCGCCGAGCAGGGCCTCCAGCCGGGCGGTGCGGGGACGGGTGGAAAGGTGCTCGCTCATACCGTCTCCTCCATCCGGCTGTGCAGCAGCGAGAACAACTCGCCGTCCCGGTACTGCCCGTGGAGCCGGTCGGAGAGGCGGTCGAAGACGCCGCCGTCGCGGACCACGCCCGGCCGCAGCTTGGCCAGCAGCCGGGCCAGGCCGGCCTCCAGCCAGAGGCCGTCGGCCCACAGCGCGGCGGTCGGGGAGTCGGCCGCCGCGTCGCGGTTGCGCAGCCACAGCTGGACGCAGGCCGCCGCGGCGAACACCTGGGTCCAGCGGCGGGCCAGGTCGAACGCGCCGGGCGGCACGTCCCGGGCCGAGGGCCGGTGGTCGGCCATCGCGGCGTGCAGTTCGTCGGTGATCTCCCGCAGCTCCTCCGCGTACCGGCCGACGGCGGCCGGGACGGCGCGCCGGGCGGCCAGGTCGGTGAGTTCGGTGAGCGCGGCGGGGAGGCTCTGCACCAGGCTGCTGCCGGTGCGCGAGAGCAGTTCCAGCGCTGCGCCGTCGTGCGGCGGCAGCTCGGCCTGCAGGTCGACGGCGGCGGCCAGGCCGCCTTCGTCGACCTTGCGGCGCCGGTGGCCGCTGGCCAGCTGCGGGAACTGGTTGATCAGGGCGTTGAGGTTCACGAAGGTGTTGCCGTCGAAGATGCTCATGATGTGGTGGTCGCGTTCCAGCTTCTGGAACGCGCCGTGCAGGTAGGAGCGGCTGAGGAAGACCCCGGCGCCGAGCGCGGCGCCCAGGTCGGCGATCAGCTGCTCGACGGTGTGCGGCACGAAGCACTTGACGGCCGCCGAGACCACGCTGAGCTCGCCGGTGAGCGCGTGGATGGAGCGGATCCCGGCCAGCGTGACGGCCTCGGCGACCAGCAGGTCGGCGTAGGCCTCGGTGAGCCGCCGGTCCGCGGTGGGGCTGCCGTCGGCCGGGCCGAGGTGGTCCAGGCTGTAGCGGACGGCCAGGCGCAGCGCGTGGTCGCCGGTGCCGAGCGACAGCGGCCCGCACAGGCTGCGGGTCAGCTGGAGGATCTTCAGGACCGTCTCAAGGCCGGTGCCGGCCTCGCCGACCACGGCGGTGGCAGGGATCTCGGCCTCGGTGAACTCGATGCCGCTGATGTCGGCGCCCCGGATGCCGACCGTGCGCACGGCCGGCAGGCAGCGGAAGCTGCCGGGGGCGAGCTGCCGCTTGTCGATCAGCAGCAGGCTGAAGCCACGCGGGCCGCCCGCCGGGTCGGTGCGGGCGAGCACGCAGACGAACTGGCCGCGCGAGGCGTTGCCGATCAGCCACTTCTCGCCGTTGACCCGGTACCAGTTCTCGCCCTCGGCGGTGGCGAGCCGGTTGGCCAGCAGGTCGCTGCCGTGCTGCTGCTCCGTCAGGGCGAGCGAGACCACACTGCCGTCGTGGATCTCCGCCGCCAGCCGGTCGGCCTGCGCCCGGTCGCCGGACAGCCACACGGAGGCGGCGCCGAGGAAGGTGGAGACGTGGGCGATGGCCACCGTCAGGTCGCGGCGGGCGACCGTGCGCAGCAGTGCGGCCAGGTCCTCGTAGCTGTCCAGTGCGCCGCCGTGGGCGGTGGGCACGTAGTGGCGGGCGAGCCCGAGTTCGTCCAGCAGCCGGCAGATCTCGGTCGGGAACTCCTCGCGTTCGTCCAGGTCGGCGCAGCGGGCGTAGGAGAACGCCTGGAGCGGGTCGTGCGGGTCGCCGAGCCGGCGGTCGAAGACGGCGGCGAGCTCGTGCGGCAGGTACTTCACGCGTCCGCCCCGTCCTCGGTGACGGCCGCCGGCCGGTAGCGGTCGCGGGTGCGCGGGGCGAGGTCCTCGTACAGCGGGTCCAGCTCGCCGGCGACGAACAGCTGCCGCATCCGGGAGCGCTGCACCTTGCCGCTGGTGGTGCGCTGCACCTTGCCGGGCTTGAGCAGCACCACGTTGCCGACGGGGACGCCGAGGCTGCGGCTGAGCGCGAGCTTGACCTCGCCCGCCAGGGTGTCGAGGCCGGTGCCGGCCAGCCTGGCCTGGCGGACCTCCTGGACCACAACCAGGTCCTCGCCGGAGCTGCCGCCGGGGACGGAGAAGACGCTGGCGGTCAGGCCGCCGAACGCCGGGTGCAGGTCGGTGCTCTCCCGTTCGATGTCGTGCGGGTAGAGGTTGCGGCCGTTGACGATCAGCAGGTCCTTGAGCCGGCCGGTGACGTAGAGCTCGCCCTCGTGCAGCACCCCGAGGTCGCCGGTGCGCAGGTGGCCGCGCTCGCCGTCGGCGGTGGCGACGTCGAAGACCTCGGCGTTGACCTCGGGCTTCTCCCAGTAGCCGGGTGCGAGGGAGCCGCCGCGCAGCCAGATCTCGCCGACCTCGCCGTCGGCCAGCACCTGACGGGTCGCCGGGTCGACGATCCGCACCTCGAGGCCCGCCGGGTGGCCGCAGCTGACCAGCGGCGCGCCGTCCGGCCGGGGCCGGAACAGGTTGCGCTCGAGGTCGGCCGCGTCCACCAGGGCGACCCGGGGCTCCTCGCCGGCGGGGGTGGCGGTCACCCCGAGGGTGGCCTCCGCCAGGCCGTACGCGGGACGCATCGCGCCGGGCCGGAAGCCGGTGGGGGCGAGCCGCTTCGCGAACAGGTCCATGGTCTGCGCGTGGACCGGTTCGGCGCCGTTGGCCGCGCAGTGCCAGGCGGACAGGTCGAGCCGGGACAGCAGCTCGTCGCTGACGGTGCGGGCGGCCAGGTTGTAGCCGAAGTTCGGCGCGTAGCTGTGGGTCGCCCGGTAGGTGTGGATCAGCTCCAGCCAGGCGTACGGGCGGCGGACGAAGTCGGTCGGCGGCATCAGCACGGTCCGCAGGCCGCCGTCGAGCGGCAGCAGCAGGGCGGCGATCAGGCCCATGTCGTGGAAGAGCGGCAGCCAGCTGCAGACGGTGGAGCCGGGGCCGACGTCGAGCAGGGCGCGCAGTTCGCCGAAGTTGTGGTCGAGGTTGCCGTGGCCGACCATGACGCCCTTGGGGTCGCTGGTCGAGCCGGAGGTGTACTGCAGGAAGGCGAGCTGCTCCGGCGCGGGGGCGGGCCACACGTACCGGTCCGGGGTGACCGGCGGCGCGGCCTCGGTGACCACGGTGCGGACGTGCGACTGCTCCTCCTGCTCCAGCCAGTCCGCGACCTCCGGGTGGGTGGCGGTGTCGGTCAGGACGGCGGTCGCGCCGCAGTCCTGGAGGACGCCGGTGGTGCGGCGGCGCTGGCCGGAGCCGCGGCCGGGCAGCGGGACCGGCACCGGGACCAGGCCGGCGTACAGACAGCCGAGGAAGCCCTTGACGAACTCCAGGCCGGTCGGGAAGAGCAGCAGCACCCGGTCGCCGGGTTCGCAGTGCAGGCGCAGCTCGGCGGCCACCGACTGGGCGTCCTGGGCCAGTTGGCCGTAGGTCAGGGTACGGGTGACGGCGTCCTCGCCGTAGCCGCTGACGAAGACGACGGCCTCGTGGTCGGGGATCTCGCGGGCGTGCCGCGCGGTCGACTGGATCAGGTCGGTCATGGCGTGGTCACTTCCCTGCGGGGGTCGGGGTGGGGGTGCGGTCCTCGGCGGGCGCCTCGGTGTCGGCGGCGGCCGGGGGCGCGGCGGGCGCCTCCGGGTCCGAGGTGGCCTCGGCGGCGGCCTCGGCGGCGGCGCGCTCGCGCAGTTCGGAGCCGATCCGGCGCAGCGAGGGGCTCGCCACGGCGGCGAGGGTGAGCAGCAGCATCACCGCGCTGCAGGCCAGCACCGAGTCGCGGAAGCCGAACGCCTGGAGGGCGTAGCCGCCGAGCAGCGCGCCCAGCGGGAGGGTGCCGAACGCCACGATGCCGATCACGCTGGCGATCCGGCCCTGCATGTCGTCCGGGGTGATCTCGACCTGGAAGGAGACCACGGCGATGGTCCACATCGCGCCGATGAACGACATCGGGGTGATCACCAGGCCGAACAGCAGCGGGTTGTGCACCAGGACGGTCAGCGGGAAGAGCACCGTCCAGACGGCGTTGGCGCCGATCACGATCACCGGAAGGGGCAGCCGGGCCATCCACCAGTTGGTGCTCAGCGCACCAGCCACCCCGCCGACCCCGGCCGCACCCATCACCAGGCCGACCACGGCCTGCTCGGTGCCGGTGTCGCGCAGCGTGGTCAGCATGCCGAGGACCAGCACCTCGAAGAGCATGTTGCTGATCGCGACCACCGCGGCGGCGGCCCGCAACTGCTTGTGGTTCCACAGCCACTTGACGCCGTCGGCGATGTCGCCGAACACGTTGCGCGGCTCGTCGGCGGTGTCCCGCTCGACCTGGAACTTGCGCTTGATACCGGACAGGGTGGCCAGCGACACCAGGTGCGAGACCAGGGTGAACAGCAGCGGCAGCCAGGCCAGGACCGAGGACAGCGCGCCGGCCAGCGGCTGGCCGAGCAGTCCGGCGCCCTGGACCCGCGCCTCGTTCTGCGAGACGGCCTGGGACAGGTGCTCCGGGTCGACCACGTTGCGGACCGCGGAGTGCTCGGCCAGCTTGTACACGACGGTGAGGCTCGCCTCGGCGAACGCCACCGCCAGCAGCAGCGGGAGGATCACGTGCCCGGAGACCATCGTCGCGACCAGCACGCCGAGCGCGGCGGCCCGGCCCACGTTGCAGCCGATCATCAGGCGGCGGCGGTCGAAGCGGTCCACCAGCACGCCGGCGAACAGCGAGAACAGCAGCTGCGGCAGGCTGGCGGCGGCGCCGGTCAGTCCGGCCTGGGCGACCGTCCCGCCGGACCAGAGCACGATCAGCGGGTAGGCGAAGGTGCTGACCTGCGAGCCGAGCGAGGAGAACGCGGTGCCCGCCCACAGCAGCCGGAAGTCGCGGTTGCGGCTCAGCGGCGCGGGCTCGGCCGCGACGGCCGCCGCGGTGAGGTTGTCGGTGGTGCTCATGCCTGGGTCTCCGGGGAGTCGTCGGGTGCCGCGGTCTCGGCGGTACGGCCGCGGGCGCACCACTCCAGGACGGCCATGGCGCTGTACAGCTTGTGCTCGGCCTGCCAGAAGGCGATGCTGGTCGGCCCGTCCAGCACCTCGGCGGTGACCTCCTCGCCGCGGTGGGCGGGCAGGTCGTGCAGGAAGACGGCGTCCGGGCTGGACGCCCACAGCTCGGCCCGGACCTGGAACGGCGCGAACACCTCGCGCCAGTTCGGGTCGGGCTTGGTCGTGCCGGTGGTCTGCCAGCGGGTGGTGTAGATGACGTCGACGCCCTCGGGCAGCCCGTCCATGTCGTGGCGCTCGGTGACCACGGATCCGTACGCCTCGGCCTGCTTGGCGGCCTCGGCGAGGTAGCCGGCGTCCAGCCCGTACCCGGCGGGGGTGCGCAGGTGCAGTTCGGTGCCGGGGAAGCGGCTGAGGGCCAGCGCGAGCGCGGACGCCGTGTTGTTGCCCTCGCCCAGGTAGAGCACCCGCAGGCCCTCGATCCGGCCGAAGTGCCGCTGCAGCGCGGTCAGGTCGGTCAGCGCCTGGGTCGGGTGCTCCTCCGCGCTCATCGCGTTGACCACCGCCATCGAGCCGCGGGCGGCCAGAGCGCGCAGGTCCGCGGTCGGCTCCGCGGTCCGGGCGACCAGCACGTCCAGCATCCGGGACAGGATGTCGCCGGTGTCCTCCAGGGTCTCGCCGGTCGCCAGCTGCAGGTCGCCGTTCTGGTACGTGACGATCCGCGCGCCCAGGCGCAGCGAACCGCTGGAGAAGGCGGTACGGGTACGGGTCGAGGACTTCTTGAAGTAGATGCCGACCACGTCACCGTCGAGGGTCTGCGGGTACGGCCGTCCGCCGTCGGCGAACTGCGCACCCCGGGCCACGATGTGGCGCAGGTCGTCGTCGTCCAGGTCGGAGATCGAGATCAGGTGTCGTGCAGGAGACGTCATCGTCTTTCCGTTCCATGAGTGTTGGGGGTTCGGCCGCCGGGTGGAGGGGTGGGGTCAGCCGCCGAGCCTTGCGGTCAGCACGCGCCCGATCTCCGCCGCGGACCGGCCGGTCATCAGCTCGGCGTGCGAGCTGTCCACGCCGTGGACCTCCACCGCACCGGAGGTCTGCCGCCGCCAGGCCGGCGGCTTCGGCAGGTCGGCCGGCTCGGTCCGCCGGGCGACGACCAGGAGCACATCGGTGTCCGACGCGGGTGCGCGGTGGGCCTCGCCGATCCGCTGGTTGTTGAGCAGCACCTCGATCAGGGCCTCGGACGAGCGCTCGTCGAGGTCGGCCAGTTCGGGGTAGGCGGAGTGCAGGATCTGCCGGAACTGACCGCGGGGGGTGGCCGGTTCCGCACCGGGTGCGGGTTCCGGGGCGCGTTCGGGCAGGATGCCCAGACCCGCCAGGATCTCGATCAGCTCCGCACGCTCGCTGCGCGCGGCCGGCACCCGGGGCTCCTCGGGGCCGCCGGTCCAGTCGGGGTAGGCGTCGAGCACCGCGAGCAGTTCGACCTCCTCCCCCTGCTCCCGGAGCCCGGCGGCGACCGCAGCGGCGAGCATGCCGCCGAACGACCAGCCCACCAGCCGGTACGGGCCGGCCGGCTGGACCGCGCGGATCGTGGCCAGGTAGTCGGCGGCCATCTCCTCGACGGAGGACGGCAGTTGGTCGCCGCTGCCGTCCAGGCCGCGGGCCTGGAGGGCGTACACCGGCAGGTCGGCCGGCAGGTGCGGCAGCAGGGCGGCGTAGCTCCAGCCCACCGCGAGGCCCGGGTGGATGCAGAACAGCGGGAGGCGGGTGCCCGTCGGCCGCAGCGGCAGCAGCGGGGTGAGCGCCTCACCGCCGGCGCCGTCGAGCCGCCCGGCCAGGCCGGCCACGGTCGGGGTGTCGAACAGGGCGCGGACGGGGAGTTCGCTGCCGAGCTCGGTGCGGATGCGGCTGACCAGGCGGGTGACCAGCAGCGAGTGGCCGCCCAGGGCGAAGAAGTTGTCGTCGATGGTGACACCCTCGACACCCAGCACCTCGCCGAACAGCGCGCACAGCACCCGCTCACGCCCGTCCCGCGGCGCCCGGCCCTCGACCGCCAGCTCCAACTCCGGCGCGGGCAGAGCACGGTGGTCCAGCTTGCCGTGCACCGTCAACGGGAACTCCGGCACCGTCACGAACGCGGACGGCACCATGTACTCCGGCAGCGCGGCCGCCACCTGCGCCCGCAGACCCGCCGGCTCCACACCGTCCGCAGCCACCAGGTACGCCACCAGCCGCTGATCACCCGGCCGGTCCTCCCGGACCAGCACCGCCGCCCGCTCCACACCCTCGTGCGCGGCGAGCACCGACTCGATCTCACCCAGCTCGATCCGGAAACCACGGACCTTCACCTGGTCATCGGCCCGGCCCAGGTACTCCAGCACCCCGGCCGCCGTCCAGCGGACCACGTCACCCGTGCGGTACATCCGCGAGCCCGCCGCACCGAACGGATCCGGCAGGAACCTGTCCGCCGTCAGATCCGGACGCCCCAGATACCCGCGGGCCAACCCCGAACCCGCCAGGAACAGCTCCCCCGCGACACCGGGCGCGACCAGCCGAAGCTGCCCGTCCAGCACATAGCCGCAGGTGTTCTCGAGCGGACGCCCGATCACCGGCGTCGCGGACCCGGCCAGCGGCCACGCCACCGCGTCCACCGTGCACTCCGTCGGCCCGTAGTAGTTCAGCACCACCGTCCGCCCGGCACCACGCAACCGCGACCACAACTCCGCACCCAGCGCCTCCCCACCCACCATCAGCACGGCGGGCACATGGTCACGGCTGTCGGCGAGCAGGCCCTCGGACAGCAGCACCGACAGGTACGACGGCGTCAGGTCCAGGAAGTCGAGCCGGTGGTCGGCGATGTACCGCGCCAGCGCGGCGCCGTCGAGCCGGGTCCCGTCCGGGATCAGGTGCAGCTGGTGCCCGGCGAGCAGGAAGCACACCGCATCCAGGGAGGTGTCGAAGGTGATCCCGGCGACCAGACCCACCGGCACACCGGTGCGGTCGCCGAAGTGCGGGTCGATCAGGGTGCGGCGGTGGGTGTGGAACAGCTCCGCCAGCGAACCGTGCTCCACCACCACACCCTTGGGCCGGCCGGTCGAACCCGAGGTGTAGATCACGTACGCCGGATGCCCCGGCAGCACCTCCACACCCAGATCACCCGACCCACGCGACGCCACCGACCCCGCCGTCGCCGGATCGTCCAGCACCACCAACGGCACCGCACCACCCAGCACACCCGCCGTCGACCCCACCACCACAGCCAGCACCGGCCGCGCATCCCCCACCATGAACCCGATCCGCTCCATCGGATGCGACGGATCCAACGGCAGATACGCCGCCCCCGACTTCAACACCGCCAACAACCCGACCAGCAGATCCGACGACCGCGGCAGCACCAACGCCACACACCGCTCCGCCCCCGCACCCCGGGCCACCAACTCCCGCGCCAACCGGTTCGCCCGCGCATTCACCTCACCGAACGAGAACACCCCGTCCACCGCCACCAACGCCACCGCATCCGGCGTCAACGCGGCCTGCCGCTCGAACACCTCCGCGAACAGCACACCCTCCGACGCCACCGAAGCGCCGTTCCACTCCCCCAACAACCGGCCCCGCTCCTGCGACGCCAGCAACTCCACCGCACCCACCCGACCATCCGGATCGGCCACCACACCCGCCAGCAACCGCACCAACCGCGCCACCAACGACTCCGCCGTCACCCGGTCGAACAACGCCACCGAGAAGTCGAGACTCCCGGCGAGGCCGTGGTCGGCCCGCTCGACGAAACCGAAGGAGAGGTCGAACTTGGCGGTGTCCTCGGTGCTCTCCAGCGGCTTGACGGTGAGCCCGGGCAGCTGCGGCCCCTCGTCGACGGTCTCCTCCGCGAAGGTGAGCATCACCTGGAACAGCGGGTGCCGGTCCATCGACCGGACCGGGTTCAGCACCTCCACCAACCGCTCGAACGGCACGTCCTGGTGCGCGAACGCCGCCAGATCCGCATCCCGCACCCGGCCCACCAGCTCACGGAACGTCGGATCACCCGACACATCCGTCCGCAGCACCAGCGTGTTCACGAAGAACCCGACCAACTCGTCCAACGCCTGATCCGTCCGGCCCGCCACCGGCGTCCCCAACGGAATGTCCGTCCCCGCACCCAGCCGCGACAGCAACGCCGCCACCGCCGCCTGCACCACCATGAACACCGTCGCCCCGCACTCCCGCGCGAGGGCGGTGAGGGCCCGGTGGATCTCGGGGTCGAGGTCGAAGGCGACCAGGTCCCCGGTCCCGTCGGGCTCGGCCGGCCGGGCCCGGTCGACGGGCAGCTCCAGCAGCTCCGGCGCGCCGGCCAGTGCCGTCCGCCAGAAGTCGAGCTGGGCGGAGATCAGGCTCGCCGGGTCGGACTCCTCCCCCAGCAACTCCCGCTGCCACAGCGTGTAATCCGCGTACTGCACCTCCAACTCACCCCACCCCGGCGCCGAACCGGCCAACCGGGCCGAGTACGCCTCACCCAGATCGCGCGCGAACGGCGCCAACGACCACCCGTCCGCCGCGATGTGGTGCACCACCACCAGCAGCACCGACTCCCCGGCACCCACCTCGAACAACCACGCCCGCAACGGCAGATCAGCGGTCACATCGAACGAGCACGCCGCGGCCTCCGCCACCCCCTCGGCACCGGACACCACCTCCAGCAACCCACCGACCTCCGCCAACGGCACCACCCGCTGGAACGGCACCCCGTCCACCTCCGGGAACACCGTCCGCAGACTCTCGTGCCGCCCCACCACATCCCGCAACGCAGCCTGGAGCGCAGCCACATCCACCACACCCGACAGCCGCAACCCCACCGGAATGTTGTAGCTCGACCCCGCCCCCTCGAACCGGTTCAGGAACCACAACCGCTGCTGCGCGAACGACAACGGGACGGTCTGCGGCCGTTCCCGCCGCTGCAGGCCGCGGCGGGCGCCGGCGGATCCGTCGAGCCGTTCCGCCAGCGCGGCGACCGTGGGCGCGTCGAACAGCGCGCGGATCGGGACCTCGGCGCCGAGGTCGGTGCGGATCCGGCTGACCAGCTTGGTGACCAGCAGCGAGTGCCCGCCCAGGGCGAAGAAGTTGTCGTCGATCCCGACGCTCTCCAGCCCGAGCACCTCCGCGAACAGCGCGCACAGCGCCCGCTCGCGATCGGTGCGCGCCGTACGGCCGGCCGACAGCGCGCCGAGGTCGGGGGCGGGGAGAGCGCGGCGGTCGAGCTTGCCGTTGGGGTTCAGCGGCAGGGCGGCCAGCGGCACGAACGCCGACGGCACCATGTACTCCGGCAGGGCCGCCGCCGCCCGGGCCCGCAGCGCGGCGTGGTCGAGCTCCGCCCCGGCGGCCGGGACCAGGTACGCCACCAGGCGCCGGTCACCGGGCTGGTCCTCGCGGACCAGCACGGCGGCCTGGGAGACGGCCTCGTCGGCGGTGAGCACGGCCTCGATCTCGCCGAGCTCGATCCGGAAGCCGCGGACCTTGACCTGGCTGTCCGAGCGCCCGAGGTAGTCGATCTGCCCGTCCGGGGTCCAGCGGACCACGTCACCGGTCCGGTACATCCGGGACCCGGCGGGACCGAACGGGTCCGGCAGGAAGCGGTCCGCCGTCAGGGCAGGCCGGTTCAGGTAGCCGCGGGCGACGCCGGCACCCGCGATGAACAGCTCACCCGGCACACCCGACGGCACCGGGCGCAGGCCCTGGTCGAGCACGTACACCCGGGTGTTGCCGATCGGCCGGCCGATCGGGGGCGCCGAGGCGGCCTCCCGGTCGGTGTACCAGGCCGTCGCGTAGACGGTGGTCTCGGTCGGCCCGTAGATGTTGGCGACGGTGGCGCCGGGCGCGGCGGCCCGGATCGCGTTCAGGGTGTGCGCGGGCAGTCCCTCGCCGGCCAGCACCACCATCCGGGCGTCCAGCTCCAGGCCGCCCTGCGCGACCAGGTTGGCCAGCGCGGACGGCACACCGCTCACCAGGCTGCCGCGCCAGCGGGTGCCGTCGCCCTCGAGGAGGGCGAGCAGGTCGCGGACGACCTCGATCCGGCCGCCGCTCAGCAGCGGGCCGAACATCTCGAACACCGACACGTCGAAGTTGAGCGAGGTCGAGGCCAGCACGTGCGACAGCCGGTCCGGGCCGATCTCGGCGACCGCCCAGGCCACCAGGGCGGCGACGTTGCGGTGCTCGACCACCACGCCCTTGGGCCGGCCCGTCGAACCCGAGGTGTAGATCACGTACGCCGGGTGCTCGGGCCGCAGCCCGGCCGCCCGGGTGGGCGCCGTGTCCGGCGCCGCGGCGATCAGCGCCGCCGTGGCCGGGTCGTCCAGCACCACCAGCGGCACCCCGCCGTCCGCGACCACGGCCTCGGTCGCGCGGACCGCCACGGCCAGCACCGGTGCGGCGTCGGCCAGCATGTACGCGATCCGGTCGGCCGGGTAGCCGGGGTCGACGGGCAGGTACGCGGCGCCCGACTTCAGCACCGCCAGGACCGCCACCATCATGTCCGCCGAGCGCGGCAGGGACAGCGCGACCAGGGTCTCCGGGCCGACGCCGTGGCCGGTCAGCAGGCGGGCCAGCCGGTTCGCGCGGGCGTCCAGCTCGGCGTAGCTCAGCTCGACGTCCCCGGACACCACCGCGACCGCCGCCGGGGTCCGCCGGACCTGCGCCTCGAAGAGTTCCGGCACGGTCCCGGCGGGCACCTCGAGCGCGGTGTCGTTGCGCACGGTCAGCAGGTCCCGGCGCTCGTCCGCGGTGAGCAGGTCGACCTCGGCCAGCCGGAGGCCCGGCTCCGCCAGCACCGCTTCGAGCAGCAGGACCAGGCGCGCCACCATCGCCTCGACCGTCCGGTGGTCGAACAGCTCGGCCGCGTACACCACGCTGCCCGCGAACCCGGCCCCGCCCTCGTCGGCGAAGCCGAACGCGAGGTCGAACTTGGCGCCCTCGCCGGCCCCGGCGACGGGCTCGGCCTCGATGCCGGGCAGGTCGAGACCGACCGCACCGGCCGCCGCCTCGGCGAAGGTCAGCATCACCTGGAACAGCGGGTGCCAGGCCATCGAGCGAGCGGGGTTCAGCACCTCCACCAGCCGCTCGAACGGCACGTCCTGGTGCGCGAACGCCGCCAGGTCCGCGTCCCGCACCCGGCCCACCAGCTCACGGAACGTCGGATCACCCGACACGTCCGTGCGCAGCACCAGCGTGTTCACGAAGAACCCGACCAGCTCGTCCAGCGCGGCATCGGTGCGGCCCGCGACCGGCGTACCGAACGGGATGTCCGAGCCGGCACCCAGGCGTGACAGCAGCCCGGCCACCGCCGCCTGCACCACCATGAACGCCGTCGCCCCGCACTCCCGGGCCAGGTCACCGAGGCGGGAGCACAGCGCGGGGTCGAGCCGGAACTCCACCAGCCCGCCCTGCCGCCCGGCCTCCGCCGGGCGCACCCGGTCGGTCGGGAGCTCCAGCAGTTCGGGCGAGCCCGCGAGGGTGGTCCGCCAGAAGTCGAGCTGGGCGGAGATCAGGCTCTGCGGGTCGGACTCCTCGCCGAGCAGGCGGCGCTGCCAGAGGGTGTAGTCGGCGTACTGGACCGGCAGTTCGGCCCAGCCCGGCGCGGATCCCGCGGCCCGGGCGGTGTACGCGGTCTGGAGGTCGCCGGCCAGCGGCGCCATCGACCAGCCGTCGGCCGCGATGTGGTGCAGCACGATCAGCAGCACCGACTCCTCGGCGCCGGTCTCGAACAGCCAGGCCCGCAAGGGCAGGTCGGTGGTGACATCGAAGGAGCGGGCCGCGGCCGCGGCCAGTCCCTCGGCGCCGCGGACCACCTCCAGCAGCTCACCGACCTCGGCGAGCGGCACCACCCGCTGGTGGGGGACGCCGTCCAGCTCGGGGAAGACCGTCCGCAGGCTCTCGTGCCGGCCGGCCACGTCCCGCAGCGCGGCGCGCAAGGCGGTGGTGTCGAGCGGGCCGGAGAGCCGCAGGGCGACGGGGATGTTGTAGGTGGGGCCGGCGTCCTCGAACCGGTTCAGGAACCAGAGGCGCTGCTGCGCGAACGACAGCGGCACCACCTCCGGGCGCTCGGCGCGGACCAGAGCGGCCCTCGCCCCCTCGGCGCCGGCCAGCCCGGCCGCGAGGCCCGCGACCGTGCCGGTCTCGAACAGCGCCCGGATCGGCAGCTCCACGCCCAGTTCGGTGCGGATGCGGCTGACCAGGCGGGTGACCAGCAGGGAGTGTCCGCCCAGTGCGAAGAAGTTGTCGTCGATGGTGACACCCTCGACACCCAGCACCTCGCCGAACAGCGCGCACAGCACCCGCTCACGCCCGTCCCGCGGCGCCCGGCCCTCGACCGCCAGCTCCAACTCCGGTGCGGGCAGAGCCCGGTGGTCCAGCTTGCCGTGCACCGTCAACGGGAAGCCGTCGAGCACCACGAACGCGGACGGCACCATGTACTCCGGCAGCGCGGCCGCCACGTGCGCCCGCAGACCCACCGGCTCCACACCATCCGCGGCCACCAGGTACGCCACCAGCCGCTGATCACCCGGCCGGTCCTCCCGGACCAGCACCGCCGCCCGCTCCACACCCTCATGGGCGGCGAGGACCGACTCGATCTCACCCAGCTCGATCCGGAAACCTCGGATCTTCACCTGGTCGTCGGCACGGCCCAGGTACTCCAGTACCCCGGCCGCCGTCCAGCGGACCACGTCACCCGTGCGGTACATCCGCGAGCCCGCCGCACCGAACGGATCCGGCAGGAACCTGTCCGCCGTCAGATCCGGCCGGCCCAGATACCCGCGGGCCAACCCCGAACCCGCCAGGAACAGCTCCCCCGCGACACCGGGCGCGACCAGCCGCAGCTGCTCGTCCAGCACATAGCCGCAGGTGTTCTCGAGCGGACGCCCGATCACCGGCGTCGCGGACCCGGCCAGCGGCCACGCCACCGCATCCACCGTGCACTCCGTCGGCCCGTAGTAGTTCAGCACCACCGTCCGCCCGGCGCCACGCAACCGCGACCACAACTCCGCACCCAACGCCTCCCCACCCACCATCAGCAGGGACGGCACGTGATCCGCGGTCTCGGACAGCAGACCCTCCGACAGCAGCACCGACAGGTACGACGGCGTCAGATCCAGGAAGTCCAGCCGGTGCTCGTCCACATAGGCGACCAGGGCGGCCGCGTCGAGGCGGACCTCGTCGGCGATGACGTGCAGGGTGTGACCGGCCATCAGCATGCAGAAGGCGTCGATCGAGGTGTCGAAGGTGACGCCCGCGACCAGTCCGGCCTGGACGCCGGTGCGGTCGCCGAAGTGCGGGTCGATCAGGGTGGGGCGGTGGGTGTGGAACAGCTCCGCCAGCGAACCGTGCTCGACCACCACACCCTTGGGCCGGCCCGTCGAACCCGAGGTGTAGATCACATACGCCGGGTGCCCCGGCAGCACCTCCGCACCGAGATCACCCGACCCACGCGACGCCACCGACGCCGCGGTCGCCGCGTCGTCCAGTACCACCAACGGCACCGCACCACCCAGCACACCCGCCGTCGACCCCACCGCCACCGCCAGCACCGGCCGCGCATCCCCCACCATGAACCCGATCCGCTCCACCGGATGCGACGGATCCAACGGCAGATACGCCGCCCCCGACTTCAACACCGCCAACAACCCGACCAGCAGATCCGACGACCGCGGCAGCACCAACGCCACACACCGCTCAGCCCCCGCCCCCCGGGCCACCAACTCCCGCGCCAACCGGTTCGCCCGCGCATTCACCTCACCGAACGAGAACACCCCGTCCACCGCCACCAACGCCACCGCATCCGGCGTCAACGCAGCCTGCCGCTCGAACACCTCCGCGAACAGCACACCCTCCGACGCCACCGAAGCGCCGTTCCACTCCCCCAACAACCGGCCCCGCTCCTGCGACGCCAGCAACTCCACCGCACCCACCCGACCATCCGGATCGGCCACCACACCCGCCAGCAACCGCACCAACCGCGCCACCAACGACTCCGCCGTCACCCGGTCGAACAACGCCACCGAGAAGTCGAGACTCCCGGCGAGGCCGTGGTCGGCCCGCTCGACGAAACCGAAGGAGAGGTCGAACTTGGCGGTGTCCTCGGTGCTCTCCAGCGGCTTGACGGTGAGCCCGGGCAGCTGCGGCCCCTCGTCGACGGTCTCCTCCGCGAAGGTGAGCATCACCTGGAACAGCGGGTGCCGGTCCATCGACCGGACCGGGTTCAGCACCTCCACCAACCGCTCGAACGGCACGTCCTGGTGCGCGAACGCCGCCAGATCCGCATCCCGCACCCGGCCCACCAGCTCACGGAACGTCGGATCACCCGACACATCCGTCCGCAGCACCAGCGTGTTCACGAAGAACCCGACCAACTCGTCCAACGCCTGATCCGTCCGGCCCGCCACCGGCGTCCCCAACGGAATGTCCGTCCCCGCACCCAACCGCGACAGCAACGCCGCCACCGCCGCCTGCACCACCATGAACACCGTCGCCCCGCACTCCCGCGCGAGGG
>NZ_JBXQQB010000034.1:0-83870 GCF_057220535.1 Kitasatospora sp. NEAU-CNBT7 | reverse complement strand
GCCGCAACTGGTCGAGCTCCGGGTTCTTCGCCGCCGCCGCGGTGTGCACCACGAGGATCTGGCTGAAGCCGGTGCGCGTCGCGGTCAGCTTCAGGTCCACGTCCGGCAGGATCGAGCGGTACTCCGCCGTGCTGCCGTCCACCACCGGCTTCGGCAGCGCGTGGGGCCAGCCGAGCGTCAGCTCCCTGCCCTGCGAGGCCATCCGCACCAGCGGCTGCGAGAGCCCGCCGCCGGAGAACACCACGTCCGCCGTCGCCGCCTTCGGCGCCACCGAACCGTCCGCCCGCACCGTCAGCGCCGGGTCGATGTCCACCCAGCCACCACCCGCCTTGCGCACCCGGTGCGGCTGCACGTACGTCGTCGCCACCAGCCTGCCGTCCGGCTGCGCGACCACGTCAACGGTCTCGGTGCGCTTCGACGCCACCTCCACCGGCTTCCCGGTCCGCCTCGCCTCGGCGACGGCCTCGCTCTCGGGTGAGGTGTCCTTGGCCGGTCCCGACTGCGCCGGGTTGGCGGGTGTTCCGGCGGCGGCCGTTGCCGCCACCGCCGGAGTGATCCCCGCACCGACGAGTGCCCCTACGGCAACCGCGGCGGCCAGCCAGCCGCGTGCGGACCGTCTCCACTCTGTATGTGCCACTGTGCCCCAGTTCCCAATTCTTAAGATCTTTTAATGCAGGCTGGCGGAGCTTCGCCGACGGCCGAACTGGGTGTCAAAGCGGTATTGCTGAGCGTGACTCTTTGTGTTGGATCAAGGGTGGTGAGACGTGCCAAATGGGTCAAAGGGGTGGTCAACTGTGGTCAAAGTCACGGCAATGCGTGACCCAGTGTCACATTTGGGGGGTGGGGACGGCGATGCCGGCGGCCCTCGTCAATGACGCATCCCGAGAGTATTCTTGACGGATGATCAGCCGGTGGCCACATGGGATCCCGTCCGCAGCAGCCCCGCGACGATGTCGACGCCCTCGCGGGTGAGGACCGACTCCGGGTGGAACTGGAGGGTGGCGAAGCCCGGGCCGCGCAGCGCGTGGACGTCGCCGGTCAGCGGGTCGCGGGAGAGCTCGACGGAGTCCAGCGCGAGGCGGGCCGCCTCGGCGTCGGTGCAGCGGGCGGTGAAGGTGCTGTAGAAGCCGACGGTGCGCCGGGTGCCGAACAGGTCGATGCTCTCCTGGGCGCCCTGGTAGGGGACGCCCTTGCGGACCAGCGGCAGCCCGAGCCGATGGGCGATCAGCTGGTGGCTGAGGCAGACCGCGAGCAGCGGCGCGCCGCGGCTGCCGGAGCGGGCGGCGGCGAGCGCGTCGGCGGCAATCGGCCGCAGCAGCGCCATCTTGGGGTCGGCCGGGTCCGCCGGGTCGCCCGGTCCGGGGCCGAGCACCAGCGGGCCGCGGTGCTCGGCCGCCAGCGCGCGCAGGCCCGGGGTGTCGTACCGGACCACGGTGACCCGGTGGCCGAGCGAGCCGAGCAGGTGGGAGAGCATCGAGGTGAAGGTGTCCTCGCCGTCCACGACCAGGGTGTGCGGGCCCTGCAGCGGCGCGGCGGGCTGCTGCATCCGCAGCCAGAACGGCGCCAGCCCGGCGCGCCGGGCGTCCAGCGCTGCCTGCACCCGGTGGTCGTCGGCCAGCCGCCGGGCCCCGCCGCCGGCCGCGCCGCCACCGCCGTCGACCGCGCCGCCGCTGCGCGCCGGGCCCGGGCGGGCGCCGATCGCGGCGAGCACCCCGGCCGCCTTGGCGTGGGTCTCGGCCACCTCGGAGTACGGGTCGGAGTGCCGGACCAGGGTCGCGCCGACCCGGACCACCAGGTCGCCGGTGGCGGGGTCGACGTCCGCGGTCCGGATGCAGATCGGGGAGTCCAGCTGCTGTCCGCCGCTGGCGCCGCGGCCGATCAGGGCCAGCGCACCGGAGTAGTAGCCGCGCCCGCCGCGCTCGTACCGCTTGATCACCCGGGTGGCGTTCTGGACCGGGCTGCCGGTGACGGTGGCCGCGAACATGGTCTCCTTCAGCACCTCCCGGACGTCCAGCGAGGTGCGCCCGCGCAGCTCGTACTCGGTGTGTGCGAGGTGCGCCATCTCCTTGAGCCGGGGGCCGAGCACCTGGCCGCCGAGGTCGCCGACGGTGCACATCATCTTGAGCTCCTCGTCGACCACCATGGTGAGCTCCTCCAGCTCCTTGGGGTCGTGCAGGAAGGCGAGCAGCGAGTCCAGGTCGGAGCCGCCGGCCGGATAGCGGTAGGTGCCGGAGATCGGGTTCATCACCACCGTGCCGCCGGACTGCCGGACGTGGACCTCCGGCGAGGCGCCGACCAGCACCCGGTCGCCGGTGTGCACCAGGAAGGTCCAGTACGCGCCGCGCTCCTGTTCCAGCAGCCGGCGAAGCAGCGTCAGCGCGGTGCCGGTGGTGAAGCCGTCGAGGCGGGCGCGGAAGTCGCGCCGGATGACGAAGTTGGCGCCCTCGCCGTTGCCGATCTCGTCCTCGATCACCCGGCGGACGATGCCGGCGTACTCCTCGTCGTCGATGTCGAAGCCGCCGCCCTCCAGCCGGACCGGCTGCCGCGGCAGTGCGGCGAGCAGGTCGGCCAGCGGGAAGGCGTACTGCTCCTCGACGGCGAGCGCCTGCAGCGGGGTGGCGTCGTCGTGCGCCTCGAAGCCGCGTTCGCGGATCTGCCGGTACGGGACCAGGGCGAGCAGGTCGTGGCGCGGCCCGTCGGCGGGCAGGCCGGTGGGCACCGGCAGGTCGGCGAGCGTGTCGTGGCTGCCGACGGTGCCCAGCAGCACCTCGACGGTGTCCGGCGCGAGCCTGGGGGTGCGGCGGTGCAGCACCGCGAAGGCGGGCGCGCCGGGGGAGGTGAGACGGGCGAGCAGGGCGGCGGGGCCGGTGGTGGTCACGGGTGCGGCGGTCCTTCCGGGAGGGTGGGCGGGGAGCTGTGCTCCGGTCCGCTGTCCGGGAGGGCCGTCAGAGCCTCGATACGCCGACGGCCGCCCCGGGGGGCGGCCGTCGTTCGTCTCAGGGACGCGCGTTTCGTGGACCACCCGAGGGGTTGGTCCACCACCAGCAGAGGGTGTGCGGCGCGTTCATGGGCACGAGCGTAACCGATGGGCCGGGGGTGTGAACCCGATCACCGAAATGTCCAGCAGATGTCTCACCCAGCGGTCGGTCGTCACAATCCGGTTGTCGCACCCCGTAGCCTTGATCCTGTGACCGTGACGACTGAGACATCGAGGACTGGCCACTCCTGGCAGTCCCTGCCCGCGGCGCAGCAGCCTGAATGGCCGGACCAAGAGGCGCTGCGCAAGACCCTTGCGGACCTCGCCTCGTATCCGCCCCTCGTCTTCGCCGGCGAGTGCGACCAGCTGCGCGCCAGGCTCGGTGCCGTCGCGCGCGGTGAGGCCTTCCTGCTGCAGGGCGGTGACTGCGCCGAGGCGTTCGACGGGGTCTCCGCCGAGCAGATCCGCAACAAGCTGAAGACCCTGCTGCAGATGGCCGCCGTGCTCACGTACGCGGCCTCGGTGCCGGTGGTGAAGGTCGGCCGGATCGCCGGGCAGTACTCCAAGCCCCGCTCCAAGTCGACCGAGACCCGCGACGGTGTGACCCTGCCGGTCTACCGCGGCGACTCGGTGAACGGCTTCGAATTCACCCCGGAGTCCCGGATCCCGGACCCGGAGCGCCTGAAGCGGATGTACAACGCGTCCGCCGCGACGCTCAACCTGGTCCGCGCCTTCACCACCGGTGGCTACGCCGACCTGCGCCAGGTGCACGCCTGGAACCAGGACTTCGTGCGCAACTCGCCGGCCGGGCAGCGGTACGAGAAGCTGGCCCGCGAGATCGACAACGCGCTGGCCTTCATGAACGCCTGCGGGGTCGCCCCCGAGGAGTTCAAGACGGTCGAGTTCTTCTCCTCGCACGAGGCGCTGATCCTGGACTACGAGACCGCCCTCACCCGGACGGACTCGCGCACCGGCCACCTGTACGACGTCTCCGGCCACATGGTCTGGATCGGCGAGCGGACCCGGCAGCTGGACCACGCGCACATCGAGTTCGCCTCGAAGATCCGCAACCCGATCGGGGTCAAGCTCGGTCCGACCACCACGGTCGACGAGGCGCTCACCCTGATCGACCGGCTCGACCCGGAGCGCGAGCCGGGCCGCCTCACCTTCATCACCCGGATGGGTGCGGGCAAGGTCCGCGAGCACCTGCCCAACCTGGTCGAGAAGGTCACCGCGAGCGGTGCCCAGGTGGTCTGGATCTGCGACCCGATGCACGGCAACACCTACGAGGCCGAGACCGGGCACAAGACCCGCCGCTTCGACGACGTGCTCGACGAGGTCAAGGGCTTCTTCGAGGTGCACCGCGCGCTCGGCACCCACCCGGGCGGCATCCACGTCGAGCTGACCGGTGACGACGTCACCGAGTGCGTCGGCGGTGGCGACGAGGTGTTCGAGGACGACCTGCACCAGCGCTACGAGACGGCCTGCGACCCGCGGCTCAACCGCAGCCAGTCGCTGGACCTGGCGTTCCTGGTGGCGGAGATGTACCGCAGCCACTGAGACCCGCCGACGGCGCCGGCCCGCGCCGGTGTGACGAAAGCCCCTCCCCGCTCGGACGATCCGAGCGGGGAGGGGCTTTTTCCTGTGCCGATCGCCGGGTAAGGTAAGGCTTAGCGAGGTAAGGCAAGGCTTTGCTGATCTTGCTCGCCGTAGCGCCGGCACCGTCCAGTACCTGCACCGTCCAGCACCGCCAGCACCACCGGGAGAGACCGCGATGTACGTCTGCATGTGCCATGCGGTCACCGAGGCCCAGGTGAAGGACGAGATCGAGGCCGGCGCCGTCACCCCGCGCCAGATCGCCAAGGGCTGCAAGGCCGGCACCGACTGCGGTTCCTGCGTCCGGCGGATCCAGGCCCTGCTCGGGGAGCACGGTGCCCGCCCGTGCCCGACATCCAGGCTGGCGGCCCGGCTGGGGCTCGCCGAGCCGGACTCCGCGCCGCTGGCGGCGTAGCGCCGTAGCGGCGGGGGCGGGTCAGGACTCCGGCTGCTCGATCAGCTGGGCCAGGTAGAGCGGCTCGCCGAGCTTCTCCAGCAGTTCGAGCTGGGTGTCGAGGTAGTCGATGTGGTGCTCCTCGTCGGCCAGGATGTCCTCGAAGATGTTGGCCGAGGTGACGTCGTTCTTGGCGCGCATCACCACGATGCCCCGGCGCAGCCGGTCGATCGCCTCGACCTCGACCTGCCGGTCGGCCTCGAACATCTCCTTCACGGTCTGCCCGATCCGGACGTGGAACAGCCGCTGGTAGTTGGGCAGGCCGTCGAGGAACAGGATCCGGTCGGTGAGCGTCTCGGCGTGCTTCATCTCGTCGAAGGACTCGTGCCGGGTGTACTTGGCGAGCTTGGTCCAGCCGTTGTTCTCCTGCATCTTCGCGTGCAGGAAGTACTGGTTGATCGCGGTCAGCTCGGCGGTGAGCTGCTCGTTGAGGAATTCGATGACCTCGGGGTCGCCCTTCATGGCGGTGCCTTCCTTGTCCCATGCGTCGCACGCGCTACCGCGGTTGGTGGCATCGTGGCACCCTTGCGGCCGGTAATTCCAGTAAGTTCACACTCACTCGGACATGTGTCGTATTGTCCGATATCCGCCAATCGGGGGGCGTGCGCGAGGGGCGCGCGAGGTGCGGCGCCCGCCGTCTGTCACCATGGAGAGATGGGTCAGCACCAACCGGAACAGCCTCAGCCGTCTGACCCGCGGATCCCCCCGGGCCAGCGGCTGCAGCGCGGCTGGCCGGTGCTGCACTACGGACCGGTGCCCCGCTTCAAACCGCAGAGCTGGGACTTCCAGGTGTTCGGCGCGACCGCCTCCGCCGAGAAGCACAGCTGGGACTTCGCCGCCTTCCACGCCCTGCCCCGGGTCACCGTCCGCGGCGACCTGCACTGCGTGACCCGCTTCTCGATGCTCGGCAACGAGTGGGGCGGGGTCGCCGCCAAGACCGTCCTCGACCTGGTCCCGCCGGCCGCCGGCGTCACCCACGTGATGGTCTGGGCCGAGTACGGCTACAGCGCCAACCTGCGGCTCGCCGACTTCGCCGACCCCGGCACCGTCTTCGCCACCCACCACAACGACGAGCCGCTCACCCTGGAGCACGGCTTCCCGGTCCGGCTGGTGGTGCCGCACCTGTACGCCTGGAAGGGGCCCAAGTGGGTCCGCGCGGTCGAGTACATGCGGGCCGACCGCCGCGGCTTCTGGGAGGAGCGTGGCTACCACAACCTCGCCGACCCCTGGGCCGAGCAGCGCTACTCGTACCAGGAGGAGCCCGGCGACGGGCCGCTGCGCTGAGCCCGCTCCCCGCCGCCGCGCCCTAGAACAGGCTGAAGGAGATCGTCACCACGGTGCCCTGCGGGCGCGGCTGCCCGGCCGGCGGGGTCTGCGAGGAGACCTTCCCGGTACCGAACAGGTTGAGGCCCGCGGTCTGCACCTTGAACCCGGCGTCGGTGAGCGCCTTGGTGGCCGCGTCCTTGTCCATCCCGACCACGTTCGGCACCGGGACCTGGCCCTTGCTGACCACCAGCGCCACCGGCGCACCCACCGCGAGCTGCCCGCCCGTGGCCGGGGAGGCACTGATCACCGAACCCTTGGGCACCGCGTCGTCGAACGCCTCGGTCACCGTGCCCGGGGTCAGCCGGGCGTCGGTGAGCGCCTTGCGCGCCGCCTCCAGCGGCTTGCCGGCCAGCTCCGGCACCTGGACCCGCTCCGGACCCCGGGAGAGCACCACCCGCACCGAGTCGCTCTTGCGGGCCCGCTGCCCGACCCCGGGGTCGGTCGAGATCACCTGCCCGGCCTGCACCGACTCGCTGAACTCCTGGACGTAGGTGCCGTGCAGCCCGGCCTTGTCGAGGGTCGCCTGGGCCTGCGCCTGGGACTGCCCGAGCACGGCGGGCACCGTGGTGTACACCGCGCCCGACAGCAGGTACGTGGTGACGGCGACCGCCGCCAGCAGCACCGCGATCGCACCCGCCCAGACGAACGGCTTGCGCGAGCGGCGCGGACGCGGCGGGCGGACCCGGCGCAGCTGCACGGTGTGGTGCGCGGCGGGCTCGTCCACCGGCGGGCGCGGCGGCAGCAGGTCCGGCGGCACCTCCAGCACGCTGGTCCGCTCCACCGGCGGCGAGATCACCGAGGTGACCTCGCCGGTCGAGTACTGCGGCGTCAGCCGGGAGGAGGCCGGCGGCTCCGCGTCCAGCTGGGCCTGGCTCAGCGTGCGCCGGGCCCGCTGCAGGGTGGCCAGCAGCTCCACCGCGTCCCAGGGCCGGGCCTCGGGGTCGTGGGCGGTGGCGGCGGCCACTATCGCGTCCAGCTCCGGGCCCACCGCCGGGGCGGACAGCGACGGCGCCGGGACCCGCTCGTGCAGGTGCTGGTACATCACCTGGGCGGGGTGGTCGCCGGAGTGCGGCTTGGTGCCGGTGAGCAGCTCGTACAGCAGGATGCCGGCCGCGTACACGTCGACCCGCTGGTCGGTCGGGGCCTGCCGGATCTGCTCCGGGGCCAGGTACGAGACGGTGCCGAGCACGGTGCCCGCCTCGGTGGTGCTGGTGACCTCGCCGCCGGCCGCCGAGAGCAGCCGGACCAGGCCGAAGTCGGCGACCTTGACCATGCCGCCCTCGGTGATCAGGACGTTCTCCGGCTTGATGTCCCGGTGCACCAGGCCGGCCCGGTGGGCGGCGCCGAGCGCGGCCAGGATCGGCTCCATCACGTCCAGCGCGGCCCGCACCGACAGCGCGCCCCGGTCGCGCAACACGTCCCGCAGGTTGGAACCGGGCACGTACTCCATCGCCAGGAAGACGGTCTGGCCGTCGGCGCCCTGGTCGAAGACGTTCACCACGTTGGGGTGGGCCAGCCGGGCGATGGCCTTGGCCTCGCGGATGAACCGGGCCGTGAAGTCGCTGTCGCCGACCAGCGACGGGTGCATCACCTTCAGCGCCACCACCCGGTCCAGCCGGGTGTCCAGCCCCCGGTAGACCGTGGACATCCCACCGGCGGCGACCCGCTGCTCGATCCGGTACCGGCCGTCGAGCAGCGTTCCGATCAGGGGGTCGCGCAGCGTCATGTCCACCAGAGGAGTGTAGAGGCGCAGGCCCCGGGCGGGCCCGGGGCCTGCCCGTCGCGGGCCGGTCTGTGCCGAAGTTGAGACCCGGTCAGAACGCCGGGCGCTCCCGCACGTCCAGTTCGGCCCGGCCGGCCATCGCCGAGGAGGCCTCGGCGTGGAACCGGCGCGGGATCCGCCCGGCCCGGTGGGCGAGCCGCCCGGCCTCCACGCCCCGGCGCATCGCCTCGGCCATCAGCACCGGGTCCTGGGCCCGGGTCACCGCGGAGGCCAGCATCACCGCGGCGCAGCCCAGCTCCATCGCCAGCGCCACGTCGGAGGCGGTGCCGGCGCCCGCGTCCAGCACCACCGGGACGCCCGCGTTCTCCACGATCAGCTGGAAGTTGTGCGGGTTGCGGATCCCGAGGCCGGAGCCGATCGGCGAACCCAGCGGCATGATCGCCGCACAGCCGACGTCCTCCAGCTTGCGGGCCAGCACCGGGTCGTCGTTGGTGTACGGCAGCACCGTGAAGCCGTCGTCGACCAGCGTCTCGGCGGCGTCCAGCAGCTCGATCGGGTCGGGCAGCAGGGTCCGCTCGTCGGCGATCACCTCCAGCTTCACCCAGTCCGTGCCGAGCGCCTCGCGGGCGAGCCGGGCGGTCAGCACCGCCTCCCCGGCGGTGAAGCAGCCGGCCGTGTTGGGCAGCACCCGGATGCCGTTGCGGGTCAGCACGTCGAGCACCGACCCCTGGGTGCCGGGGTCGACGCGGCGCATCGCGACCGTGGTCAGCTCGGTCCCGGAGACCAGCAGCGCCTGCTCCAGCACGTCCAGGCTGGGGGCGCCGCCGGTGCCCATGATCAGCCGGGAGGTGAAGGCCGTCCCGGCGATGGTGAGAACGTCGTCCGCCACGGCGCTCAGCCGCCCTGGACGGCGGTGAGGATCTCGACCCGGTCGCCGGCGCTCAGCACCGTCGCGGTCCACGACCCGCGCGGCACCACCGCCTCGTTGAGCGCCGCGGCCACCCCCGAGGGCGCCTTGCTCAGCTGGGCCACCACCTCGGCCAGCGTGGTCGAGGCGGGCAGCTCGCGGGGCTCGCCGTTGACGGTGAGCGGAATCTGGTTCATGACGGGACCTCTGCGGTGAAGCGGCTGGGGGAGAAGGGGGCGGCGAGTCCGGGCAGCACACCGGTGGCCAGCTGCTCGGCGATCAGATCGGCGGTGACCGGGGTGAGCAGCACGCCGTTGCGGTAGTGGCCGGTGGCGGCGGTGAGGCCGGGCAGTGCGGTCGGGCCGAGCAGCGGGGCGTTGTCGGGCGAGCCGGGCCGCAGCCCGGCACCGGTCTCCGCCAGCGGCAGCTCGGTGATGCCGGGGATCAGCTCGTGCGCGTCGCGCAGCAGCTCGTACACGCCGCCGGCGGTGACGGTGGTGTCGTGGCCCAGCTCCTCGCTGGTCGCCCCGATCACCAGCTCGCCGTCGGCCCGCGGCACCAGGTAGATGTGCTGCCCGCGCACCACGGCCCGCACGTTGCGGGACAGGAACGGCGCGTACGGCTGCGGGATCCGCAGCCGCAGCACCTGGCCCTTGACCGGACGGACCGGCGGCAGCACCCCGGCGGGCAGCCCCGGCAGCAGGTGGCTGCGGCAGCCCGCCGCCAGGACCAGCTGCCCGGCGGTGAGCTCGGAGCCGTCGGCCAGCCGGACCCCGGTGGCCCGGCCGTCCTCGACCAGCAGCGCGGCGGCCTCGGACCGGTGCAGCAGCACGCCCTCGCGTTCGCACGCGGCCAGCAGGGCCTTCGCCAGCCGCCGGCCGTCCACCTGGTGATCGCCCGTCACCTGCAGCCCGCCGCGCACTCCCGGGGCCAGCATCGGCTCGAGCTTGCGGCACTCGCGGCCGGTCAGCCAGTGCGACTCCAGTCCGAGCCGCTGGTGGAAGGCGAGCAGCTCGCGCAGCTCCTCGCGGTCGTCGGAGTCCAGCGCCACCGCCAGCGTGCCGGTCCGGCGGTAGCCGGTGTCCAGGCCGGTGGCGGCGGTCAGCTCCGCGGCGAAGTCGGCGTACCGCTCGTTCGACGCCATCCCGAGCCGCAGCAGCGGCTCCTCGCCGTACTGCAGCTCCGTGACCGGCGCCAGCATGCCGGCCGCGACCTGCGCCGCCCCGCCGCCCGGCGCCGGGTCGACGACAGCGACCGCCAGTCCGCGCTGCGCCGTCCGCCAGGCCACGCCCAGGCCGATGATCCCGCCGCCGATCACCAGCACGTCGGGCGTGCGCGCCGCCGGCGTCCCGGCCGCAGATGTCCGTGCCAAAGTCGGTAACTCCCTTCGCCGGCATGACCCGGATCAGGTTCGGACGGTCGCAGGCCGCACCAGCCCGCCTCTCAGCCCGGTGCACCGGGCTCCCGTGTGAGGTGCCCGTCCACCATAACGCCGGGCGCCGCCCATCCCGAAGGTGCGTACGGAGGGTGGACACCCCGCTGGATAGGCTGACCCGGTGGTCGAACTGAAGAGAACCGGACGAGTGGTCGTGGTCGGGGCGGGCATGGCGGGCGCCCAGGCCGCCCTGGGCCTGCGGCGCGGAGGCTGGGAGGGCCGGATCTCGCTGCTCGGCGACGAGCCGCACCGCCCCTACGACCGGCCGCCGCTCTCCAAGAACGTGCTGCTCGGCCAGGCCGACAGCACCGCCTTCGACATCGACTGGGACCACCTCGGCATCGACCTGCTGCCCGGCCGCCGCGCCCTCGCCCTCCACCCCGGGGTGCTGCACACCGACGCCGGCGAGCTCCCGTACGACGGCCTGGTGATCGCCACCGGCGCCGCCCCCCGGCCGCTGCCCGGCGCCCCCGGCGCCCGCCTGCTGCGCACCCTGGACGATGCCCTCGCGCTGCGGGAACGGCTGCGCCCGGGCGTGCGGCTGGTGCTCGCCGGGGCCGGCTGGATCGGCGCGGAGACCGCGACGGTGGCCCGGCAGCTCGGCTGCGAGGTGACCGTGGTCGAGGCGGGACCGGCCCCGCTGGCCGGAGCGCTGCCCGGACCCGTCGGCGCGGCGATGGCCGGCTGGTACGCCGCCGCCGGGGTCGACCTGCGCTGCGGGGTCGGCGTCCTGGCGGCCGAACCCGCGGCGGTGGTGCTCACCGACGGCACCCGGCTGGCCGCCGACGAACTGCTGGTCGGCGTCGGCGCCCGTCCCGCCACCGGCTGGCTGGCCGGTTCCGCGGTGGAACTCGACCCCGACGGCGCGATCCTGGTCGACGACCGGCTGCGCACCACCGCCCCCGGCGTGTGGGCGGTGGGCGACTGCGTCTCCTACCCCTCGGCCCGCTCCGGCACCCGGCTGGCCGTCCAGCACTGGGACCACGCGCTGCAGTCCGGCGGCGCCGCGGCCGCCGTGATGCTCGGCGCCGACACCCCCTACGACCCGGTGCCGTACTTCTGGTCCGAGCAGTTCGGGCACATGGTCCAGTACGCGGGCCGGCACGCCGGTGCCGACGAGCTGATCCACCGCGGCTCGCCCGAGGAGGCGTCCTGGTCGGTGCTGTGGCTGCGTCAGGGGGCGCTGGTCGCGACCCTGTCGGTGGACCGCCCGCGCGACCTCAACCAGGCCAAGCGGCTGATCGACCGGGGTGCGGTGCTCGACCGCGCCCTGGCCGCGGACCCGTCCGTCCAGCTCAAGGCGGCGGCCGCCGGACCGGGGTCCTGACCGGGGGCCGGCCGGGTGGCCGACCGGGGGAGCGGCGGGGCCCGGCCGGGGAGGTGGTGCGCGAGGGCCTCGGGAGGTGGCAGGCTGGGGGCGTGAGCAAGATTGATCCCAAGATTGAAGCCCTTGTCCCCGCGTGGCTCTACCTGCCCGACATCTCGGAGCTGTGGGGGGTGCAGATCACCGAGGTCCGGGACCAGGTGAGGAACCGGACCCTGCTGGCCGTCCGCCGCGGCGAGAACAACTCGCTGCAGGTGCCCGCCGACTTCATCGAGCCCACCGGGCCGGTGAAGCACCTGGTCGGGACGTTGACCGTGCTGCGCGACTGCGGGCTCAACGACGAGGAGATCCTCGAGTGGATGTTCACCGAGGACCCGTCGCTGCCCGGCAGCCCGATCCAGGCGCTGCGGGAGAACCGGGGCACCGAGGTGAAGCGCCGCGCCCAGGCGATGCTGCTGTGACGGCCGACCCCCGCACCGCGCTGGCGGACGCCCGGCTGTACCTGTGCACCGACGCCCGCCGCGAGCAGGGCGACCTGCCCGAGTTCCTGGACGCGGTGCTGGCCGGCGGCGTGGACATCGTCCAGCTGCGGGACAAGGGGCTGGAGGCGAAGCAGGAACTCGAGTACCTGGAGGTCTTCGCCGACGCGGCCCGCCGCCACGGCAAGCTCTTCTCGGTCAACGACCGGGCCGACGTGGCGCACGCGGCCCGGCCGCAGGTGCTGCACCTCGGGCAGGACGACCTGCCGGTGCCGGCGGCGCGGGCGATCCTCGGGCCCGACGTGCTGATCGGCCGCTCCTGCCACGCCGAGTCCGAGGTCGACACCGCGCTGACCGAGGCCGGCGTCGACTACTTCTGCACCGGCCCGGTCTGGCCCACCCCCACCAAGCCCGGCCGCCACGCACCGGGGCTCTCGCTGGTCTCGTACGCGGCGAAGCAGCCGACCGACCGGCCCTGGTTCGCCATCGGCGGCATCGACCTCACCAACCTGGACGAGGTCCTCGCGGCCGGCGCCGACCGGGTGGTCGTCGTCCGCGCCATCACGGCAGCCGACGACCCGGGCGCAGCCGCCGCCGAACTCGCCCGCCGCCTCCGCAACCGCTGACACCTCCCGGCGGACGCGCGGTGGATTTCAGGGGCGCCGGGGGGCACCCATAGGGGCGCTGGGGGCACCTCCCGGCCGAAGGCTGGGGGCGGAACTGCGCGAAACGGCAGGGCACCACCTGCAACTCGGTCACCGACCCCGGCTGAACGGTGATCCGCTTCCGACCTCGCGCAGTTCCCCGCGCCCCTGGGGGGTGCCCCCGTCTCCCGGTGGGCGCTCCTGGATTCCCCGGGGGGTCAGTACTTGCGGGTGGTGGCGGCTTCGGCGAGGGAGAGGAGGACGGTGCGGGTGGGGCCGGGGGCGAGGGGGGCGGCGTCCAGGGCGGCCAGGGACTCCCGCATCAGCTCGTCGATCCGCTTCTCCACCAGATCCGCCGCCCCGCTGCGCTCGACCAGCGCCCGCAGCACCGGCACCTCCTCGGCCGTCAGGTCCGCCGCGCCGAGCCGCTCGTCCAGGTGCCGCGCGTCCGCCGCGGGCAGGCCCCGCATGGCGTGGGCGACCAGCAGCGTCCGCTTGCCCTCGCGCAGGTCGTCGCCGGCCGGCTTCCCGGTGACCGCGGGGTCGCCGAAGACGCCGAGCAGGTCGTCGCGGAGCTGGAAGGCCTCGCCGAGCGGCAGGCCGAACGCGGCGTAGGCGGCGACCAGGTCGGGGCCGGCCCCGGCGAGGACGGCGCCGACCTGGAGCGGGCGCTCGATGGTGTACTTCGCGGACTTGTAGTGCAGGACGGTCCGGGCCCGGTCGAGGGCGTCGGGGTCGGCGGAGTCGCCGGCCACCGGTTCGAGGACGTCGAGGTACTGGCCGACCATGACCTCGGTGCGCATCAGGTCGAAGGCGGGCTTGGCGGCCCGGACGGCCTGCGGCGGCAGGCCGCAGTTGTTGAACAGCTCGTCGCACCAGATCAGCAGCAGGTCGCCGAGGAGGACGGCCGCGGAGGCGCCGTACTGTTCGCGGTCGCCGCGCCAGCCGCTGCTGCGGTGCAGCGCCTCGAACCGGCGGTGCACGGAGGGCAGGCCGCGGCGGGTGTCGCTGCGGTCCATCAGGTCGTCGTGGACGAGTGCACTCGCCTGGAGCAGTTCGAGGGCGGCGGCCGCCCGGGTGATGCCGGGGTCCCGGTCGCTGCCGCCGGCGCCGCGCCAGCCCCAGTAGCAGAAGGCCGGCCGCAGCCGTTTCCCGCCGTCGAGCAGGAAGTCGCGCAGGGCGTCGGCGACCGGGCGGAGCTGGGGGGAGATGCCGTCCAGCAGGGCCGTGCGGCCGTCCATGAACTCGGCGAGGGCCGTGTTGACGCGGGTCCGTACGGCTTCCGCGTCGAGGGGGTGGCTGGGCAGACCGGTGGGCGAACGCACGGGGAACTCCGGATCGATTGGCTGACAATCAGACTATCGGGGTGTCCGGCGGCCCTCTCACCACGGCGCCCGGCACCCGCCTCCCAGGGTGGCCGAAACCGTCTCGACGGGTGTCTCACTTGGTGGACCTCGTTTGGTCGGCCTCTCCGCATCCCGGCTAACCTGCGAGCATGGCACTAGGGATTCCCTCCACCAGGACCGACCGTGCGCAGACCGTGCGCGATCTGCTGGCGGCAGGTGACCGCTCGTTCTCGTTCGAGTTCATGCCCCCGCGCAGCGAGGAGGCCGAGCGCCGGCTCTGGGACGCGATCCGCCGGGTCGAGTCGCTCGATCCCAACTTCGTCTGCATGACCTACGGCGCCGGCGGCTCCTCCCGCGGCCGCACGGTCAACCTGGTCGGCCGGATCGCCACCGAGACCACGCTGACCCCGGTCGCCCACCTCACCGCGGTCGACCACTCGGTCGCCGAACTGCGCAACATCATCGGCCAGTACGCCGACGAGGGCGTGCGCAACGTCCTCGCGGTGCGCGGCGACCCGCCCGGCGACCCGATGGGCGAGTGGGTCCGCCACCCGGAGGGCGTCACCTTCGCGTACGAGCTGGTCGAGCTGATCAAGGGGATCGGCGACTTCTGCGTGGGCGTGGCCGCCTTCCCGCAGATGCACCCGCGCTCGGAGAACTGGGACGACGACATCCGGCACTTCGTCGCCAAGTGCCGGGCCGGTGCGGACTACGCGATCACCCAGATGTTCTTCGAGGTCGAGGACTACCTGCGGCTGCGCGACCGGGTCGCCGCCGCGGGCTGCGCGACGCCGATCATCCCGGAGATCATGCCGGTCACCAACATCAGGCAGCTGGAGCGCTTCCCGCAGCTGTCCGGCTCGGACTTCCCGCCCGAGCTGGTGGAGCGCTTCCTGGCGGTCGCCGACAACCCCGACGCGGTCCGGGCGATCGGCATCGAGCACGCCACGACCATGTCCGAGCGGCTGCTCGCGGAGGGCGCGCCCGGTCTGCACTTCATCACGCTGAACCACTCCACCTCGACCCTGGAGATCTACCAGAACCTCGGTCTGCACCAGCGCTGACCGCCCGCCCGCGGCCCGCCCCGCGCGGGGCCGCCGGGGATGTGGGTCTGCGGGCCGGGAGCGGGTACAGTCGCCCGCAACCGCGCGGTACGCGACTGGAGGTAGCGGGGATGGGCATCGGATACCTGCTGCTGTACGTCGCGTTGGCGCTGGTGGCGCTCTGGCTGGTGGCCGAACTGCTGCTGCAGAACCGCGCCCCGCTGCTCTGGCGGGCGCTCGCGCTGGCCGGATTCCTCTGCGTGGTCGCCGGGATGCGGCTGAGCTCGGTCCTGGTGATAGGGGCCGGAGCGGCCGTCTTCGCGGTCGGGCAGACCTTCGTCACGCTGGCGGTCAAGCGCGGCCGCCCGGTCGGCTGGTCGCTGCGCGGGGCCGACGGCTCCCTGCCGGGCCCGCTGGCCAGGGTTCCGCTGCTGGGCGCCGTCACCGGCGGCGCCGCCGCGGTGGCCGCCGTCGAGGCGGTGGCGCCGGTCGGCGAGGTCGGCCCGGTGGAGGCGGAGGAGGCCGAGGCCCCGTACGCCTACGAGGAGCTCCAGGAGATCGGCCCGGACGACGGCGTCTACACCGCGCAGCAGCCAGCCGCCTACCAGCAGGACCCGCAGCAGCCGCAGGAGCAGCAGGCCTACGCCTACGACGCCTACGGCCAGCCGCAGTACCAGCAGCAGGCCGCGCAGGGCTGGGAGTACCAGCAGCAGCAGCCGTACGGGTACGACGTGTACGGTCAGCCCGTCTACCAGCAGCAGTACCAGGACCCGTACGGCCAGCCGCAGTACCAGGACCCGTACGCGGCGCAGCAGCAGGCGGCGCAGGGCTGGGAGTACCAGCAGCAGCCGTACCAGGGCATCCCGCAGCAGCCGCAGGCCTCGCCCGAGTACCAGCCGCAGCCCTGGGACTACCAGCAGCAGGGCTGAGCCGGTCCCGGGGGCAGACCGGTCCCGACGGCGGGCCGGGGCGCGGTCAGGCCGGGCCGATCAGGCCCGCCGTGATCGAGGCGGACATGCCGACCCGGGCCAGCCCGCCGCCGGGGTGCGCGTGCGCGCCGACCAGGTACAGGCCGGGGACCGCCGCCCGGTTCGGGGCACCGAGATAGGCACCGCCCGCCCCGGCGAGCGCGGGCGGCGGCATCGGCGCGCTGATCCTGCTCTCGTACCGGCGGACCCGCCCGCGCAGGTCCGGGCCGGCCGCGGCCAGGTGGCCGAGGAGCCCGTCGGTGTAGGACTCCAGCTCGGCCGGACCGGGTTCGCCCTGCTCGGGGACGGTGACGGTCAGGGTGACCGCCTCGTGCCCGCCGGAGGGGACCAGCGAGGCGTCGTCGGGCCGCAGCACCTGGACGGTCGGCCGCTCGGGCAGGACACCCGCCCCGAACACCTGCTCCCACTCGCGCGCCGGGTCGGCGGCGTGCACCACGGTCCGGTGCGGGGTACCGGCGGGCCGCGCGCCGTCGAGGGCGAGGAAGACCGTCAGCAACCGGGCCCCGGCCGACGGGACCGGCCGGGACGAGGGCCCGGGGACCAGCCGGTCGTGCCCGCCGGCTGCGACCACCAGGTCCGCGTCGAGCGGCTTCCCGTCCGCCAGCACCCCGCTCACCCGGCCGCCGGCGGTCAGCACCTCGGTCACCGGGGTGCCGAAGCGGAACTCCACCCCGCGCAGCTCGCACCGCCGGTACACCGCCTCGGCCAGCGCCCGGATGCCCCCGCGGACGTACCAGACGCCGAAGGACTGCTCCATGTACGGCAGCACGGTCGCCCCGGCGGGGGCCTCGCGCGGGTCCAGGCCGAAGCGCAGCGCGTACTCGTGCAGCAGCTGGGCCGGGCCGGGGTGCCCGCCCAGTTCGTGGCGGGCGACCTCGGCCAGCGTGGACCCGGGGCGGCGGCGCAGCCGGGCCAGGCCGCGCCGGGGGGCGGCGGGGTAGGGGTCGGTGCGCAGCGGCGAGGTGTCGTCCGGGAGGGGTTCCTCCAGCAGCGGGCGGCGGGTGGCCTCCCAGACCGCCCGGCCCCGGTTCATCACCTCGGCCCAGGCGGCGCCCGAGCCCGCGCCGAACGCGGCGTCCAGCGCCTGGCCGACGCCGCCGCGGGAGGCGTTGGGCAGCAGCAGGTCGGTGCCGTCGGGGAACAGGTGACGGCTCTCCGGGTCGACCGGCGCGAGCCCGACCAGCTGCTCCAGCGGCTCCTTGCCGGTCTTCAGCGCGAGGTCGCGGTAGACCGCGGGCAGCGTGAGCAGGGTCGGGCCGGTGTCGAAGCGGAAGCCGTCGAACTCGTGCCGCCCGGCCTGCCCGCCGTACGTGCCGGAGGCCTCGCAGACCGTCACCCGGTGCCCGAGGGTGGCCAGCCTGGCGGCGGCCGCGAGCCCGCTCATTCCCGCGCCGATGATGACGATCCGTGCCATGGCAGAAGATCCTAGGCCGTACCGGACCCGGCTCCGGCCGGCACCCGGGCGCGCGACGGACCTGGCCCGCCGGCGGCCGCGCCTGCCGGAGGTCGGTTCCGTCATTGGCCGGGTTCGGCTGCCCGCCGGGCCGGTGCGCGGCGGATCGGTGCGCGGCGGTGGGCGACGGGCCGGGCGTGCCGGTGAAGGGCCTCGTGCCGGGCCGCACCCGGGCGCTGGCGTCGGTGGGTCCGCCCGGCAGGACCGGGGGCGTCCTCCGGCGGGGCGCCTCCGGGACCCGCCCTACGCCACCGCGGCGGCCGCGCGGCCGGCCCGGCGTTCGCGGCGGCGCTGCAGGAAGCGCCGGATGCGGGAGACCGCCAGCAGCACCAGCAGCACCCCGAGCACCAGCAGCACCGCGGCGATCGAGGCGGCCGCCCACGGGTGGAAGACCGCCAGGGTGACCAGACCGGCCACCGAGAGGTCCTCCAGCAGGCTGACGATGATGTTGGAGGCGGGCTCCGGCGAGGTGTTGACGGCCATCCGCAGCGAGGCCTTGGTCAGATGGCTGACCAGCGCGGTGGTGCCGCCCACCGCCCCCGCGGCGACCTCGCCCAGCGAGCCGGGGTCGTGCGAGGCCATCAGGGCGGCCACGGTGGCGCCGGCGGCCGGGCGGATCACGGTGTGCACGGCGTCCCAGACGGTGTCCACGTACGGGATCTTGTCGGCCACGGCCTCGCAGAGGAACAGCGCGCAGGCGGCCAGCAGCACATCGGTGCGCTCCAGCGCCGGCGGCACGCTGTCCGCCCCGCCGAAGCGGCCGAACAGGCCCAGCAGCAGCACCACGGCATAGGCGTTGATCCCGCTCGCCCAGCCGCTGGTGAAGACCAACGGAATGATGCTCAACTCTGTGCTCCCCTTCACCGCCGCCGCACCGGCCCCCGGCCGGCCGGGCCACACCGTACCCGTACCGGGCCCGGCGCTGTCAGGACGCCGCGGGCGGCGCCGCGGTTGCACCCCGCCCGGTCCCGTCCCGGGTGCGCCGGAACTGAGTACGGATACTCAGTCTCGCACTTGAGTACCCCGACGGATGCCGTCCCACCTGCGAGGACGGCAGAGTGTGCGGGGCGCTGCCGGTCCTGGGGGGACGGCGGCGCGGGGGGAGATTCGGGGCGACGCGGCGTGCGGCCGCGCGCCCCGACTCGGCCTGCCGGGGGGCGGTGCCCGGTCGACCCGCGGGGGAGTCGACCGGGCGCCGCCGCCCGTGCGCCCGTCCCGGGCAAGGCTGGTTCGCGGGCCGACGGCCGGCCGACTTGTCAGTGGTGCGGTTCACGATGGTCCTGCACGGGTCAATCCGGCCCGGGCACCCGCCTCGGACCGGGGGAGCCATGACCGTCAGCCGTCCTGAGCCCGTCGCCCGCCGCTCTGTCGCCGACCAGCCGTCCGCCCTTCCGCTGCCCAGCGCGTACCCGTCCGCCGTCCAGGTCCCGCGGGCCCGCGGCGCCGACGTCCACCCCGTGCCCCGCCGGGCCGCCGCCCCGCCGGCCGCGCTCGACCTGCTGCGGCACGCCCACCGCACCCTCGACCAGGCCCGCGCCCTCCAGGACCCGCTGGAGCGCTACGCCACCGCCCACCTGGCCGCGCTGCGCTCCACGGCGGCGGTGCTGGCCGTCCGCGGCCGGCCCGAACGGCAGCCGCGCCGGCGCCAGGCCATCCGCAGTGCCTGGGAGCTGCTGCCCGAGGTCGCGCCCGAGCTCGCCGAGTGGGCGGTGTACTTCGCGGCCGGGGCCCGCCGCCGCGCGGCCGCCGAGGCCGGCATCGCCGGCGCCGCCACCGCCCGGGACGCGGACGACCTGATCCGCAACACCGCGCTGTACCTGCGCCTGGTGCAGCGCCTGCTCGGGCTGTCGCCGGCCCCGCCGGCGCAGCCGCTCCCCCTGGAGGAGGCCGGCTGAGCGGACCGCCCGCGGGCCGGGTCCGCGGCGCCTGCGGCGCCTCGGTCTAAGGTGGAGCCGTCCGGCCGAACCACACGCCCGAGGAGCCCACCCGTGTACCCGACGCGTCCCCGCAGTGCCCTGCGTACCGCCGTGGTCTGGGAGGTGGTGCGGGCGGCCCTGGAGCGGCGGGCCGCCGAGTTGGACCAGCCGGTGCTGGACGTCCTCGACACGGGCGGCGGCACGGGCAACTTCGCCGTGCCCGTGGCCCGGCTCGGCCACCGGGTGACGGTGGTGGACCCGAGCCCCGACGCGCTGTTCGCGCTGGAGCGCCGGGCCGCCGAGGCCGGGGTCACCGAGCTGGTCCGGGCCGTGCAGGGCGACACCCAGACCCTGCCGGAGCTGGTCGAGGGCGGCTCGGTGGACGCGGTGCTCTGCCACGGCGTGCTGGAGATGGTGGACGACCCGGCGGAGGCCCTGGGCAGCCTCACCGGGACGCTGCGCAAGGGCGGCCTGGTCTCCCTGCTCGCCGCCAACCGCAACGGCGCGGTGCTGGCCCGGGCGCTGGCCGGGCACTTCGCCGAGGCCGAGGCCGTCCTGGGCGCCACCGACGGCCGCTGGGGCCCCGGCGACCCGATGCCGCGCCGGTTCACCGGGGAGGAGCTCGCCGAGCTGGCGGGGGCGGCCGGGCTGCGGGTCGCCTCGGTGCACGGCGTACGGGTCTTCGCCGACCTCGTCCCCGGAGTCCTGGTGGACACCGAGCCCGGCGCCATGGAGGCGCTGCTGAAGCTGGAGCTGGCCGCGTCCGAGCAGCCGGCCTTCCACGCCGTCGCGACCCAGCTGCACCTGCTGGGCGAGCTGGTCTGAGGCGTCGCCCGGCCGGACCGGCGACGGCCGGACCGGTCGCCGTCGCCGGGCGGTCCACCGGGCGTCGGCGGCAGGTCACCGGGATGTTTGCGCGCCGTCGGGCACTTGTCCGTGTCCTGCGGCGTTGGGCAGCGTGCGGGCCCACTGCCGAAGTGGCCCGAGCCACGCAGGATTGACCACGCCGAAGCAGGCCGCTGGACCGTATGATCTGGGTAAAGCCGGAAAGCATGACACCCGGACCCTTGGGGCATATGGACCACACAGGGCCAGCCAGGGGTGGCGGACCGGTCGCCCCGCGACCGACGAGTAGGAGGACTCCGTGCCGCTCTCGGAGCACGAGCAGCGACTGCTCGAGCAGATGGAGCGAGCGCTGTACGCCGAAGATCCCAAGTTCGCGTCAGCGCTTGAGGGAACCGGGCTGCGCACCTACACCCGTCGGAGGGTCTATCTGGCCGCCGCAGGGTTCGTGGCGGGCATCGCTCTGCTGATGGGCGGCATGGTCGCCCAGCTGATCTGGGTGAGTGTGGTCGGGTTTCTGGTGATGCTGGGTTGTGCGGTCCTCGCCGTCACCGCGTGGAGGCGGGGCCCGGTCGGGTCCGGTGCGGGCCCGAGAACGGCCTCACCACCGCGCCGCAAGGCCGGCGTCATGGATCGTATGGAGCAGCGCTGGCAGCGTCGCAGGGACGAGCACGACGGCCTGTAGACCAGGGCCGACGGGCACGGAGTCCGGGCGGATCGCCAGCTGGACCGGAGCAGGAGAGCCGCGAGGGCGGGCAGTCGGAAGACTGCCCGCCCTCTGCTGTGCCCGGCCCCGGGGGGCCGGGCACGGTCAGCGCCTGCGGCGCAGCGGCGCGACGGCCCTGGCGGCCAGGGCGCGGACCGCCTGGGCGGCCCGGCCGGTCCGCTCCCGGACCGCCTGACGGGCCGCCATGACGCGGTCGGCCGCCCGCCACCAGATCCGCAGCATGGAGGCCGGCAGCAGCACCGCGCGGACCCGTCCGACGCGTCCGGCGCCCGCCTTCAGGCCCTCCCGGGCGGTGCGGACGTCCGGACCGAGCGGGGCCAGCGGGCCCAGCTCGCGGGCGTACATGACCTGCTCGGTGGCGAGTGCCACCCGCCCGGCCGCCTCGGCCGCCGCGGTGCCGAGGTCACCGGTCTCGGTGAGCCGCTGCACGGTGCGGCGCGGGGTCCGGGCGTCGTCCGGCGGGATGCCCAGGTCCCAGGCCGAGTCGATCAGTTCCTGCCAGGCGGCCAGCACCTGGGCGTCGGTCAGGTCGGCCCGTTCGGCGCCGGCCCGGTAGCGGCCGGTGCCCAGGCGCCGGCTGCGGATCCTGGCCCGCCAGACCATCGGCGTGGCGAGCAGGGCCAGCAGCAGGGCGCCCAGCGCGAGCGAGGCCAGCACCGCCGGGTCCTGCCACCAGCCCGGCTGGGCCGTCCCGACCGGCGTGCTCTGCCGGTCGCCGCCGCACTCGCCGGCCCGCCGCAGCTTGGCGTCGCAGGACGCGTCGGCGGACGGCGCCGCGGAGGCGGTGCCGGTCGGCGCGGCGGTCGGCTCCTGGGACGGGGCGGCCGGCTCGGGCGCGTTCTTGTCCCGGGTGTAGACCGGTGCCGAGCCGCGGCTCGGGGTGGGCTCGAACCGGGTCCACCCGCTGCCGGGGAAGTACAGCTCCGGCCAGGCGTGGTAGTCCATGCTGCGGACCTGCCGGTTGCGGCCGCCCATCTCCTGGCCGGGGGTGAAGCCGATGGCCACCCGGGCCGGGATGTTCAGGGTCCTGGCCATCGCCGCCATGGTGGCGGCGAAGTGGACGCAGAAGCCCTGCCGGTCGTCCAGGAACTTGCGGATCGCGTCCGGCCCGGTGCCCGCGTCGACCTTGGTCGAGTAGGTGAACTGGCCGCTGGTGAACCAGGTCTGCAGGGCGAGGGCCCGGTCGTAGGCGTTGGTCCGGCCGGCCGTGACCTGCTGCGCGGTGGCCTTGACCTCCGGCGGCAGGTTGTCCGGCAGCCGCAGGTAGCGGTCGGTGATGTCCCTGGGCGCCTGGCCGGCCGCCCGCAGCTGGTCGGCGGTGGGCTGCACGTCCAGGCTGGTGACCTCGTACGGCAGGCCGTTGGACTTCTGGCCGTTCTCGCCGCTGACCATCCGGGTGACCGGGTCGAAGCGCCAGTGGCCGGCCACCTTGACCGACGTGGCCGGGTACGGCATCGGCAGCCAGTCGCTGGCCAGGCTGTCGGTGACCTTGACGCTGGTGTGCACGGTGTCCGGGGCGGCGCCGGCGGCCAGGCCGTCCGGCGGCGGGAAGACCGGCGGGACGGCGACCGGGTCCTGGTCGCCGAACTTCCACTCCACGCCGTCGAACTCGTCCAGCGCGGCGACCCGGAGGTACATCTCGGCCGCGTTGGGACCGTCGGTGACGTAGTCGAACAGGACGGTGTTGTCGCGGTTGTTGAGGCCCGCGGTGAGCGCGACCACCGGGCTGAGCGACTTCACGCCGCCGCCCGGGCCGCTGCCGCCGCCCCCGCCGCCGTTCCCGTACCCGCCGATCAGGCCCAGCCCGACCGGTCCGACCACCAGCGGCACCAGCAGCGCCAGCGCCAGCGCGACCACCCCGGCCTGCCGGCCGCCGTGCGTCACGGTGGCACCGGACGCGGTGCGACCGGTGCCGTGGAAGACCCGGCCCCAGCGCGAGATCCGGTCCTGGCCCTCGGTGTGCAGCAGCGCCAGGTAGCCGCCGCCGGCCAGCAGGAACCACAGCCAGGCCGTGCCGGTGTCGCCGGCCAGGCCGGTGCCCACCGAGTACAGCGCGAGCAGCGGCAGCCCGGCCGCCGCCGCCCGCCGGTAGGTCACCGCGAGCGCGTCCACCAGGACGGCGATCAGCGCCACCGAGCCGACCACGATCAGCCGCAGCCCGGCCGTCGCGGGCGCCGGGATGGCGTAGTCCTGGATGTCGGTGCCGCCCTGGGCGAGCACCGAGCCGAGCGCGTCCAGCGCCCGCGGACCGGGCAGCAGGCCGCCGGCCATCGAGGACTGCACGAAGCCCAGCATGACCAGGTACACCACGGCCAGCAGCTGGAGCGGGAGCACCAGTATCCGGGGGATCGGCAGCCGCCTCAGGCCCGCGCCGATCGCGCCGACCGCCGCGATCAGCAGCACGGCGTGCACCGACCAGCCGTCCGGTTCCAGCACCGGGAGCAGGCTGAACATCACGAGCGTGGTCGCCAGCGCGGCGAACAGGGTCAGCTTCGCCCTGGTGGTCATGGGCCGACCTCGTCTCGGTAGGGGGAGCTGTGTCCGGTGCGGCCGGAGCCTTCGGTACGGTCGGCGGTCCGCCACAGCCGGGCGACCGAGTCGCCCGCCCGGACCGGCAGGACCGTCCAGCCGGCCAGCCGCAGCCGCTTGGCCTGCTCGTCCAGCTCGGAGTCCGGGCCCTCGGGCAGCAGCGCCCGCAGGCCGGACCAGCTGCCGGTGTCCAGCAGGAAGACCACCGCGCCGGCGGTCCGGCGGCGCAGCCGGGTCAGGCGGGTGACCTGCTCCTCGTCCAGCGCCCCGAGGATCGCCACCAGCAGGCCCTCGCCGCCCAGGCGCAGCGCGTCCTCGGCGCGGGACAGCCCGCCGCCGTCGGAGCACTCGACCACGGCCAGCGAGTCCAGCAGCAGGCCGGTGGCCTCGCCGACGGTGGACACCGCGATGCCGGGGGCCGGTACCGCGGTGCCGGTGTCGGTGAGCAGCCGGGTCTGGTAGCCGCGCTCGGCCAGGTGGACCCCGACCGAGGCGGCGCAGCTGACCGCCCACTCGAAGGAGGAGGCCGGGCCGCTGCCGCGGTGGCCGATCTCCCTGGTGTCGAGCAGCACGGTGGCCTTGGCCTTGAGCGGCTGCTCCTCGCGGCGCACCATCAGCTCGCCGTAGCGGGCGGTGGACTTCCAGTGCACCCGGCGCAGGTCGTCGCCGTGCCGGTACTCGCGCGGGATCACGTCGTCGTCGCCGGCCAGCGCCAGCGCGTGGGCGCTGCTCTCGCCCTGGCCCGACCACTCGCCGGGCAGCCGCACCGGCGGCAGTGCCTGCACCTGCGGCACCACGGTCAGCACGTCGGAGGCGGCGAAGGACCTGGTCAGCTCGCACATCCCGAACGGGTCCGACAGCCGCAGCTGCAGCGGCCCGAGCGGGTAGCGCCCGCGCAGGTCCGAGCGGACCCGGTAGGAGACCTCCCGGAACCCGCGCGGCTCGACCCGGTCCAGCACGAAGCGCGGGCGCGGCCCGAGCACGTACGGGACCTTGTCCTCCAGCAGCAGCAGCCCGGTGGGCACCCGGGAGACGTTGTCCAGGCGCAGGTGCACCCGGGCCTCCTGGCCGGCCGCCGCCCGGTGCGGGTTGAGCCGGCGGCCGCTGGCCACCCGGTAGCGGGTGCGCAGCAGCAGGGTGGCGGAGGCCAGCGGCAGGGCCGCCAGCAGCACGCCGATCTGGAACAGGGCGTCCTGACCGAAGACGAACGAGCACAGCGCCGCGGTGGCGCCGGCGGCGAGGAACGACCGGCCGCGGGTGGTCAGGCCCCGCAGGCCGGCCCGGATCCCCGAGGGGTTGTCCGGCCCCGGCATGTCAGCGGCCCTGCGGACGCGGGATCGGCAGGCGCGCGACCAGGTCGAGGACGACCTGCTCGGCCGTGCGGCGGCTCAGCTGGGTCTCGGCGGTGGGCAGCAGGCGGTGCGCCAGCACGGGGACGGCCAGCGCCTGGATGTCGTCCGGCAGCACGTAGTCGCGGCCGTCCAGGGCGGCGGCGGCGCGGGCGGCCCGCACCAGGTGCAGGGTGGCCCGGGGGGAGGCGCCCAGGCGCAGCTCCGGGGAGGTGCGGGTGGCGCCGACCAGGTCGACGGCGTAGCGGCGGACCGCGTCGGAGACGTAGACGGTGCGGACCAGCTCGACCAGCTTGAGGATGTCGTGGGCGTGCGCGACCGGCTGCAGGTCGTCCAGCGGGTTGGCGCCGCCGTGCAGGTCGAGCATCGCGAACTCGGCGTCCGCGCTCGGGTAGCCGATCGAGATGCGGGCCATGAAGCGGTCGCGCTGGGCCTCGGGGAGCGGGTAGGTGCCCTCCATCTCCACCGGGTTCTGGGTGGCGACCACCATGAACGGCGAGGGCAGCTCGTAGCTGGTGCCGTCGATGGTGACCTGGCGCTCCTCCATGGACTCCAGCAGCGCGGACTGGGTCTTGGGCGAGGCCCGGTTGATCTCGTCGCCGACCACGATCTGGGCGAAGATCGCGCCCGGCCGGAACTCGAAGTCGCGCTGGTGCTGGTCGAAGACGTTGGTGCCGGTCACGTCGGACGGCAGCAGGTCGGGGGTGAACTGGATCCGGCGCACGGTGCAGTCCACCGACCGGGCCAGCGCCTTGGCCAGCATGGTCTTGCCGACGCCCGGGACGTCCTCCAGCAGCAGGTGGCCCTCGGCCAGCAGCACGGTGAGGGCGATCCGCACGGCCTCCGGCTTGCCCTCGATCACGCTCTCCACGGAGCCCCGGATCCGCTCGGCCACCGCGGCGAGCTCGGTCAGGCCCATCCGCTCGCGGCGTGCGTCGAGGCCCGCCGGCTGCGGTGCGCCTGCTGCGCTCTGTCCGTTGAAGGTCGTCACCCGTTGCTCCCAAAGGCCATTCTCACGCCGGGGCCTCGTCACGGCCCGGCCCACCCCGATGACACGGCCCGCAGCGCGTCCGGTTCCGGTCGGAACCCTACGGCGGCGGGATCGTGGCCGGACCGCCCCAGGTGGTTCGGGGACCGGTCCGCAGGCGCATTCTCCACTGTCGGCCGGGCAGAAGTCACCCTTGGGACCGGCCCGCCGCCCGGTGCGCGGGCGCCGCGGGGCGACACGGGTGCCCCTGTCCCGGTTCGTCCGCACAGGGGGCGGCGGCCCGGACGCCGTCGGCCGGACCGCGGGCGGGAGGGGTGGGGAGGGTCAGGGGCGGACTTCCCGGAGCAGGCCGGTGTGGACGTCGAAGACGAAGCCGCGGACGTCGTCGGTGTGCGGGAGGAAGGGCGAGGTGCGGACCCGCTGCATCGACTGGCGGACGTCGCCGTCCAGGTCGACGAAGGACTCCACCGCCCACTGCGGCCGCTGGCCGACCTCCAGCTCCAGCTCCCGGCGGAAGTCCTCGGTCAGGCCGAGCAGGCCGCAGCCGGTGTGGTGGATCAGCGCCACCGAGCGGGTGCCCAGGGCGCGCTGGCTGATGGTGAGCGAGCGGATGGTGTCGTCGGTGACGACCCCGCCCGCGTTGCGGATGATGTGGGCGTCGCCGAGCTCGAGGCCGAGCGCGGCGAACAGGTCGAGGCGGGCGTCCATGCACGCGACCACGGCGACCTGCTGGACCGGGCGGGCGTCCATGCCGCCGTCGCGGAAGTCGACGGCGTAGCTCCGGTTGGATCCGACGAAGCGGTCGATGACCGACTCGGCGGGGTTGGCAGCGGCGGTCGGCGTGGGCCGGTCGGGGGTCACTGTCATGGGGATGACGGTAGTGGGGTCCGGGCCCGCGCGGGACGGGTGATCGCTGTTCGAATCCGTGCCGTGACCGGGCCCCGAGCGGAACGCGAGTCTCTGCGCACGGGTACGCCCCGGATTGCCCCGGTTGGTCCCGGCGCGGGCCGCCGCCGTGCGCCGATCGGCCGCGGTCACCCGGGCGACCGCCCCGACCTGCGGGAATCCGTACCTCCGCCCGGGTGGCGCGCCGGTGCGGACCGTTGACTCGGCGGTGGCCCGCGATAGGCTGGCGCCGCCCCGGAGCACAGTCCGCGCAGATCGTCAACTGTGTCTCCCCGGCCGGTCGCTGCGGCCCCCGCGCCGCCCGCGGCCTCCACCCGCTCCTGGCCTCCCGGCACACCTTCCCCGGTGCCTGGCGGCCCCTCCTTCCCCGGGCGAGCGGGCGGGGACCACGGGCGGCGTGCTGCCGCCGCGGCCCGGTGGGCCAGAATGGGAGCAGCCGTCCGGCCCCGGACGGACGCACCGAGGAAGGGCGCCACCGCGCAATGACGAACGACGCTCCGGCACCCAAGCACGTCCCGGTGATGCTGCAGCGCTGCGTGGACGCACTGGCGCCCGCCATCGCGGCGCCCGGCGCGGTGGTGGTGGACGCCACCCTCGGGCTCGGCGGCCACAGCGAGGCGCTGCTGACCCAGTTCCCCGAGGTCCGGCTGGTCGCCGTGGACCGGGACCCGGCGGCGCTGAAGCTCTCCGGCGAGCGGCTGGCCCCCTTCGGCGAGCGGGCCACCCTGGTGCACGCCGTGTACGACGAGATCCCGCAGGTGCTGGCCGACCTCGGCATCCCCGAGGTCCAGGGCGTCCTGTTCGACCTGGGCGTCTCCTCGATGCAGCTGGACGAGGCCGAGCGCGGCTTCGCCTACGCCCAGGACGCCCCGCTCGACATGCGGATGGACCAGACCCGCGGCCTGAGCGCCGCCGAGGTGCTGAACACCTACACCCACGGCCAGCTGGCCCGGATCCTCAAGGTCTACGGCGAGGAGCGGTTCGCCGGGAAGATCGCCTCGGTGATCGTCCGCGAACGCGAGAAGGAACCGTTCAGCACCAGCGCGCGTCTGGTCGAGTTGGTACGCAACGCCATCCCGGCCGCCACCCGGCGCACCGGCGGGAACCCGGCCAAGCGCACCTTCCAGGCGCTGCGGATCGAGGTCAACGGCGAGCTGGAGGTGCTGGACCGGGCCATCCCGGGCGCACTCGACTCGCTGGCCGTCGGAGGGCGGATCGTGGTGATGTCCTACCAGTCGCTGGAGGACCGCCTGGTCAAGCAGTACCTGGCGGCCGGGGCCACCAACACCGCACCGCCCGGCCTGCCGATCATCCCCGAGGAGCACCAGCCCTGGCTGAAGCTGCTCACCCGGGGCGCCGAGCTGGCCACCGAGCAGGAGATCGAGGAGAACCGGCGCGCCGCCCCCGTACGGCTGCGGGTGGCGGAGAGGATCAGGGCAGCCCGGGCCTGACCCGGCCGGCCCGCCGGGACCGGGCCGGCCGCGGACCGGACGGGTGCGTGACGGACGGCCGGCGAGCGGGACGGGCCGGGCACAGCGGGACGGGCCGGGGAAACGGGACGAGCCAGGGAATCGGGACGAGGGAGGGCGGCGGTGCCGGTGGCCGGCCAGGGGGCCTGGGGGAGCGGTCGGCTCCCGGGGCAGAGCGGCAGGGCGCGGATCACCGTGCGCCCCGGCGCCCGCCAGATCCGCGGACGCACCCCGTTCGCCGTCCTGGTGGTCGCCCTGCTGACCGCCGGGCTGCTCGGGCTGCTGATGCTCAACACCGCGCTCAACGAGAACTCCTTCGAGCTCTCCCGGCTCAAGCGGCAGACCACCGAACTGACCGACCGCAAGCAGTCGCTGCAACGCGAGATCGACCAGTTCTCCGCCCCCGACGCGCTCGAACGGCGGGCCCGCGACCTCGGCATGGTGCCCGGCGGCGACCCGGTGTTCCTGTCCGACGACGGCACCGTGCTCGGCAAGCCCGCCCAGGCCCAGGACGGCCCGCCGGTCAAGCGCACCGACAACGGCCTGTGGCAGCAGGCCCCGGCCGCCACGCCCGCCGCCCCACTGCCCTCCCCGCAGGCGTCCGCCCCGGCGCCGTCCGGGCAGGGCGGCGCACCCACCCCGCCGGCCGCGGTGGGCGGCGGGGTGGAGATCGCCCCGCTGCCGCCCGCGGCGTCCACGGCCGCCCCGGCCGCCACCCCGTCAGCGCAGGCCGGAGGTACGCCGCGATGAGCACGCCCCGCCAGCCGTCCCGAGGCTCGGGCGACCGGCGCCCGGCCGGGCCCGCCCGGCCCGGCGGGCAGCGCCCGCGCGCCCCGCGCCCGCGGCCGTCGGCCGATCCCCGCCGTCCGGCCGCCCGCCGGCCGCCGGCCCGGCGCCCCGCGGCCCGTCCGCAGTCGCGCCCGATCAGGCTGGCCGACCCGCGCCGCCGGCTGCGCCTGGTGACGGTCGCGCTGGCGCTGGTGTTCACGGTCTTCGCCGGCCGGCTGGTGCAGCTGCAGCTGCTCGACTCGGACGCGCTGGCCGCCGCCGCGGGCGCCAACAAGTACGTCCGGATGGAACTGCCCGCCGAGCGCGGCTCGATAACGGCCGCGGACGGCACGGTGCTGGCGACCACGGTGGACGCCTACGACATCGTCGGCGACCCGACCCTGCTCACCCCGGCCGCGCTGCACCTGGCCGACGGGCCCGAGCAGGCCGCCGCGCTGCTCGCCCCGATCCTCGGCCAGCCCAAGGAGAAGCTCGCCACCGCGCTGCACCTGAACCCGAAGAACCCGAAGAGCCAGTACTCGCCGCTCGCCTACCGGCAGACCCCGGAGGTCAAGAACAAGATCAACGAACTGCGCAGCTCGCTCGCCAAGCAGGCCGACACCGCCGCCTGCCGCGGCCAGCGCCAGCTGCTCGGCAAGCCGGCCGAGCAGGGCGGACGCCAGTACCTGGACGTCGCCTGCACCAATCCGCTGGCCGCCCTCGCCTCCACCGAGTCGACCCGCCGGGTCTACCCCGCCGACGGGCTGGCCGCCAACCTGGTCGGCTTCGTCAACTCGGAGGGCGTCGGCACCGGCGGGCTGGAGCTGCAGTACCAGAAGGAGCTGGCCGGGCAGAGCGGCCGCAGCACGTACGCCTCGGCCGGCGGGCGGATGGTCGCCACCGCCGGCGGCAGCCGGCAGGAGCCGGTCCCCGGCTCCGACCTGCGGCTCACCCTGCACCCGGACATCCAGTGGGCGGCCCAGCGGGCGATCACCGACCAGGTGGCCAACGCCGGGGCGGAGAAGGGCTACGTGGTCGTCCAGGACGTGAAGAGCGGCCAGATCCTCGCGATGGCCACCTCGCCCGGTTTCAACCCCAACGACCTGTCCACCGCCAGGCCCGAACAGCTCGGCAACGCGGCCCTCCAGGACGCCTACGAGCCCGGCTCCACGGCCAAGCTGATGACCATGGCGGCGGTGCTGGACACCGGCAAGGCCACCTGGGACACCCACGTCACCGTGCCCAACACCCTGCAACGCTCCGACCAGGTCTTCCACGACGACGTCGACCACGAGACCTGGTACCTGACGCTGGCCGGGGTGCTGGCCAAGTCCTCCAACATCGGCACCATCGAGGCCGCCGAGACGCTCGGCGCCGACCAGGCCGAGTCCAACAAGGTGCTGGCCGGGTACCTGGACAGGTTCGGCATCGGCAGGCCCACCGGGCTCGGCTTCCCCGGCGAGACCCGGGGCATCCTGGCCAAGCCGGAGGACTGGAAGGGCTCGCAGCAGTTCACCATCCCGTTCGGCCAGGGCCTGTCGGTCAACGCCCTGCAGGCCACCTCGGTCTTCTCCACCATCGCCAACGGCGGGGTCCGGGTGCCGCCCAGCCTGCTGGCGGGCACCACCGGGCCGGACGGCCGCTACACCCCGGCCCCGGCCCCGGCGGGCTCCCGGGTGGTGGGCGAGCAGACCGCCAAGACCCTCACCGAGATGCTGGAGTCGGTGGTCACCGACGAGCAGGGCACCGGCACCAAGGCGGCCATCCCGGGCTACCGGGTGGCCGGCAAGACCGGCACCGCCAACCGGGTGGACCCGAAGACCGGCAAGTACTCCGGGTACACCGCCTCCTTCATCGGCTTCGCACCGGCCGACCAGCCCCGGGTCACCGTCTCCTGCGTGATCCAGAACCCGGTCAACGGCCACTTCGGCGGCCAGCTCTGCGGCCCGGTGTTCAAGCAGGTGATGGAGTTCACCCTCAAGTCCCTGCAGGTACCGCCGAGCGGCAGCGAAGCACCCAACCTGCCCGTCGACTGGAAGCCCTGATGCCCCACACCCCGGAACCCGGCCACGGCACGCCCGCCCAGCAGCCCTCGGCGCCCGGCGCCGGGCCGCAGCGCCCGAGGGGGAGCAGAGCCGCCGAAAAAGGCGATAGCCTGCCCGCCGTGCCGAAACCCGATCAAATCTCCGCGAGTCCGCCCCGTCCCACCGAGGAGGCGGCGATGCCGTTCGCCGAGGTCGCCCGACTGCTGGGCCTGGAGCCCGCCGACGGGCCGCAGGTCACCGGCATCACCCACGACTCCCGGGCGGTGCGGCCCGGCGACGTGTACGTGGCCTTCCCCGGTGCCAACCACCACGGCGCCGCCTTCGCCGCCGCCGCGGTCGCGGCCGGTGCCGCCGCGGTGCTGACCGACGCCGCCGGGGCCGAGCTGGCCGCCGGCTGCGGGGCGCCGCTGCTGGTCGTGGAGAGCCCCCGGGCGGTCATGGGCGAGCTGGCGGCGGCGGTCTACGGCCGTCCCAGCGAGCGGCTGCTGATGATCGGACTGACCGGCACCAACGGCAAGACCACCACCTCGTACCTGGTGGAGGGCGGGCTGCGCGGCGCCGGCCGGCTGCCCGGGGTGATCGGCACCGTCGAGATGCGGGTCGGCGACGAGCGGATCAAGAGCGAGCGCACCACCCCGGAATCCACCGACCTGCACGGCGTCCTCGCGGTGATGCGCGAGCGCGGCGCCGAGGCGGTGGTGATGGAGGTCTCCAGCCACGCCCTGGTCTTCGGCCGGGTCGACGGCGTGGTCTACGACGTGGCGCTGTTCAACAACCTCACGCCGGAGCACCTGGACTTCCACCCCGACATGGAGGACTACTACCGGGCCAAGGCCCGGCTCTTCCAGCCGGACAAGGCCCGCCGCGGCGTGGCCAACCTCGACGACGCGTACGGGCGCCGGCTGGCCGCCGAGGCGCCGGTCCCGATGACCACCTTCTCCGCGCAGGGCGACCCGGAGGCCGACTGGCGGGCCGTGGACGTCCAGCTCGGCCCGGCCGGCTCCACCTTCAAGGTGGCCGGCCCCGACGGCGCCGAGGCCGACGCCTCGGTGCCGCTGCCCGGCCCGTTCAACGTCGCGAACGCGCTCGGCGCGATCACCGCGCTGGTCACCGCCGGCCTCCCGCTGGCCGAGGCGGTCGCCGGGGTGGCCGCCGTCCCCGGCGTCCCCGGCCGCCTGGAGCGGGTGGACGCGGGCCAGCCGTACGTCGCCGTGGTCGACTACGCGCACAAGCCGGACGCCCTCAAGGCGGTGCTGGAGTCGCTGCGCGAGGTCACCAAGGGGCGGCTGCACGTGGTGGTGGGGTGCGGCGGCGACCGCGACCCCTACAAGCGCGGCCCGATGGGCGCCATCGCCGCCCGGCTCGCCGACACCGCCGTCCTGACCAGCGACAACCCGCGCTCCGAGGACGCGCTGGCGATCCTGGTCGCGATGCTGGGCGGCGCCGCGGACGTGCCCGAGGCCGAGCGCGGCGAGGTGCTGGTGGCGCCGGACCGGGCCGAGGCCATCGCGCTGGCGGTGGCCCGCGCGCACGCGGGTGACGCCGTCCTGGTGGCCGGCAAGGGCCACGAGCTGGGGCAGTACGTCCGGGGCGAGGTGCGGCCGTTCGACGACCGCGAGGTGCTGCGCGAGGCGATCGTACGGATGCAGGAGGTGGATCGGTGATCGCACTGACTCTGGCGGAGGCCGCCGCGGCGGTGGGCGGCACCCTGGACGGCGCCGACCCGGCGGCCGAGATCACCGCGGCGGTGGTGGTCGACTCCCGGCTGGTCGAGCCCGGCGGGCTGTTCGCGGCGGTGCTCGGCGAGCACGTCGACGGCCATGACTACGCCGCCCGCGCGACCGCCTCCGGCGCGGTCGCCGTGCTGGCCTCCCGCCCGGTCGGGGTGCCCGCGATCCTGGTGGACGACGTGGTGACCGCGCTCGGCCGGCTCGCCCGCGCCGTGGTCGAACGGGCCCACGGCACCGCCTTCGTGGCGCTGACCGGCTCGGCCGGGAAGACCTCCACCAAGGACCTGATCGGCCAGCTGCTGCAGCGCCGCGGCGAGACGGTCTTCCCGCCCGGCTCGTTCAACAACGAGATCGGCATGCCGCTCACCGCCCTGCGGATCACCGGCTCCACCCGGCACCTGGTGCTGGAGATGGGCGCCCGCGGCAAGGGCCACATCGACTACCTGACCGGCATCGTGCCGCCCACCATCGGCGTGGTGCTCAACGTCGGCACCGCGCACGTCGGCGAGTTCGGCTCCAAGCAGGCCATCGCCGAGGCCAAGGGCGAGCTGGTGGAGGCGCTGACCGTCGACGGGGTGGCGATCCTGAACGCCGACGACCCGCTGGTCCGGGCGATGTCCGAGCGGACCAAGGCCCGGGTGGTGCTGTTCGGCGAGAGCCGCGAGGCCGAGGTCAGGGCCCAGGACGTTCGCCTGGACGACACCGGACGGCCATCGTTCACGCTTGTCACCCCGGCCGGTTCCGCACCCGTGAAGCTGCGCCTGTACGGTGAGCACCACATCTCGAACGCCCTCGCCGCCGCTGCGGTGGCGGTGGAGCTCGGGATGTCCGTCGACGACGCCGCCGAAGCCCTCAGCGAGGCGGGCGCGCTGTCCCGCTGGCGCATGGAGGTCGTCGACCGGGCCGATGGTGTCACCGTCGTCAACGACGCCTACAACGCGAACCCCGACTCGATGCGGGCCGCGCTGCGGGCCCTCGCGACGATGGCGGGCCGCGGCCCGGGGCGCCGCCGTACCTGGGCGGTGCTCGGAGAGATGCGGGAGCTCGGCGAGGAGAGCCTCGACGAGCACGACGCCATCGGGCGGCTCGCGGTCCGGCTCGACGTCACCAAGCTGGTGGCGGTCGGCGGACGCGAGGCGGCCTGTATGGAACTGGGCGCGAGGAACGAAGGTTCGTGGGGTGAGGAGTCGGTGCTGGTGTCCGACGCGGACGCGGCGGTCGAGCTGCTGCGCAGTCAGCTTCAGCCGGGGGACGTGGTGCTGGTGAAGGCCTCCCGCTCGGTGGGTCTGGAGAAGGTGGCCGAGGCTCTGCTTTCGGACGGAGCCGCCCGGTGAAGCAGATCCTCTTCTCAGGCATGATCGGCCTGGTGCTGTCGCTGCTCGGCACGCCGGCCCTGATCAAGCTGCTGGCCAAGCACGGCTACGGCCAGTACATCCGCGACGACGGCCCCAAGGCCCACCACAGCAAGCGCGGCACCCCCACGATGGGCGGCATCGCCTTCATCCTGGCGACACTGATCGCCTACGGTGCGACCAAGGCGATAACGGGCGAGTCGCCCACCGCCTCCGGCCTGCTGGTGCTGTTCCTGACGGCGGGTCTGGGCCTGGTCGGCTTCCTGGACGACTACATCAAGGTGGTCAAGCGCCGCTCGCTCGGCCTGCGGGCCAAGGCGAAGCTGGCCGGCCAGTCCCTGGTGGGTCTCGCCTTCGCCATCCTGGCACTGCAGTTCAAGGACGACCGCGGGCTCGCCCCGGCCTCGCAGCACCTCTCGTTCGTGCGCGACTTCGGCTGGTCGGTCGGCCCGGTGCTGTTCGTGATCTTCGCGTACTTCATGATCGCCGCGATGTCGAACGGCGTGAACCTGACGGACGGTCTGGACGGCCTGGCCACCGGCGCCTCCGTGATGGTCTTCGGCGCCTACACCTTCATCGGCGTCTGGCAGTACAGCCAGAGCTGCGCCTACGCGATCACCGCCACCGCCAACTGCTACGACGTCCGCGACCCGCTGGACCTCGCCATCGTCGCCGCCGCGCTGATGGGCTCCTGCTTCGGCTTCCTGTGGTGGAACACCTCGCCCGCCAAGATCTTCATGGGTGACACCGGTTCGCTCGCCCTCGGCGGCGCCCTCGCGGGCCTCGCCATCTGCTCCCGCACCGAGCTGCTGCTCGCCCTGCTGGGCGGCCTGTTCGTGGTGATCACCCTGTCGGTGATCATCCAGGTCGGCTCGTTCCGGATGACCGGCAAGCGGGTCTTCAAGATGGCCCCGCTCCAGCACCACTTCGAACTCAAGGGCTGGAGCGAGGTGCTGATCGTGGTCCGGTTCTGGATCATCCAGGGCCTGTGCGTCGCGGTCGGCCTCGGACTCTTCTACGCAGGATGGGTGGCCGGATGACCCCCGACCCCGAGTGGCCGGGCCTGCCGGTCGTGGTGGCCGGCCTCGGCCTCTCCGGGATCAGCGCCGCCAGGGTCCTGCACGGCCTCGGCGCGCTCGTCACCGTGGTGGACGGCAGCGAGGGCCCCGCCCAGCAGGCCAAGGCCGCCGACCTGGCGGCCGAGGGCATCACCGTCCGCCTCGGCGACGGCGAGACCCTGCCCGAGGGCACCCGGCTGGTCGTCACCTCGCCCGGCTGGCCGCCGAGCAGCCCGCTGTTCACCGAGGCCGCGCTGGCCGAGGTCCCGGTCTGGGGCGACGTCGAGCTGGCCTGGCGGCTGCGCCGCCCGCTGCCCGCCACCGGCGAGCCCGCCCCCTGGCTGGCCATCACCGGCACCAACGGCAAGACCACCACCGTCCGGATGCTCGCCTCGATCCTGCGCGCGGCCGGCAAGCGCACCGCCGCCGTCGGCAACGTCGGCGTCTCGGTGCTGGACGCGGTACTCGCCGAGGAGCCGTACGAGGTCCTCGCGGTCGAGCTCTCCAGCTACCAGCTGCACTGGGCGCCCAGCCTGCGCCCGCACTCGGCGGCCGTGCTCAACCTCGCCCCCGACCACCTCGACTGGCACGGCTCGATGGAGGCCTACGCCGCCGACAAGGGCCGGATCTACGAGGGCAACCAGGTCGCCTGCGTGTACAACCTGGCCGACCCGGTCACCGAGGAGCTGGTCCGCGGCGCGGACGTCGAGGAGGGCTGCCGGGCGATCGGCTTCGGCCTCGGCGCGCCCGGCCTCTCCCAGTTCGGTGTGGTCGACGGCCTGCTGGTCGACCGGGCCTTCGTGCCCGACCGGCAGAAGAACGCCGCCGAGATCGGCTCGGTCGAGGACGTCAACCCGCCCGCCCCGCACAACATCGCCAACGCGCTGGCCGCGGCCGCGCTGGCCCGCGCCTACGGGGTCGACGCCAAGGCGGTCCGCGAGGGCCTGCGCGCCTTCCGGCCGGACGCCCACCGGATCGCCGAGGTCGCCGTGGTCGACCGGGTGACCTGGATCGACGACTCCAAGGCCACCAACACCCACGCCGCCGCCGCCTCGCTGGCCGCCTACCGGCCGGTGGTGTGGATCGCCGGCGGACTGGCCAAGGGCGCCACCTTCGACGAGCTGGTGCTCGGCGCGGCGGACCGGCTGCGGGCCGTGGTGCTGATCGGCCAGGACCGCGCACTGATCCGCGAGGCGCTGACGCGACACGCCCCCGATGTGCCGGTGTTCGAGGCCGCCGAGGGCCAGACTGGCGCCGAGGCGATGGCCGAGGTGGTCCGGGTGGCCGCCGGCCTCGCCCGGCCCGGTGACACCGTCCTGCTGGCCCCGGCCTGCGCGTCGATGGACATGTTCACCGACTACGGGCAGCGCGGCGACCAGTTCGCCGCCGCCGTACGGGAGCTGGAGAAGTAGCGGCGCGCACGGGCGGACCGGCCGGCCCACGGGCGGGCCGGCCGCCCGCGGCCGACGGGGGCGGGCGGCGGACGAGGCGAGGGCGGGGAGACGTGGCGGGCGACGGCAAGGCGGGCACCACAGCCCCACCCGAGCGGTCCTCACCGCTCAGACTGATCTCGGCGACCACCACCACCTTCAAGTCGGCCGGGCCGATCGCCCGCGCCCGGGCCTTCCGGGCGGGCTTCCGCTACGCCCTGGACCGGCCCCTGACGCCGTACTACCTGATCCTGGGCTCCACCCTGCTGCTGGTCGTGCTCGGCCTGGTGATGGTCTTCTCCGCCTCGCAGAACGTGGTCACCGAGAACCACCTGCCGATGACCTTCTTCTTCCGCAAGCAGCTGGTCGCCCTGCTGCTCGGCGCCGCCATCGCGATGCTGCTGGCCCGGGCACCGGTCAAGGGCCTGCGGGCGCTGGCCTACCCGGTGCTGTTCGGGGTGCTGGCCGGCCTGGTGCTGGTCGCGGTGCCCGGCATCGGCACCCAGGTCAACGGCAACCGGAACTGGATCAGCCTGGGCTTCTTCCAGATCCAGCCCTCGGAGTTCGCCAAGCTCGCCCTGGTGCTCTGGGGCGGCGACCTGCTGGCCCGCAAGCAGAAGACCCACATGCTCGACCAGTGGAAGCACCTGCTGGTGCCGCTGGTGCCGGGCACCGTGCTGCTGATGCTGCTGATCATGGTCGGCGGCGACATGGGCACCACCATGGTCCTGATCGGAATGCTGTTCGGCCTGCTGTGGATGGTCGGCGCCCCGATGCGGCTGTTCGCCGCGACCCTCGGCATCGCGGTGGTCGCCTGCACCGCACTGATCATCACCGTGCCGCACCGGCTCGACCGGCTCGGCTGCGTCGGCGTCACCAAGCCGGACCCCAACCTCAACTGCTTCCAGGCCCTGCACGGCCTGTACGCCTTCGCCGCGGGCGGCCCGTTCGGCTCCGGACTCGGCGCCGGCGTGGAGAAATGGGGCCAGCTTCCCGAGGCCCACACCGACTTCATCTTCGCCGCGACCGGCGAGGAACTCGGCCTGGTGGGGACGCTGTCGGTACTCGGCCTCTTCGCGGCACTAGGGTATGCGGGTATCCGTGTGGCTCTCGGCACCAAGGACCCGTTCGTCCGCTACGCCGCGGGAGCGGCCACCACGTGGATCATGGCGCAGGCCGTGGTCAACCTGGGCTCCGCACTGGGACTCCTGCCCATCGCGGGCGTCCCGCTCCCGCTGTTCTCGTACGGCGGCTCCGCCATGCTGTCGGCCATGTGCGCCATCGGCGTGCTGCTCTGCTTCGCGCGCAGCTCCCCGGGGGCGAAGGCGGCCATGGCCGCCCGGAGCTCGAACTCCCGGCTCAGGCCCGTCCTGGCCCGGGTGCTGCCACGACGACGGACCACAGCGCGCAAGGCCACCCGGCCGCCGCGCAGGGAGCGGTGAATTTCGGTGCATGTCGTACTCGCCGGCGGCGGAACCGCCGGCCACATCGAGCCGGCCATGGCCCTCGCGGACGCCCTCCGCAGGCACGACCCGTCGATCGGGATCACCGCGCTCGGCACCGAGCGCGGCCTGGAGACCAGACTGGTCCCCGAGCGGGGCTACAGCCTGGAGCTGATCCCGGCCGTCCCGCTGCCCCGCAAGCCCACCCCCGAGCTGATCACCGTCCCGGGCCGGCTGCGCGGCACCGTCCGGGCCGCCCAGGAGATCATCGAGCGGGTCAAGGCGGACGCCGTGGTCGGCTTCGGCGGCTACGTCGCGATGCCGGCCTACCTGGCCGCCAAGCGCGCCGGGGTGCCCATCGTGGTGCACGAGGCCAACGCCCGCCCCGGCCTGGCCAACAAGATCGGCGCCCGGTACAGCGACTTCGTCGCCGTCTCCACGCCCGACTCCAAGCTGCGCGACTCCCGGTACATCGGCATCCCGCTGCGCCGCACCATCGCCACCCTGGACCGCAACGCGGTCCGCCCGGAGGCCCGGCACTACTTCGGGCTCGACCAGCGGCTGCCCACCCTGCTGGTCTCCGGCGGCTCCCAGGGCGCCCGCCGGCTGAACGAGACCATCCAGGCCATCGCGCCGCGGCTCCAGCAGTACGGGGTGCAGATCCTGCACGCGGTCGGCCCGAAGAACGAGCTGCCGCAGATCGACGACATCCCCGGGATGCCGCCGTACCGGGCCGTGCCGTACGTGGACCGGATGGACCTCGCCTACGCCGCCGCCGACCTGATGCTCTGCCGGGCCGGTGCGATGACCGTCGCCGAGCTGGCCGCCGTCGGGCTGCCGGCCGCCTTCGTCCCGCTGCCGATCGGCAACGGCGAGCAGCGGCTGAACGCCCAGCCGATGGTCAAGGCGGGCGGCGGCCTGCTGGTCGACGACGCCGAGCTGACCGCGGACTGGGTACTGCAGAACGTCCTGCCGGTGCTCACCGACCCGCGCAAGCTCTGGGACATGAGCCGGGCGGCCGCCGAGTTCGGCCGCCGGGACGCGGACGAGCTGCTGGTCGGCATGGTCTACGAGGCGATCGACGCCGCCCGGGGCGGCCGCCGACGTGGCTGACGCGCCGGTCCTCGACGGCTCGCCGCGGGACGAGGAGGACGCCGAGGAGCACGCTCCCCGGCTCCGGCTCTCCCGGCGGGGCGTCGTGGTGCTGTGCGTGCTGGCCGCCCTGGTGGCCGGCACGCTCGGCTGGCTGGTGTTCCTCTCCTCGGCCCTGGACGTGCGCGAGGTCGCCGTCCAGGGCCTGCAGAGCGGGCACCTGAGCGAGGACGAGGTGCGCCGGGCGGCCGGGGTGCAGGACGGTCGGCCGCTGGCCCGGGTGGACCTGGCCGCGGTGGAGAAACGGGTCGCCGCGGTGCCCAGGGTGGCCGGCGTCGAGGTGTGGCGCGGCTGGCCGCACACCCTGCGGGTGAAGGTGACCGAACGGCGGCCGGTGGCCGCGGTCCACACCGACCGGGGGACGTACCTGCAGGTGGACGCGGGCGGCAAGGAGTTCGCCGACGAACCGCAACCCCCGGACGGCGTACCGGTGGTGGAGCTCCAGCTCAGTGCGCAGGCGAACGAGGCGCTGGGCGTGATCGACCGGCCGGCCCTGGTACGGGCCGCCGTCACGGTGGCCGCGGGACTGCCCCCGGAGGTCGCCAAGCGGGCCGGCGCGGTCCAGGTGCACTCCTGGGACGACATCCGGCTCCAGTTGCGCGACGGGGTGACGGTGCGTTGGGGCAGTCCGGAGCGGACCGCGCGCAAGGCCGTGGTGCTGACCGCGCTGCTCGGCCGGAAGGCGTCGAATTATGACGTGAGTGCGCCGGACGCACCGGCTGTGTCGGGATGATCCGGTAAGTTCTGTGCCTGAGGGCGGTATTGACGGGGTCGGGACCCCGGTCCGACTCTTGGTGGTCACCCCGGTTTCGCCGAGGGGTCGATGATCACATAGGCTCAAAAGAAAAAAGGGAAGCTCGGCGTGTTCGTTGAACACGTGCCGTCCCGCGACCTACTGTCCTGTTTCACCAGGCTGTGTCAGACAGTGATGTGACACAGGCGCAGCGGTAACCCTAAACCTCAAGTTCAGGGTTCGGGTCGGTGGTCGGCATTTCGGACAATCCGTTCGAAAGCGCGCTCCCCACCCATCGACATCCGTCGGCCTTCACCAACACAGGGAGCCGACCCGGAAATTCGAGGCGAGAGGCCTTCGACGTGGCAGCACCCCAGAACTACCTCGCAGTCATCAAGGTCGTCGGAATCGGCGGCGGTGGTGTCAACGCCATCAACCGGATGATCGAGGTCGGGCTCAAGGGCGTCGAGTTCATCGCGATCAACACCGATGCGCAGGCCCTCCTCATGAGTGACGCCGACGTGAAACTCGATGTGGGCCGTGAACTCACCCGGGGCCTCGGCGCCGGCGCCAACCCCGATGTCGGCCGCAAGGCCGCCGAGGACCACCGCGAGGAGATCGAGGAGGTCCTCAAGGGGGCCGACATGGTCTTCGTCACCGCCGGCGAGGGCGGCGGCACCGGCACCGGCGGCGCGCCCGTCGTCGCCAACATCGCCCGCTCGCTCGGCGCCCTGACCATCGGTGTGGTCACCCGCCCCTTCACCTTCGAGGGCCGCCGCCGGGCCAACCAGGCCGAGGACGGCATCGCCTCGCTGCGCGAGCAGGTCGACACCCTGATCGTGATCCCCAACGACCGGCTGCTGTCCATCTCGGACCGCCAGGTCAGCGTGCTGGACGCGTTCCGCTCGGCCGACCAGGTGCTGCTCTCCGGTGTCCAGGGCATCACCGACCTGATCACCACCCCGGGCCTGATCAACCTCGACTTCGCCGACGTCAAGTCCGTGATGTCCGACGCCGGCTCCGCGCTGATGGGGATCGGCTCGGCCCGTGGCGAGGACCGCGCCAAGGCGGCCGCCGTGATGGCGATCTCCTCGCCGCTGCTGGAGGCGTCCATCGACGGCGCCCGCGGCGTCCTGCTCTCCATCTCGGGCGGTTCCGACCTCGGCCTGTTCGAGATCAACGAGGCGGCCCAGCTGGTCAGCGAGGCGGCCCACCCCGAGGCCAACATCATCTTCGGTGCGGTCATCGACGACGCGCTCGGCGACGAGGTCCGGGTCACCGTGATCGCGGCCGGCTTCGACGGCGGCCAGCCGCCGGCGATCGTCCGCGAGCCGGTGGTGAAGTCCGCCTCCACCCCGGCCCCGGCGGCCGCTCCCGAGCGCCCCGCCACCCGCCCGTCCTACGGCGCCATCGGCTCGGTGACCGCCCGCGGCGAGGAGGGGGCCCGCCAGCCGGAGACCGCCCCGGTCACCGCGACCGCCTCCCCGGTCCCGCCGCAGGTGCAGCCGGCCCGTCAGCCGTACGTGGAGAGCCCGGCCGAGGAGCTGGACGTCCCCGACTTCCTGAAGTGACCCCGGCCGTCCTGACGGATGGTCCGGCCCGGTGCTCACCCCGTCCCCGCCCGACCGGCGGGGCCGCGGGGTGGGCACCGTGGTGTTCCGAGCCCGTCGGCGGCCGGCGGCATCGGGGGGACCCGCCGGTGTGGCGGGGCGATAGGTGGACCACAGGACCACCGAATTGGTGCGATCATCTGTCTGCACCCTTGAGCCGGCCGGTCACCACTCCTACTGTCGCGAGCCATGCCGGCCGGCTCGCGAGCCACGTCTGGTTGGGCCCTGAACTCTGATGACGAACGACCTCTACGGACCGTTCCCGGGAAACAGCGCGTTCCTGGCCGGCCTGACGCAGCAGCAGCACGCCCGCTACGAGCAGCTCGGCACCAACCTCGAGGTGGTGGAGCGGCGGATCGCCGACGCCTGCGCGGCGGCCGGGCGGGAGCGATCCGAGGTGTCGCTGGTCGTGGTGACCAAGACCTACCCGGCCGAGGACACCGCGCTGCTGGCCGCCCTCGGCGTCACCGACGTCGCGGAGAACCGGGACCAGGACGCCGCACCCAAGGCGGAGCGCTGTGTGGAGCTGCCGCTGACCTGGCACTTCGTCGGCCAGCTGCAGACCAACAAGGTGCGCTCGGTGGTCCGTTACGCGGACCTGGTGCACTCGGTCGACCGGCCCAGGCTGGTCGGGTCGCTCTCCGCCGCCGTCCTCCAGGCCGAACGGGCGCCGCTCGGCTGCCTGGTGCAGGTGGCCCTCGACAAGGAGGCCGGCGAGGGCGGGCACCGGGCCGGGGTGGCACCGGCCGAGGTGCCGGAACTGGCCGCCCTGATCGCCGACACGCCCGGGCTGCAGCTGGCCGGTGTGATGACCGTCGCTCCGCTGTCCGGCCCGCTGGCCGGCGATCCGGCGGCGGCCTTCGGGCGGTTGGCGGAAATCGCAAGCGCCGTACGCGCGGCCCATCCTGCTGCCACGATGGTTTCGGCAGGGATGAGCGGCGATCTGGAACAGGCCGTGGCGGCCGGAGCGACACATGTACGCGTCGGGACGGCGGTACTCGGAGTGCGGTCACCGCTCGGGTAACGTCACCGGGTAGTAGATCAGACTGCAGGACAAAATAGGACAGAACCTAGCAGCTTTTCAGAGCGCTAGCGAACCGTGGATCGCACCTCCGCCCCCCGTGCTCCCGGCCTGACGGGCCGTCGGCCCGATGGCCCCTGAGCGGGCGGCGGAGACCGCAGGTGAAGACCGTGGTCGGAGCCGATCCACCACAGAGCGGAGGAGACAGGAGCATGGCCGGCGCAATGCGCAAGATGGCGGTCTACCTCGGCCTCGTGGAGGACGAGACGTACGACGGCCAGGGGTACGACCCCGACGACGACTACGACTCGGACCCCGAGCCGATCCGGACCGGCCGCACCGAGGACCTCAGGTCCGCGGCCGCCACCCAGCCCGCCCCGGCGCCGGTCGCCCACATCGCCCCCCAGCCGGTGCCGGCCGCCGTGCCGATCCGGCAGGAGGCGCCGCGGATGGCTCCCGTGTCGTCCATCACACCCGACCGACGCCACAACGTGGAGAAGAGCGCCCCGGTGATCATGCCCAAGGTAGTGAACGAACGAGAGCCCTACCGCATCACCACACTTCACCCTCGAACCTACAACGAGGCCCGTACCATCGGGGAACAGTTCCGTGACGGGACCCCTGTGATCATGAATTTGACCGAGATGGACGACACCGACGCGAAGCGCCTCGTAGACTTCGCCGCTGGACTCGTCTTCGGTCTGCACGGCAGTATCGAGCGCGTGACCCAGAAGGTGTTCCTCCTGTCTCCTGCTAACGTCGATGTCACGGCGGAGGACAAGGCTCGGATCGCCGAGGGTGGGTTCTTCAACCAGAGCTGACCCGGCCACGACTTTATGTGTGGATCGAGCAACAGTGTGTGACTGACGGAATGTTGGCGGGGGAGAGGGAGACGAGATGGGGATCGTCGGCGCGGTGCTCTACTGGGCGCTGACCGTCTTCCTGCTGATCCTGCTCTTCAGACTCGTCATGGACTGGGTCTTCCAGTTCGCCCGCTCGTGGCGACCCGGCAAGGCCATGGTCCTGGTCCTGGAGGCCACGTACACTGTCACGGATCCGCCACTCAAGCTTCTTCGGCGGTTCATCCCGCCGTTGCGTCTCGGGGGCGTGGCGCTCGACCTGTCCTTCTTCGTACTGATGATCATTGTGTATGTCCTGATCTCGCTCGTGCGGTCCCTGTCGGTGTGAGCGATGCGACAGGATTCCGGAGTGCCGACGATCACGTTGAGGTGAAGAGATGCCATTGACCCCCGAGGACGTTCGGAACAAGCAGTTCACGACCGTCCGGCTGCGCGAAGGCTATGACGAGGACGAGGTCGATGCCTTCCTCGACGAGGTCGAAGCCGAGCTGACCCGCCTGCTGCGCGAGAACGAGGACCTGCGCGCCAAGCTGGCGGCGGCCACCCGTGCCGCCGCGCAGAACCAGGCCAACATGCGCAAGGAGCAGCAGCAGCCCCAGGACGCCCGGCCGGGCGCCCCGGTGCCCGCCGCCATATCCGGCCCGCCGGTGCCCGGCCAGCAGCAGGGCCCCGGTCCGCAGCAGATGGGCGGCCCGCAGCAGCAGATGGGCAACCAGCCCCTCGGCCTGCCGTCCGGCGCCCCGCAGCTTCCGGCCGGTCAGGGCGGCCCGATGCAGCAGCAGATGGGTCAGCCGCAGCTCGGCCAGCCGATGGGCCAGCCGCAGATGGGCCAGACCATGGGCGGCCAGCAGCAGCTGGTGCAGCCGATGGGCGGTCAGATGCTGCAGCCGATGGGCAACCCGATGCAGCAGATGGGCCAGCCGCAGATGGGCCAGCCCATGGGCGGCCAGCAGCTGCAGCCGATGGGCGGCCCGATGGGGCAGCAGCTCGGCGGCCCGCTCGGCGCACCCATGCCGCAGCAGCAGCAGGGTCCCGGCGGCGACAGCGCGGCCCGCGTGCTCGCGCTCGCCCAGCAGACCGCCGACCAGGCGATCTCCGAGGCCCGGTCCGAGGCCAACAAGATCGTCGGCGAGGCCCGCAGCCGCGCCGAGGGTCTGGAGCGGGACGCCCGCGCCAAGGCCGACGCCCTGGAGCGGGACGCGCAGGAGAAGCACCGCGTGGCGATGGGCTCGCTGGAGTCCGCCCGCGCGACGCTGGAGCGCAAGGTCGAGGACCTGCGGGCCTTCGAGCGCGAGTACCGCACCCGCCTGAAGTCCTATCTGGAGACCCAGCTGCGCCAGCTGGAGTCGCAGGCGGACGACTCGCTCGCCCCGCCGCGGATCCCCGCCACCGCTTCGCTGCCGCCGGCCGCGTCGTCGATGGCGCCGACCGGTGCGTCCTCGATGAGCAGCGCCACCCCGAGCTTCGGCGGCCAGCCGTCGTTCGGCGGCGGCCAGTCCTTCGGCGGCGGCCAGTCCTTCGGCGGACAGAGCTCCTTCGGCGGCGGCAGCGGCCAGCCCTCCTTCGGTGGCCAGTCGGGTGTCGGCAACGGCGCTCCGCAGATGGCTCCCGCCGGGATGACCCAGCCGATGGCGGCGGTCCGTCCGCAGCCTCCGCAGCCGATGCAGCAGGCGCCGGCGCCGATGCGCGGCTTCCTCATCGACGAGGACGGCGACAACTAAACAGCACCACCGTCGAGGGCGCCCCTTCTGTGACCATGGTCACGGCGGGGGCGCCCTCGTGCGTGGCCCTGCGGGCGGCGGGCGGACGGCTTCCGTTCGTTGCGCCGGGGTCCGCTGTGGTCCTCCGCTGCGAGGCGCCGTTCTCCCCGGCCTTCCGCCCGGGGGCACCCGGGGGCGGGAAGGCGGTGGCCGCCGGGGGCGGGTGCGGGTGGTGGGACTGCGTGAGCAGGTGGGAGCGTGGGGCGTTTGTTGCGCCGGGATGCGGCGGACTCTTCTGCTGCGCGTCGTTCTTCCCGGCCTTCGGCCCGGGAGGGCCGCGGGGGCGGACAGGCGGTGATCGCCGGGGTGGGGGCGTTCGTTGCGCCGGGATGCGGCGGACTCTTCTGCTGCGCGCCGTTCTCCCCGGCCTTCGGCCCGGGAGGGCCGCGGGGGCGGACAGGCGGTGGCCGCCGGGGTTGGGTGGGGGCAGTGGACTGTGCGAGCCGGTGGGGGCGGTGCCCCGGGGGCGGACAAGGCGGTGGCCGCCGGCTCCCGTGGGGGAGGCGGCGGCCACCGGTGGTGCGGGGGTGGGGTCAGGCCTTGCGGAGCTGGAAGGTGAGGCCGAGGGACTCGTCGGTGAAGGTCTCGGACTCCCAGTCGGCGGAGCCGGCGGCGAAGTCGGTGGCGAGGACCTCCTCGGCGACCAGGCCGCCGTGCTCGGTGATGGCGCCGGCGGTCTCCTCGTCGGCGGACTGCCAGCGCAGCACGATCCGGTCGGCGACGTCGAGGCCGGAGTTCTTGCGGGCCTCCTGGATCTGGCGGATGGCGTCGCGGGCGACACCGAGCCGCTTGAGCTCCGGGGTGATCGTCAGGTCGAGGGCGACCGTGGCGCCGGCCTCGTTGGCGACGGCCCAGCCCTCGCGCGGGGTCTCGGTGATGATCACCTCGTCGGGGGTCAGCGCGACGGACTCGCCGTCCAGCGTGACGGTGGCGGTGCCGGTGGCGCGCAGGTCGGCCGCGAGGGCGGCGGCGTCGGCGGCGGCGACCGCCTTGGCGACCTCCTGGACGCCCTTGCCGAACCGCTTGCCGAGCGCCCGGAAGTTGGCCTTGGCGGTGGTGTCGACCAGCGAACCGCCGACCTCCGCCAGCGACTCCAGCACCGAGACGTTGAGCTCCTCGGTGATCTGCGCCCGCAGGTCGGTCGGCAGCTCGTCCCAGCCCTGGGCGGCGATCAGGGCGCGGGACAGCGGCTGACGCGTCTTGACCCCGGACTCGGCGCGGGTGGCGCGGCCGAGCTCGACCAGGCGGCGGACCAGCGCCATGTGCCCGGACAGCTCGGTGTCGATCAGCGTCTCGTCCGCCACCGGCCAGGTGGCCAGGTGCACCGAGGCCGGGGCGTCGGGCGCGACCGGGACGACCAGGTCCTGCCAGACCTGCTCGGTGATGAACGGGGTCAGCGGCGCCATCAGCCGGGTGACCGTCTCCAGTGCCTCGTGCAGGGTGGCGAGCGCCGCGGCGTCGCCCTGCCAGAAGCGGCGGCGGCCGCGCCGGACGTACCAGTTGGAGAGGTCGTCGACGAAGCCGGAGAGCAGCTTGCCGGCCCGCTGGGTGTCGTACGACTCCAGCGCGAGGTCGACCTCGCGGACCAGGGTGTTCAGCTCGGAGAGCACCCAGCGGTCGAGCTGCGGCCGGTCGGCCGGGCGCGGGTCGGCGGCGGACGGCGACCAGTCGGCGGTGCGGGCGTACAGGGCCTGGAAGGCGACGGTGTTCCAGTAGGTGAGGAGGGTCTTGCGGACCACCTCCTGGATGGTGCCGTGCCCGACCCGGCGGGCCGACCAGGGCGAGCCGCCGGCGGCCATGAACCAGCGCACCGCGTCGGCGCCGTGCTGGTCCATCAGCGGGATCGGCTGCAGGATGTTGCCCAGGTGCTTGGACATCTTGCGGCCGTCCTCGGCGAGGATGTGCCCGAGGCAGACCACGTTCTCGTACGCGTTCTTGTCGAACACCAGGGTGCCGACCGCCATCAGCGTGTAGAACCAGCCGCGGGTCTGGTCGATCGCCTCGGAGATGAACTGCGCCGGGTAGCGCTTCTCGAACAGCTCCTTGTTCTTGTACGGGTAGCCGTACTGGGCGAACGGCATGGAACCCGAGTCGTACCAGGCGTCGATCACCTCGGGCACCCGGACAGCCGTGCCGGAGCACTGCGGGCAGCCGAAGGTGACGTCGTCGATGTACGGGCGGTGCGGGTCGAGCGCGTCCTGGTCGGTGCCGGTCAGCTCGCCCAGCTCGGCCAGCGAGCCGACGCAGGTGAGGTGGTCCTCCTCGCAGCGCCAGATCGGCAGCGGGGTGCCCCAGTAGCGGTTACGGGACAGCGCCCAGTCGATGTTGTTGTTCAGCCAGTCGCCGAAGCGGCCGTGCTTGACGTTCTCCGGGTACCAGTTGGTGGCCTCGTTCTCCCGGATCAGCGCGTCCTTGACCGCGGTGGTGCGGATGTACCAGGACGGCTGCGCGTAGTAGAGCAGCGCGGTGTGGCAGCGCCAGCAGTGCGGGTAGCTGTGCTCGTACGGCAGGTGACGGAAGAGCAGGCCGCGCGCCTGGAGGTCGGCGACCAGGGTCTCGTCGGCCTTCTTGAAGAAGACGCCGCCGACCAGCGGGACGTCCTCCTCGAAGGTGCCGTCGGCGCGGACCGGGTTGACCACCGGCAGACCGTACTTGCGGCAGGTCGCCAGGTCGTCCGCGCCGAAGGCGGGGGACTGGTGGACGATGCCGGTGCCGTCCTCGGTGGTGACGTAGTCGGCGTTGAGGACGTAGTGCGCGTCCTCGATCTCGACCAGGTCGAACGGCCGGGTGTACGCCCAGCGTTCCATCTCGGCGCCGGTGAAGGACTCGCCGGTGGTCTCCCAGCCCTCGCCCAGCGCCTTGCCGACCAGCGGCTCGGCGACGACCAGCTGCTCGGTGCCGTCGGTGGCCACCACGTAGGTGACGTCCGGGTGCACGGCGGCGGCGGTGTTGGAGACCAGGGTCCACGGGGTGGTGGTCCACACCAGCAGCGCGGCCCGGCCGGCCAGCGGGCCGGAGGTCAGCGGGAAGCGGACGAACACCGAGGGGTCGACCACGGTCTCGTAGCCCTGGGCCAGTTCGTGGTCGGACAGGCCGGTGCCGCAGCGCGGGCACCAGGGGGCGACCCGGTGGTCCTGGACCAGCAGGCCCTTGTCGAAGATCTGCTTCAGCGACCACCAGACGGACTGGATGTACTCCGGGTCCATGGTCCGGTACGCCTCGTCGAGGTCGACCCAGTAGCCCATCCGCTCGGTGAGCTTGGCGAACTCGTCGGTGTGCCGGGTGACCGACTCGCGGCACTTGGCGTTGAACTCGGCGATGCCGTACGCCTCGATGTCCTGCTTGCCGGAGAAGCCGAGCTCCTTCTCGACGGCCAGCTCGACCGGCAGGCCGTGGCAGTCCCAGCCGGCCTTGCGGGCGACGTGGTAGCCCTTCATGGTCCGGAACCGCGGGAAGACGTCCTTGAAGACGCGGGCCTCGATGTGGTGCGCGCCGGGCATGCCGTTGGCGGTGGGCGGGCCCTCGTAGAAGACCCACTCGGGGCGGCCCTCGGACTGCTCCAGGCTCTGCCGGAAGACCTTGTTGTCCTGCCAGAAGCTCAGGATCCGGTGCTCCAGCGCGGGCAGGTCGACCTGCGGCGGGACGGCGTTGTAGGTGGTCATGGGGTGCGTCTACCTCCGGCGGATGCGTGGACTGGCTTCCGACGGAGGGACGAGACGGCGTGCCGTCCCGCGGTACCACCCTCCTTGACCGCGATGGTGACTGCGGCCCTCTTGTTTTAGGGCTTGCTGCCGGGTCTACCGGGCCCAGGGCCCCTCTTCCGGCGGCTCCGGGGTGATCTTCCCGCCGCGCACACCCCCGGGCTCACACCGTCCCCGGGTCGCTCTCGGCTGCGTACGTCGGTACTCGTCCCATCAGCGCCTCGCAGGCCCCAGTGTATCGGCCCCGGCAACCCGGTTTCGCAGCGTTCGCTACGCGCCGTGAGGTTAGCGGATGACGATCTGGGCACAACTTGGGCAGCAACGGGGTGCGGGTCGAGCGGTCACGGCTGCCCGAGTGGGTTCCATGGAGCGCATCGGTATGTCCCGTTGTGGCCGGATTCGATGGGGATTATCGTTCCGGCACCGGAGACCGCCGGGAACCGGCGGTTCGAATTATTCGTAAATGAGGTCGAAGCCATGGCTGAGAAGGCAACAGGTGCGGGTACCGCCACCAAGCGGGCGCGCAAGGCTGTGGCAGGCGACCCAGGGGAGGGGACCGTGAGCACTGCACGGCGTAAGACCAGCACCACCACCGGCCATTCCGCGACCACCAGCCGCACCCACGTGCCGGCCGCCACCGGCGCCCGGGGCGGCGGCGCCGAGTCGGTCGACCCGGCCGAGCTGCCGGTCCGCCCGGGCGAGGAGCCGTGGACCACGGCCGAGGTGGCCGAGCTGCACGCCGAACTGAACGCGGACCTGGAGCGGCTGGTCGCCGAGATCGAGGCCTCCGAGGCCGCCATCACCGGCCTGATGCGCGACTCCAACGACGGCGCGGGCGACGACCAGGTCGACGCCGGCACCAAGAACATCAACCGGGAGAGCGAGCTCGCGCTCGCCAACAACGCCCGCGACAGCCTCGCCCAGACCGAGCGGGCACTGGCCAGACTCGAGGGCGTCGGCTTCGGCATCTGCGAGTCCTGCGGCCAGGCGGTCGGCAAGGCCCGGCTGCAGGCCTTCCCGCGGGCGACGCTCTGCGTCACCTGCAAGGCCAAGCAGGAACGCCGCTGACCCCCGGCCCGGGAGACGGGAGACGGGCGGTCCGGCTGGTCATTGCCGTACGCTCGTCCCCGTAACGTCGGCCCACCCGGCCGGTCCACTTTGTACAGGCAGCGGAGCGGATCATCAGCACTCCAGGTTCCCCCCAGACCCAGGACGACGCCGTCCCGACCGCGCGTGTGCCGCACGAGCCGGAGAGCGCCCTGGACGAGACCGCCGAGCCCGCCGACGGCGCAGCCGCCGAGCCGGGCGGCGCCACCGCGGCCGGTGCCACCGCCGCCGGCGGGGCGCGGGCCGCGGTCCGCCGCCGCCGGATCGGCGTCCTGCTGGCCGTCGCGCTGCTGGCCTACGTGATCGACCTGGTCTCCAAGCTGCTGGTGGTCGCCCGCCTGGAGCCCGACCACTCGGTGATCCGGGTGGTCGGCGACATCATGACCTTCCAGGTGATCCGCAACCCCGGCGCCGCGTTCGGCATGGGACAGGCGATGACCGTGGTGTTCACCGCCATCGCCGCCGCCGTCATCGTGGTGATCTGGCGGATCGCCCGCCGGCTGTACAGCCTGCCCTGGGCGGTCGCCCTCGGCCTGCTGCTCGGCGGCGCCTTCGGCAACCTCACCGACCGGCTGTTCCGCTCGCCCGGCGTCTTCCGCGGCCACGTCGTCGACTTCGTCTCGGTGCAGCACTTCGCGGTCTTCAACCTCGCCGACTCGGCGATCGTCTGCGGCGGCATCCTGGTCGTCCTGCTCTCCTTCCGCGGCTCCAACCCGGACGGCACCAGCCACCAGCCGGCCAAGGCCAAGGACGACACCGCGGCCGCCGACACCACCGACCGGACCGAGTAGCGGCCGGACCCGGCAGCGGCCGCACCCGCCCCGGCCCCGCGCCCGCGGGTCGGGCGGGCACCCGCGGTCCGGCATACTCGTACGGGTGAGTACCGCAGCGCAGACCCGCAGCCTCCCCGTTCCCGACGGCCTGGAGGGCGAGCGACTCGACGCCGCCCTGGCCCGGATGTTCGGTTTCTCCCGGACCAAGGCCGCCGAGCTGGCCGCCGACGGCAAGGTGACGCTCGACGGGGCGGTGGCCGGAAAGTCGGACCGGGTGACCGCCGGCGCCTGGCTGGAGGTCGAGATCCCCGCCCCCGCCTCGCCCGTGCAGATCGTCGCCGAGCCCGTCGAGGGCATGCGCATCGTGCACGACGACGACGACATCGTGGTCGTCGACAAGCCGGTCGGCGTCGCCGCCCACCCCAGCCCCGGCTGGACCGGCACCACCGTGATCGGCGGCCTGGCCGCGGCCGGCTACCGGATCTCCACCTCCGGCGCGGCCGAGCGCCAGGGCGTGGTGCACCGCCTGGACGTCGGCACCTCCGGCCTGATGGTGGTCGCCAAGTCGGAGCGCGCCTACACCGACCTCAAGCGGCAGTTCCACGACCGGATCACCGAGAAGAAGTACCACACCCTGGTCCAGGGCCACCCGGACCCGATGAGCGGCACCGTGGACGCCCCGATCGGCCGCCACCCGAGCTCCGACTGGAAGTGGGCGGTGACCCGGGACGGCAAGGCGTCCGTCACCCACTACGACCTGATCGAGGCCTACCGGGCCGCCTCGCTGCTGGACATCAAGCTGGAGACCGGCCGCACCCACCAGATCCGGGTGCACATGTCCGCGCTGCGCCACCCGTGCGTCGGCGACCTCACCTACGGCGCCGACCCGACGCTCGCCAAGCGGCTCGGCCTGACCCGCCAGTGGCTGCACGCCGTCCAGCTCGGCTTCGAGCACCCCTCGGACGGCGAGTGGGTGCAGTTCCACAGCGAGTACCCGGCCGACCTGCAGAAGGCCCTCGACATCATCTCCTCCGAGAGCTGAGGGAGGGCGGCATGACCGAGATCCGCGAGGCCTCCGGCGGCGCCGACCTGGACCTGGTGCGCGGCGTCCGCCACGAGGTCTTCGTGGTCGAGCAGAGCGTCCCCGAGGAGCTCGAGTACGACGACCTCGATGCCACCGCCGTGCACCTGCTCGCGGTGGCCGCGGACGGCCACGCCCTCGGCACCGGCCGGCTGATCCACGGCGCCGACGCGCTCAAGCTCACCGGCACCGAGGGCCGGGTGCTGCTCGGCCGGCTCGCCGTCCGGCAGGAGGCCCGCGGTACCGGGCTCGGCGCGCGGCTGGTCCGGGCGATCGAGCAGGCGGCGCGCGAGCGCGGCGCGGTCGAACTGGAACTGCACGCGCAGGTCCAGGCGCTCGGCTTCTACGAGCGGCTCGGCTACGCCGCCGAGGGCCCGGTCTACCAGGACGCGGGCATCCCGCACCGGACGATGACCCGGGTGCTGTAGCCCCGCACCCGCCTGCCGGACCTCTCCCCGCCCCCTCTACCCTGCCTGCTCATGACCAAGGCGAGAAAGATCGAGGCGGGGATGGCCGCCGCCGCGCTGCTGGCCGGCGCCGGTGTGTGGTGGGCGGCCACCGGCGGCGTGTACGGCTGCTCGGCGGCGGAGCGGCGGCTCGGCCCGCGGCTGCTGTCCGAGCAGGTCCTGCCCGCGCACCCGGCCGGGCTCGAACCGGTCGGGCCGCCCGAGGCCGGCCCCTGCGACGAGGACGACCAGCACGTGGAGATCGGGCAGCGGTACCGGCCGTCCGTCCCGATGGCCGAGGCGGTGGACCGCTACACGGCCGAGGTGCGACGGCAGGGCTGGCAGCCGCAGCCCGTGCGGCCCGGCACCGGACCGTGCTACGCCAGGGAGGCCGCGGGCACCGTGGTCTTCCTCGACTTCGGGCCCTCGGACGACGGCACGGAGCTGGTCGCGCACCTGGTCGCCGACCCGTACCGCGGGGTGTGGTGCTGAGGGGTGTGGTGCTGAGGCGGGTGGTGCCGAGGGGCCGGTCCGGTCAGTGGCGGCCGCCGTCCGGCGGGCCGTCCCGCCGCGGGCCGTCGCCGGTACGGATCCGGGGGAGTGCGGCCGGGTGCCGGTCCCGCAGGTGGGCGACCAGCCGTTCGCGGATCTCGAAGCGCAGCGCCGCCGCGTCGTCCGGGGTGGCGGCGGTGGCCGCGGCCCGGACCACCAGGGTGCTCGGGGTGGTGTCGACGACCTGGAGGTACCACTCCCGGCCGTCCCAGCCGGGGCTGAGCGGCAGTGCCCGGCGGAACTCCTCGCGCAGCTCGTCCACGGCCGTGGTGTGGTCGACGTGCAGCAGCACCCAGGCCAGCAGGCCGGGGTCGCGCCGGGTCCAGTTCTCGAACGGCTTGCCGACGAAGTAGGAGACCGGGACGACCAGCCGCCGGTGGTCCCACAGCTGCAGCACCAGGTAGGAGAGGGTGATCTCCTCGACCGTGCCCTGCTGGCCGTCGACCACCACGGTGTCGCCGATCCGGACGGTGTCGCTGAAGGCGATCTGCAGTCCGGCGAAGAAGTTGCCCAGGGCGGACTGGGCGGCGATGCCGGCCACGATGCCGATGATGCCCGCCGAGGCCAGCAGGCTCGCGCCGATGGTGCGCATCGCCGTGAAGGTCAGCAGCATCGAGGCCAGCGTGACCACCCAGACCAGCGCGCTCAGCACCCGGCGCAGCAGGCCGAGCTGGGTGTGCACGCGCCGGATCCGGGACGCGTCCTCGGTGACCGTCTCGTACCGGCCGAGGACCGCGCCGAGGACGGCGGCCAGCAGCCGGACCGCCAGCCAGCCCAGTGCGGCGATCAGGACCAGCAGCAGCGCGTGCCGGACCCGGTCGTCGGTCAGGCCGAGCAGGTGCTCCACCGGGCGCAGGGCGAGCAGCAGGGCGGCCAGCAGGACGAGCTGGAGCGGTGGCCGGCAGCGGCGCAGCAGCGGCCACAGCGGTGCGTCGGGGTGGCCGGCCGCGGCCCGCCGGAGGGCCTGGTCGACCAGCCATCCGGCCGCCAGGGTCACGAGGCCGACGGCGAGCAGACTGACGAGGGGCCAGAGCACGGGAACACCTCGGTCGGGTAGTTTCCTGGGTGTTTCGCACCATACCGTCAGGTTTCGCCGGGATCGGGCCACCCGGGACGGTGGCGCGGGCCGGAGGGTGGCCGGGTCACCGTTCCGGGTGTCGCCGGGGTGAGCGCCCGGCCGGGCGGCCGGGAGGGCGGGCCCGTCGGCCGGGTGCGGACGGGGGCCGAGCGGATCGTTACCAGTCGGTAACAGGTGCGTGAAGTCCTCGGGGGGCGGTCGGCGGCGGGTGGCGCGCGGTGGGTGCGCACGCTCCGGCGGGGTGCGTTGGACGGGCCGGGCGCTTCGTGTCCGATCCGTGCGGTTCGCGCCGCCGGGTACGCCGGGAGTGCAGGTCACCCCCGCCGGGCGGCGGGTTGATCTTCGCGCGTAGAGGTGATCTGATGGCCGCCCCGGCGCGTCGAAGGGGGCTGACCGTGCGCCCACCGAACACGCTTCCCGTGCCGGTTCTGACGGACGATCAGGTGCTGATCCGCCGCCCCGAGGCCCGCGACGCCGCCACCGTACTGGCCGGCACCCGTGACCAGCTGGTCCGCGAGTTCATGCAGGGCGTGATCCCGCATCAGGACCTGGCCTCGGCCGAACGCTGGATCGCCGAAGTCCCGCCGCTGCTCTGGGCCGAGGGCCGGGCAGCCTACTTCTCGGTGGCGCTCGGTGACGGCCCGTCGGTCGGCTGGGCCGAACTGGTCGACCTGCGGCCCGCCGAGGACGCCGCCGAGGCCGCCGTCTGGCTGCTGCCGGAGGCGCGCAGCATGAAGGTGGCGAGCTCCGCCCTGCGCCTGGTCTGCCGCTTCGGCTTCGAGCAGTTGGGGCTGCGGCGGATTGACGCGTACGCTGCCGTCGATAACATGCCGGTTCAGGTGGTTGGTGCGTATATCGGGTTCCGCCGTGCGGGCTTCCGTTCGGAGCTGTTCCGCAGTTCCCGGACCCAGAGGCTGCACGACGCCGTGTACGCCACCCTTGTACCCGAGGACCTTTGCTGACGCCGGTTCAGGATCGCGCGCGGGGGGCGTTTCGCGGCGAGCGTACCGACGGGACACCCGTCGAGAGGAGAGCGAAATGTCGCAGGAAACCGGAACCCCGGTCGACGAGACGGTGCCCGAGGGGACGGCGCCCGAGGCGCCGGGGGGCCCGGGCCTGCTGCTGACCACCGGGGACGAGGCGCTGCCCGCCGGGTACGTCGAACTGGCCGTCGGCGCCGACGGCACCGTCCGGGCCGGCCGCCGCACCGCCGACACCCTGGTGCTGCGCACCGGGCGGATCGACCCGGCGCTGCTCAAGCGCATCCTGTCGGCGCTGCGCAAGGCGCGCCCGGGCCTCGACCCGGCCGACCCGGGCCTCGCCGCACCCTCCGCCGCCCGCCGGCTCGCCGTGTTCGGCGTGCTGCCCGCCGGGGACACGGTCTGGGACGACGCCACGGCCGCACCACTGCCCGGCGTCGGCAACGCCCTCGAGGCGCTGGCCGCCCAGCTCATCGACCCGGCCGCGGCCGGCCGGCTGCCCAGCGCGCTGATCGCACTGGACGAGCCCGATCCCGCGCCCGCCGAGCCCAGTGCCCGCCCCGCCGCCGTCATCGGCACGGTGGCAGGCCGGGCCGCCTACGCCCTGGCCGAACCCGGCCTCGGGTTCGGCCTGGCCGCCCTGGAGGGCTCGGTCCCGCTGGGCGGCTCCGACACCGACGCCGGCGTGCTGCCGACCGCCGTCGCGCTCGGCGCGGCGGGCGGCCACGAGCTGTTCGCGGTCGGCGGGGAGGACGGCGCCGTGCAGGTCTGGGACGCCGCCACCGGCGCCCTGCTGCACGGCACCGCCGGCGGCGAGGGCGCACAGGCCGTCACCGCCGGTACGGTGCAGGGCGTTCCGCTGGTCTTCTCGGCCGGCCGCGAGGGCGAGGTCCAGGCCTGGCACGCCGAGGACGGCCGGGCGCTCGGCCTGCTGCCGGTCGCCGGACACGGCGCCACCGCGCTGTGCCACGCCCGCTGCGCCGACCTCGACCTGGTGGCCGCGGCCGGCGACGACGCGCTGGTCCGGGTCTGGGACGCCGCCACCGGCGAACAGCTCCACCTGCTGGTCGGCCACACCGACCGGGTGACCGTCCTCGCGGTCCTCGCACTGGGCAACCAGGCGCTGCTGGCCTCCGCCGGACTGGACGGCTCGATCCGGCTCTGGGACCTCGCCACCGGGCAGCCGGTCGCGGTGCTGACCGGCCACTCCGCCACGGTCACCGGGCTCGCCTTCCTCACCTCGGACGCCGACCCGCTGCTCGCCTCCTGCGCCCTCGACGGCACCATCCGGACCTGGGACGTGTTCACCGGCAAGACCCTCAACGGCTGGACCTCCGAGCGCCGCTGGCTCACCGGGGTGGCCGCGGTCCGCCCGGCCGGGCGGCTGGTGCTGGCGACCGGCGACGAGAGCGGCCGGCTGGCCTTCTGGGACCCGGCCACCGGCGCCGGCCTCGGCGAGTGCACCCCGGACGGTTCCGGCTACCCGGTCAACGCGCTGGCCGCCGGCGAACTGGACGGCCGCCCGGTGCTCGCGGCCGGCTACGGCGACGGCACCCTGCGCCTGTGGGACGCGACCCTGCGGACCGAACTGCTGGTCACCGCGCCCGACGGCGGCCCGGTCACCTCGGTGGCGCTGTGCCCCACCGAGGGCCGGACCCTGGTGGTGTGCGGCACCGCGGTCGGCGCGGTCCGCTGCCTCGACCCGCGGGACGGCGTGCCGCTGTCCGTCCCGACGCCGCACACCGGCGCGGTCACCGGGCTGGCGTTCGCCGACCCGGCCGAGGACGGCGACGCGCTGCTGGTCTCGGTCGGCGCGGACGGCACCGTCCGGGTCCGCGACGCCGTCACCGGCCGCCCGCTGCTGCGGCTGGCGGCCGACCCGCGCGGGGTGACCGCACTGGCCGTCGGCGCGGTTGCGGGACGCCGGATGCTCGCCACCGGCGGGGCGGACGGCGTGGTGCGCCTCTGGGACGCCCTGGACGGCCGTCCGGGACCCGAACTGACGGGTCTCGCCGGAGCGGTCGAGACGCTCGCGTTCGGCCTGCTGGGCGACCGTCAGGTGGTCCTCGGCGGCAGCGCCGCGGGCGGTGTCCTGCTGTGGGACGCCCAGGACGGCAGCCGGGCCGCGGAGTTCGCCGGGGGCGACGCCGCGGTGCGGAGCATGGTCCTCCAGAACCTCGACGGCGAGGCCCTGTTGGCGGCGGGCGACCAGCGTGCCACTCTGCGGCTGTGGCACGTCTCCAGCGGCACGCTGCTCAACGAGGCCGGGCTGGACCGGATCCCGCTCGCCATCGCCTTCGGCGAGGCCGGGCTGCACGTGGTGGGTCCGGGCGGCGCGACCGTGCTCTGACCGGGGGCGGCCGTCCCCGCCGGCCGGCGGGGACGGCGTTTTGTGATCGTTTAGAGGTCCGGGACAGAGTGGGACCGGGCCGGACGGGACCGGGCGGGAGCCTGGGGGGAGAGGGTGGGCAGCACCGTGAGCGGAAAATCGTTCCAGATCGATCTCGACGAGGTCGAGGCGGCGGCCAAGGCGATCCGGACCATGCTCGACGACATGGAGGCGCCGACCGCCAGGCTGGAGGCCGTGATCAAGCAGATCAAGCCGACCGCCTACGGCACCGACGCCGTCGGCAAGTCGCTGACCGGCGGCGGGTCCTCCGTCGGCGGGATTCCCGAGCACCAGCAGCAGGTCTTCGACGGGGTGAAGAAGTACCTCGCGAACTCGGCCCAGTTGGCGGCCAACCTGGAACTGATGTGCCAGCAGTACCGGCAGACCGACGACGCGCAGGCCACCGAGCTGCGGCGGCTGAACGGCTCCCGCGCCGACGGTGACCCGGTCCCCGCCACCCCCACCCACGTCACCCCCCGGGTGCCGCAGAAGGACCCGGTCACCCTGACCACCTCGGGTGAGCCCGCGCCGGAGTTCCACAACCCGGACAAGCCCGACCTGGACTACAACGAGCGTGACTCCGACCCGGATCCGGAGCCGCACGCCCCGGGCGGCGGGCACATGCTCATCTAGGGCCGCGTCGCGGGCGGCGGCGTTCCGGCCGCCCGGCCGCCGCCGTCCCTCCGGCCCCGAATCCCCCGTCCGGCTCCAGCCAGGCCGGCGCGGGGCCGGAACCCGTGGAATGCCGCCCGTCCGGCGGACGTTCCGTCAGCAACGACTCGAAACACCGTATTTCTCCCCCCGTCACACCGCCCGCCCCAGGCCAGCCGGCCAGCCAGCCGAAAAGAGCGACCCGTCATGATCGAGCTCCCGCCCGACCTCGCCGAGGTACTCAAGGTCGTCCAGAGCAACGAACACGGCTCCGGCATCCTCTTCCCCGACGCCGACGAGGAACTGCTGGCCGAGCTGGCCGACGCTTGGGACGCCTGGAACAAGGCCGCCGAGCCCGCCGTCCGCACCATCGTCGCCAGCGCGAACCGCGCGATGTCCAACATGTCCGGCGCCGCCGCCGACAGCTTCGAGCGCTACCTGCGCAAGTACGCGGGCAACGACCAGTCGCACGCGGCCACCACCCTGGACGCCGGCGCCGCCATGGCGCAGTCGCTGCGCGGCGCGCACGAGGCCGTCAGCCAGACCAAGACCGAGATGGTCCGGGAGCTCCAGTACGCCAAGGACTACATGGAGCAGAACCCGGCCGGCAAGCACGACGACATCGCGCAGTCCGAGGGCATCAAGACGGCGGCGGACACCTACAACACGTACGTGGGGCAGGTCGGTTCCAGCGTCGACACGATGCTGCGGCAGAGCGCCGGGCACGTCGAGCGGATGACCAGTGCCGGACAGGTCGCCACCCTCGGCGGCTCGGGCGGGTCCGGCGGCTCCGGCGCCACCCCGCGCACCCTGCCGGACGGCGTCCTCGACCCGACCACCCTCCAGCACCCGACCGGCCTCGACTCGATGACCCTGGCCGGCGGAGTCCCGTACGGCGGCGGCCCCGGTGCCGCGATGCCGGACGCACCCGGCGCGCTGGGCGGCCCCGGCGGCCCGGGATCCGGCTTCCCGGACGGCTCCGGCGGGACGGGGGGCTACGGCGGCGGGATGCCGGGCGGCCAGTTCGGCGGTGGCGGTGGCGGCGGCTCGGCGAGCCCGTACAAGCCGCAACTCGCCTCCCTGCAGCCGTTCCAGGCGCCCTCGCCGGTCGGCCGGACGATACCCGGTGCGGGCACCTTCGGCACCGGTGGCGGTGGCGGCGGCGGTGGTGGCGGGGGTGGGATGCCGGTGTTCAAGCCGAGCTCGCCCGGCCTCGGCCTGGCCGGGCTGACCGGCAGCACCGGGGGTGGAGGCGGTGGCAGCACGTACAACCCGCCGAAGCTGAACCCGTGGTCGGGCGGCCCCGGGGGCTCGCCCACCGCCCCGGCGTCGGTGGGTTCCACGTTCGGCGGCGGTTCCCCGTTCGGTGGCGGCTCGCCGTTCGGCGGCGGTTCCCCGTTCGGCGGCGGCTCGCCGCTCGGCGGGCGCGGGTCGCTCGGCGGCTCTCCCGGCGGCAGCCGGCCGACCAGCCCCTCCCGGTACACCCCCATCGGGGCGACCCCGGGCAAGATCGGCACCGTCGGCGGTAGCGGCGGCTCCGGCGGCAGCGGCGGTGCGCGCGGCTTCGGCGGGGGCGGCACCGCAGGCACCGCCGGACGCGGCCTCTCCGGCTCCGGCGGAAGCATCGGGCGCGGCGGCGGATCCGTCTCCGCCGCCGGCGGCCGGATCGTCCCCGGGAAGTCGGGCCTGTCGGTGGCCTCGGGCACCGGCGAGGGCGTGCGCTCCGGCTCCGGCTCCGGGCTCGGCGGCGCGGCCGGCGCGTCCGGCCGCGGCGGCACCGGCACCGGCGCGACCGGCACCGGCACGTCCCGCACCACCGGCCCCGGCGGCATGGGCGGCGCCCACGGCCCCGGCGGCATGCCCGGCGCCGGCGGCGGCAAGGGCGGCCGCAGCACCGGCAACCGGTTCGTCCGGCCGAGCCGCTTCGGCGAGAACGGACCGGAGGACGAGGAGGAGCTGGCGCTCTCCGACGCCGGCGTCGACGGACAGGCCGGCCACTTCGAGCACAACGACCGCCGCTGGCGGCGGATGCGCCGGCAGTGGCTCGACTCCGCCCGCACCGACGCGGCGGACGCACCCCCGCCCGCCGAGGAGGCCCAGACGGCCCCCAACGAGAACGCCCTGCTCAACCAGCTCGCCACCGCCCTGCTCGGCCCCGACGCCGCACCGGCCGACGGCGACGCCCCGACCGACCCGGCCGCGGCCGCCACCGACGGCGCCGCCGACCGGACGGCCGACCGCACGACCGAGGGCTCGGGCGACCGGGCCGCCGCCGGGTCGGCCGAGCGCACCGGCGAGCGGACCGGGTCCGGCGACGACGACGCCTACCTGGACCGGGCCCGCTCGGTCGCCGCCCGCCGCGGCCGCCCCGACGAGGCGGCGCCCGCGCCGGACGCCAGGCCGGCCGGGGAGGCCGCCCGGCCCGCCCCGCTCCGGGAGGAGGGCGGCTACCAGGTGCCCAGCCCGTTCCTGCGGGCCGCACTCGCCCGGTTGGCCACCGGCGGGGCCGAGGGCGGAAGCCCGGCGGCCGCGCCGAACGCGGCGGCCGGCCGGTGAGCCGGCCGCCCGTTCCCCTCCGCCCGTTCCCCACCACCCGACACCACCCGACACCGCCGTCCCGGTCACCCCGCCGGAACCCGAACCCCCTGAACTGGAAGCGCCATGGATGAGCAGGCACGCACGGAGCCGGTCCGGGCGACCATGCGCGACAGCGTCGAGGCCGTGACCGAACCCCGGCTGATGGCGACGGAGCAGGTCGAGCAGTTGCGTCCGATGGAGCGGGCCGAGCCGGTGGAGCAGTTGCGTCCGATGGAGCGGGCTGAGCCGGTGGAGCAGTTGCGTCCGATGGAGCGGGCCGAGCCGGTGGATCAGTTGCGTCCGATGGAGCGGGCCGAGCCCATGCAGCAGCTGCGTCCGATGGAACGTGGTGAGCCGATGCATCCGGTGGAGACGGCGCAGCTGCGCCCGATGGAGCGCGGTGAACCGATGCATCCGGCGGAGATGACACGGCTCGCGTCGCGGGACGCGCTGCAGCCGGAGCAGGCCCACTTGGCCGCGCGGGACGCTCTGCAGCCGGAGCAGGCTCACCTGGCCGCGCGGGACGCGTTGCAGCCGGAGCAGGCCCACCTGGCCTCGCAGGACGCGCTGCGCCCGACGGAGGCCTTCGAGCGCGGGACGCCGCTGACCGCGACGGAGGGCGTCCGGCGTGCCGAGTCCGGCCCGGGTCTCGCCGCCACGCGCGGCGCCGCGGCGACCGATCCGGACGGCGGGGAAGCGGCCAAGCGCCGCGCGCCGGCCGCCGAGCAGGCGCCGCAGGGTTCCGGCGGCTCCGGGGGTTCGGCCGGTACCGGCTTCCGGGTCGACCCCGCCCAGTACCAGGCCGCGGTCAGCCCGTTGCTCGCCGCCGCCGACCAACTCTCCCAGCTGGTCACCGGTCTGACCGCGTTCCTGGACCACACCCAGTCCACGGCCCCCTGGGGCAACGACGAGTCGGGGAAGAAGTTCGCCGAGGGGGAGAAGGGCTACCTGAAGTACAGCACCGAGACCCTCAAGGGCCTCAAGGGGATGCCCGGTGCGGTCAAGTACATCGCGGACGGCCTGAAGGCGATGGCCGACAACTACCGCTACGCCGAGGACGCCACCACCGACGTCTTCAAGAGCGACGGCGGCGGGGAGGTGGCAGCCGCGCCGCAGGTCGGTACGTACTCCGCGCCCGTCCACCCGACGATCCCCACCGGCGCCCTGGGCAGCATCGCCCACGGCCGCCCGAGCACGCACACCACCGGAAGGGCTTGATCACATGGCAGTCGAGCTGCCCGAGCCCCTGCAGTGGGTGCTCCTCCTCCTGGCCGGCACCCGCTGGCCGGAGGCCGACGAAGACATGCTCCGCGACATGGCGGAGCGCTGGCGCAGCGGCGCCGAGACCCTGGAGGACGCGGGCAAGTCCGCGGACTCGGCACTGAAGCGTGCACTGGAGGGCCAGGAGGGCGAGGCCGCGAAGGCGCTCGGCAAGCACTGGGACCAGTTCACCGTCGGCAAGGGCACGGAGTCCGACCCCGGGTACTTCCCCGGTCTGGTCCAGGCGTGCAACGGCATGGGCGACATGCTGGAGGCGATGGCGAATTCCGCCGAGACCGCGAAGATCCAGATCATCGCCCAGCTCGGCATCCTGGCCTTCGAGATCGCCACCGCCGAGGCGGAGGCGCCGTTCACGGCCGGTGTCTCGCTCGCCCAGATCCCGGTCGCGGTCGGCATCAGCCGGACCGTCGTCCAGCAGATCCTCAAGACGCTGCTCAAGGAAGCCCTGGAGTTCGCGGCCAAGCAGGCCGCGCAGATGGCCGCCATCAACGTGCTCGCCCAGGGCATCGAGGTGATGGAGGGTCACCGCAAGAGCATCGACATGAAGGAGGTCGGGCAGAACGCCCTCGGCGGCGCCGTCGCGGGCGCCAGCGGCCACCTGATCGGCAAGGGTCTCAGCGGGGCGGGCGGAAAGCTCGGCCTGGCCAATGCGATGCAGACCATCCCGGGCAAGATGGTGCACGGTGCGGCGGTCGGCGTCGGTGCGGACGTCTCCACCCAGCTGATCACCACCGGCCACGTCGAGGGCGGCAGCCTGCTCGGCTCGGGCCTCAGCGGCGGTGCGGCGGTCGGCCTGAAGGCCGGTGCGTCCAACATCAAGGGCAAGTTCAACGGCCCCGGCAACATCCCGACCCCGCACGCGGGCCCGCCGCCCAAGGGCGGTGCCCCGGAGGGCGGCGCGCCCATCGGTGGTGCGCACATCGGCGGTTCGGTCGGCGGTTCGTCCGTGGGCGGGCCTTCGGTGGGCGGCTCCTCGGCCGGTGGGTCGGCGGGTGGGTCGGCGGGCGGTTCGTCCGTGGGCGGCTCGTCGACGGGCGGCGGGAGCCACGGCGAGGGCACCCCGACGTTCTCCAAGCCCGACACCTCCGCGTCGGCGTACCACGGGCCGAGCTCCGGCCCGTCCACCCACGGCGGCCCGGAGACCGCTCCGAGTACGGCGAGCACGTCGGCCGGTACCGGTGGCGGCATCACCGCGGGTGCGGGCCACTCCACTGAGGGCGGCGGTGGCACGACCAGGAGCGGCGGCGGCAGCACCGGCGGCCTCGTGCCGTTCGGCTCGGACCGTCCGACCTCCTCCGGCAGCCATGTCACCTCGGAGGCTCCCGGCGGCGGCGCGCAGGTGCACGCCACGCCGGAGCATGCGACGCCCGCGGCCGACACCCCGGTTCCTGCCCAGCAGCACCAGTCCCCGGCGGCGGGTACCAGCCACCCCGCAGGTACGGAGACCACCTCCCACACCCCGCCGGCGGAGCACACGCCGACGGTCGAGCGTGGTGCCCCGGCGGAGGGTGGTGCTCGTGTCGAGCCCATGCCGTCGGCGGAGCACAACACCACGGCGGGGCACACGCCGTCGGTCGAGCACACGCCGACGGTCGAGCACAGCGCCCCGGTGGACCGCGGCGCCCCGGCGGAGGGTGGTGCTCGTGTCGAGCCCATGCCGTCGGCGGAGCACAACACCACGGCGGGGCACACCCCGTCGGTCGAGCACACGCCGACGGTCGAGCGTGGTGCCCCGGCGGAGGGTGGTGCTCGTGTCGAGCCCACCCCGACGGCGGAGCACAACACCACGACCGAGCACAGCGCCCCCCGGCCCGTCGAGCCGGAGCCGGTCGCGCAGCAGCACACGCAGGCCCCGTTCACCGAGGCCCGTCCGCCTGCCGCCGAGCCGACCGTGCAGCCGGTCGCCCCGGAGCACGTCGCCGGCGCGACCCCGCACGAGGGGTCCACGGTGCCTCCGGTGCATTCGGGCGGTTCGGAGCACGTGCCGAGTGCGGCCCCGCACGAGGCGCCGGTCTCGCAGGCCCCGCACGAGGCTCCCGCTGCGCAGGTGCACGAGCAGGCCCCGTCGGCCGTCCCGGCCGCGGGTCACGTGAGCGGGTCCGGCTCGTCCGGTCCGTCTGCCGCGTCGGTGCCGCACCAGTCGGCCGCCGGTGACGGCGGTTCCGTGCCCCGGGACTCCGACAACGGCCCCACCCGGGTGGAGACCGCCGGTCTCGGCGGGCTGTCCGTGCCGACCGTGCGCCCCACCAGCGGTGGCGGCGACCACACCTCGCGCACCACCGACCCGGCGGCGGTCCCGCCGCCGCCCCCGGCCGACGCCTCCACCGCCGCGACCGTGCCGCCGCAGGGCGTGCCGGGCGCGGGCGGGTTCCACGTGCCGACCCAGGCCGGCGGGGTGCCGGGCTCGATGCCGCACGGCTCCTCGGCGGCGCCGCCGCCGCAGGCCCCGCCCCGGACGACGCCCGGCACCGGCCAAGGCGGCCAGGGCGGCCAGCGCGGTCTCGGCCCGGTGCAGCCGTCGTCCACCGGCGGTCTGAACCGTCCGGCGGGCGCCCGCGGCGCCGACCGGATTCCCCCCGCTCCGACGCCCCCGGCCCCGGCCCGGCAGCCTGCGGCCGCCGGCGCCCACGGGGAGGTTCCGCCGCCGCCCCCGGCCGCGCCGAACCAGAGCCAGAACCACGCCTCCACCTCGACCGGCACCCCGGCGCCCGCGCCGGCGCACGGCGGGCTCGGCCCGGTCAACCCCGGGTCCTCCCTCGGCCCGGTCGCCGGTGGCGGCACCGGTCAGGCGCACGGCAACGGCCACAACCAGACCCCGGGCCAGAACCAGGGTCAGCACACCGCGCCGCGCCCGGACATCTTCGAGCAGCGCCGCCTGGAGCGGGAGGCCGAACTCGGCCGTCTGAACGCGGACAACGACGGGCAGGTCGGCCGGACGATCACCGGCCTCGGCCGGGAACAGCGGTTCCTGATGACCCAGCCGCCGAACGCCGACCGCCTGGTCGCCGACGTGCCGCGGATGAGCGAGCACGACCGGATGGAGGCCCTCGGGAACCTGCGGCCGGAGTACCGCCGCTGGCTGGCCTCCAACGAACCGCTGGTCGACAACCTGCGCAACACGCTGCCGCCGCAGGAGTTCGCGCGGACGGCGGCCCGCCTGATGGTGGACGTCGACCCGCGGGTCAGCGACCACGACGCGGCCCGCAAGGAGGCGGAGAACAACCTCTCCCGGATGCTCCAGGACCCGGAGGTGACCGCGAAGCTGCTCAAGGGGCGCGCGGGCATGTACGTGGTGCCCAAGGACGTCCCGATGACCGACGCCGCGCCGTACCGGAACCTGCGGGGCACCGAGGCCGCGGGCGACGCGGGTGGCGGTCGCAAGTGGGAGGACGTGCGTGGTTCGGGTGGCCGCCGGGCCGCCGCCACCGAGGAGAACCTGCTCGGGGAGCACACCACGGTCGGTGGCCTGTCGCACTACGACGACGGCTACTCCACCACGACCCACGAGTTCGCCCACACCATCCACCGGCAGGCGCTGGGCCCGTCGGACCGTCAGCTCATCACGGACTCCTACCAGGCCAAGATCGACGCCGACCACCTGGCGCGGACCTTCGGCGAGGAGAGCCCGGTCCAGTGGACCGACGGTGCCCGCCGGCCCGACGGGCCGAAGGGCGACAACTACGCCTCCCGCGACGAGCTGGAGTACTTCGCGCAGGTCACCAACGCCTACCTCGGTACCAACCACGGCAATGACCCGTACACCGGGGAGCCCCGGAACAACGGTGCCGACTGGGTGCGGGCCAACGAGCCCGACCTGCTGCCGCTGCTCGAGCGCCTCTACGGCCCGGACCCGGAGCCCATCCGGGCCAACCCGGTCAACGAGAACGACGGGCTGCGCGGGCTGCGCAACCTGTTCGGCGACGAGGACCCGGCCGGTCCGTCGCGGCCGCCGGCGCCGACCCGCCCCGCCCCGCCGATCCCGGTCCCGGACCCGGCGGCCACGGCCGCCGGCTCGGGCAGCACGGTGCACCCGACGGGCACCGGCACCGGCCCGGTGCACCCCACAGGTACGGGAACGGGCAGTGTCCACTCGCACGACTCGGACGCGGCGAGCATCAGCTCGCACGACTCCCAGGATTCGTCGGCCTCGCAGGGCTCGAACCGGCACCCGGACGACCCGTTCCGGGACCCGTCGGACCGCTCGGACGACGGTTCCGACACGGCGAGCATCAGCTCCCACGACTCGCACGATTCGCTGGACTCGCACGGCTCGCAGGGCTCCAACCGGCACCCGGACGACCCGTTCCGGGACCCGTCGGACCATTCGGACGACGGTTCCGACACGGCGAGCATCAGCTCCCACGACTCGCACGATTCGCTGGACTCGCACGGCTCGCAGGGCTCCAACCGGCACCCGGACGACCCGTTCGCCGATCCGGTGACCCCGCACACCCAGGCGCCCCCGCCGCCGCCCGCGCCGCCGGCCCCGCCGGTGCGCACGGCGCCCGAGGGGTCGCTGCACGCGGACGTCCCGCCGCCGCCCCCGATGCCGCCGTCCGACACCCACGGCAACGGGTCCGCCGACCAGACGCACCCGGCGGTGGACCACACCCAGGACCACCAGACGCACGACACCCACGACCCGCAGACCCACGACACCCACACCGACGGCACCCACGACAACGTCACGCCGCACGAGGACACCACCGGCTCCGGCTCCCGGGACCTCCCGTCGGAGCGCACGCCGCGGCCCGGCTGGGGCTCCGAGCGCAGGCTGCTGGACTCGCCCGAGGACCGGGCGGACCAGCTGCGCGAGCAGCTCGGCCTCGGTGAGGACCGGACGCACGAGGTGCAGGACCTGGTCCGCAACGCCCGCAACGGCAAGGTCGACGACCTCGCGCGCTGGGTGGACCAGCATGGGACGGGCGCGGTGCACGCGCTCGGCAAGGAGATCCCGGAGCACGCGCTGTGGGGTCTGGGACGCGAACGGCCCGAGCACGCGCAGGCGTTGCACGACGTCATCGCGGACCGGCGGGGCGGCAACCCGCCGTCGCGGGAGGAGATCCAGGCCCGCCAGGAGGTCTACGAGAAGCTCCAGCAGCACGAGTCGGTCACCGTCGTGGTCGAGTCGGGCCCCGGCTCCGGCCACCAGGCGGCGGCGATCACGCTGGTCCGCTCGCTGCGTGAGCTGGGCTACGGGGGCGAGATCCAGATGGTCGCGCCGCACAGCGTGCGGGAGCGGCTGGAGCGGATGCTCGACCGGGACGAGCTCCGGGTCAACGAGCCGGTGTACGTGGACAAGGAGCTCGACCACGAGACCGTGTACGAGCAGCCCGTGCGGCCGGACCTCGGTCGCGGGCCGACCTTCGTCGCGGCCAGCGACAGCCTGGAGGTCAACCGGGAGTCGGCCGGCGCGCTGCTGTCGTTCACGGGTGCCGACAAGGCGATGCTGCTCACGCCGTACGCCTGGGGCCACCCGCGGGCCGTCTACGAGCGGACGCCGGGGGAGGACGGCACGCCGCAGTACACCGCGCACCACATGGACGCGGGGGTCAGCCCGGACCACGGCCTGTACCAGTTCGACATCCGCACGCCCGAGAAGGTCGCCTTCCCCGACGACCCGAAGCTGCAGTCGATCGCCGACTCGGTGGCCAACGGCAAGGTCGACATGATGCCGGTCTACGGGCTGGCCCGGATGGAGGACCGGCTGCGCGCCAGCGGCCCGGAGTACCTGGCGTCCGCGATCCGGGAGTCCGGCGCGCACGAGGTCGGCGGGGTGAAGACGTACGGCAAGCCGGCCGTGATGGTGGAGGTCGGCGGGCGCGAGATCGGCTACGCGCCGAAGTTCGAGCCCAGTTGGCTGAAGCGGGCGAACCTCTCCGAGCTGGGGGCCGAGGACGTCTCCCGGATGATGTCCGAGCTCAAGGACGGCGAGGTGCTGCTCATCCGCAGCGACGGCACCTCGCAGTCGAACTTCGAGAAGCTGTTCCAGCTCGGTGACCTGCCGGCCATCCAGGAGGGCGCCAACACCACCAACGCCAGCCAGCTGACCGGGCGTCCGTACCTGTCGCCCAATGTCGGTACGACCCCCTACCCGCGGATCCACGAGCCCGCCGCGGCGGACCTGCTGGAGGCGCGGGTGGCCAACGCCCTCGGCCGGGACGGGGCGGGTTCGGTGCCGGACCTGTCGCACGCCCGGGACGCCTGGGACCGGGCCACCTGGCGCAACGAGTCGCCGTCGCACGAGGACTACCGCAACGCGGCCGACAGCCTGCGGGACGCCGCCGACGGCGTCGACCGGCTGGCGCAGGACCACCCGGACCCGCAGGTCGCCCGGACCCTGCGGGACGCCGCGGCGCAGGCCCGCGAGGACGCGTCGGTGCTGGAGCGCTCCGCGCAGGCGCTGGGCGTCAACGGTGACCTCACCAAGGCGACGGACGGCATGAACGCGGGCACCGAGTGGTCCGCGGCCGCCGAGCACTCCGAGCCGCACATGCAGCTCGGCAAGGTGAAGTGGGGCCGGGACATCGTCGAAGGCTGGGCCAAGGAGGCCAACCAGCACACGGGCGACGGGAAGTTCACCATGCCCGTCGACAAGCTGCAGGACTTCGGCAACGCGCTCACCCGTCACACCGACCGCAACCGGCCGCCGAACCCCGGCGAGACGCAGGCCGGGTTCGACCGGGTGTACGAGATCCTCAGCCGGGGCCTGGACCCGGCCGACGCGCAGGCACTGAAGCTCGCGATGGACAAGAAGACCTGGGAAGGGGAGATGATCCGCACCAATGTGACGCCGTCGACCAGCCTGGGCCGTCCCGACGTGGTCCGGCAGAACTTCGAGACGCTGTCGCAGGAGATCCGGGCGAACGAGCGGTTCTACTCCGACGAGGTCATCGACCAGCTGGGCCACCTCTCCAACGAGCCGAAGCCCGAGTCCGTGCAGGACATCGCCGAGGTGCTGCGCGGCTACCGCACACCGGACTCCCGGTTCCGGCAGTACACCTCGGAGGTCAACGGCCGGGCGCTGGACTGGCGGCAGGACCAGCTGCTGATGGGCCTGCTGCACATGGACAACCCGCACGTCCTGACCGACGAGAGCATCCACTCGCAGGCCCAGGAGCAGGTCAACTGGCGCCGGGAGGCGCCCGAGCGGGAGGCCAGGGCCGCACGGGCCGCCGAGGCGCAGCGGCAGCGGGAGGCGAGGGAGGCGCAGCGCCTGCTGGAGCAGCAGCAGCGGCAGGAGCAGTTCGAGGCGGCCCGCCGGGCCCGCGCCGAGGCGGCCGCGGCCGCGGCCGCCGCACCCCCGGTCCAGCCGCAGCCGCAGCCGCAGCCCGCGCAGACGAGCCACAGCTCGGACGAGGAGAGCGACGCGGACATGGCCAACTTCGACCCCGACGACCTCTGGTAGGTCCTCGGCCGGTCCGGCCGGCTCACCCGCCCGGCGCCGAAACGGCGCCGGGCGGCCCGCCGCGCTCCCCGACGGGCCGCCCCGGCCGACCTAGGATGCACTGGCGTCACCACTCAGGGTGACGGCATCCAGGCAGGGAGTGAGCATGAGCAGCGGTATGACCATCGGTCTGCTGGTCCGGATCGAAGCCAAGCCCGAGTACGCCGAGCAGGTCGGCACGATGCTGCGCGACGCCGTCGCGCTCGCCAACGAGGAGGAGCGGACCCTGGCGTGGTTCTCGTTCCGGGAGAGCGCCACCACCTTCGGTGTCTTCGACACCTTCGCCGACGAGCAGGGCCGCGCCGCCCACCTGCAGGGCCGGATCGCGGCCGCCCTGATGGAGGCGGCGCCCACCATGCTGGCCGTGGCCCCCGACATCCGGCAGATCGACCTGCTGGCGGCCAAGCTGCCGTGACCCGGGCCGCGAGGGTGCGTCAGGCCGTGGCGGCCCGCTCGGCGGCGCTGCGCTCGACGCAGAACTCGTTGCCCTCGGGGTCGGTGAGCACCGCCCAGCCGGAGCCGTCGGGGTTGCGCCGGTCGTCGGCCAGGGCGGCACCGAGGGCGAGCAGCCGGTCGACCTCCTCGTCGCGGGGCCGGTCCTGCGGCTGGAGGTCGAGGTGGAGCCGGTTCTTGACGGTCTTGCCCTCCGGTACGGCGATGAACAGCACCCGGCCGCCCGGGGACTCGACCAGCACCTCGGGGTCCTCGGGCCCGTCGTCCGGGTGGATCCGGGAGTCCAGGACGGCTGCCCAGAATCCGGCCAGCGCGTACGGATCGGCGCAGTCGACGGTCACCTGACGGATGAGAGAGGCCATGGTGGTCACTATGGCCGCTGCCGTCCGGCCGGTCCAGCGCCCGCGGCGGGTGCGCCGCCGGGGGGCTTATCACCGTCCTACCCGAGCGGTGCATAGGATCGGTCACCATGGGTCTCGGTGGGGTGTGGCGCAGGCGGCCGACGGGCCGGCGGTCGGTGGTGATCGGCCTGCTGCTGGCGCTGCTCGCCGTCCTCGGCGGGCTCGGCGCGGTGGCGGCCTCGGGCTCCGGACCGGCGGTGCGCCGGGAGGACCGGGTGCTGGACCTGCCCGAGACCCCGGGCGGCGCCGCGACCGTCCCGATCGACACCTCGTTCTTCACCACCGGCTCCGGGCCGCGCCCGGCGGTCCTGCTGGCGCACGGCTTCGGCGGCTCCAAGGAGGGCGAGCGGGCACGCGCCGAGCAGCTGGCCAGGTCCGGCTACGCGGTACTGACCTGGTCCGCCCGCGGTTTCGGCAAGTCCGGCGGGAAGATCGGCCTGGACGCGCCCGACCGCGAGGTGCAGGACGTCCGGCACCTGGTCGACTGGCTGGCCCAGCGCCCCGAGGTGCAGCTGGACGGCCCGGGTGACCCGCGGGTCGGCATCACCGGCGCCTCCTACGGCGGCGGGGTCGCGCTGCTCGGCGCCGCGTACGACTCCCGGATCGACTCGGTGGCCACCCAGATCACCTGGTGGAACCTGGCGGACGCGCTGTTCCCGCAGGGGGTGCAGGGCAGCGGCGCGGCCGACGGGGTGTTCAAGAAGCTGTGGGCCGGGATCTTCTTCACCACCGGCTCGGCGGCCGACCCCTCGGCCGGCCCCGGCGGGCGTCCCGGCGGCGGTGCCGCGCAGGGCCCGATCGGCTGCGGCCGGTTCCTGGACGAGCTGTGCGCGATGTACGACCGGGTGGCCACCGCCGGGCACGCCGACCCGGACGCGGTCGCGATGCTGGAGCGGTCCAGCCCGTCCTCGGTCGGCGACCGGATCAAGGTCCCCACCCTGGTGGTGCAGGGCCAGCAGGACTCGCTGTTCCCGCTCGACCAGGGGGACGAGATCGCCCGGGCGGTCGCCGCCAACGGCGCGCCGGTGGCCGTGGACTGGTTCGCCGGCGGCCACGACGGCGGCACCGAGGGCAGCGCCCGGGTCGACGACCGGGTCACCGCCTGGTTCGACCGCTACCTCAAGCAGCAGAGCGGCACCGACACGGGACCCGCGTTCCGGGTCACCCGGACCGGCGGCGTCGACTCCACCGGGTTCCAGGCCGTGCTGCGCGGCGCCGACGCCGCCGCCTACCCCGGACTCGGCGGCACCGGCTCCCGTACCGTCCCGCTCGGCGGCGCCCCGCAGGAGATCGCCAACCCGCCGGGCGGCACCCCGCCCGACATCTCCACCGTGCCCGGCATCGGTGCCCTCGCCCAGGCGTCCGCGCTCGGCGCCGGCCTCGCGCTGGACTTCCCCGGCCAGTACGCCTCGTTCGACTCCGCACCGCTCGACGCGGGCCTGCACCTCACCGGCGCACCCACCACCAGGATCACCGTCCGGGCCGACCGCCCCGACGCGGTGCTCTTCGCCAAGCTGTACGACGTCGGACCGGACGGCAAGCAGGCGCTGCCCCAGCAGCTGGTCGCGCCGCTGCGGGTGACCGGCGCCGACGCGCCCGGCGGGCGGAGCGTCGACATCACGCTGCCCGCGGTCGACCACACCTTCGAGGCCGGCCACCGGCTGCGCCTGGTGCTGGCCGCCACCGACCTGGCGTACGCCTCGCCCGCGCAGAGCGCCACCTACCGGATCTCCGCGGACGGGCCGCTCACCGTACCGACCGTGGCGGCGCTGCACACCGAGGCCGCCCCGCTGCCCGCCCGGACCTGGCTGCTGCCGCTGGCCGCGCTCGGCGCGGCCGCCGTCCTGCTGCTGCCCCGGCGGCGCCTGCGGCACCGGGCGCCCGATCCGGCACTGGCCGGTGTCCCGCTGCAGATCACCGGTCTGAGCAAGCGCTACCGCGGCGCCGCCGACCGGTACGCCGTCCGCGACCTGGGCTTCCGGGTCGAGCAGGGCCAGGTGCTCGGCCTGCTCGGGCCCAACGGCGCGGGCAAGACCACCACGCTGCGGATGCTGATGGGGCTGATCCGCCCCGACGCCGGCGAGATCCGGATCTTCGGGCACGCGATCCGGGCCGGCTCCCCGGTGCTGTCGCGGGTCGGCTCCTTCGTCGAGGGCGCGGGCTTCCTCCCGCACCTCACCGGGCGGGCCAACCTGCGGCTGTACTGGCAGGCCACCGGCCGCCCGGCCGAGGACGCCCACCTGGACGAGGCGCTGGCCATCGCCGACCTCGGCGAGGCGCTCGACCGGGCGGTGCGCACCTACTCCCAGGGCATGCGCCAGCGCCTGGCCATCGCCCAGGCCATGCTCGGCCTGCCCGACCTGCTGATCCTGGACGAGCCGACCAACGGCCTCGACCCGCCGCAGATCCGCGAGATGCGCGAGGTGATGATCCGGTACGCCGCGGCCGGGCGGACCGTCATCGTCTCCAGCCACCTGCTCTCCGAGATCGAGCAGAGCTGCACCCACCTGGTGGTGATGGACCGCGGCCGGCTGGTCGTCGCGGGCGAGGTCGCGGACATCGTCGGCGCCGGCGAGGTGCTGCTGGTCGCCACCCCCGCCGGGTTCGGCGGCGACCGGCGGGCGGTGGCCGCCGACAAGGTGGCCGCGCTGGCCGGGGTCGCCTCCGCCGAGGCGGTCGACGGCGGGCTGCTGGTGCGCCTCGACGGCCTGACCGCCGGTGAGCTGCTGGTCGAACTGGTCCGGCTGGACGTCCCGGTCGAGCGGTTCGGGCCGCACCGCAGACTCGAGGACGCGTTCCTGTCACTGATCGGAGGAACGGCATGACCGCCCCCGCCCCCGCCCCCGCCCCCGCGCCCGCACCCGCCGACACCGCCGCGGCCCCGGGCTACCGGCCCGGCCGGACCCTGCCGCTGCGGGTCGAGGCGGTCCGCCAGCTGCGCCGCCGCCGGACCATGGTGATCGGCGGGGTACTGGCCGCGATGCCGTTCATCGTGCTGGCCGCCTTCCAGATCGGCGGCACCCCCGACCGCCCGGACCGCACCACCTTCATCGAGCTGGCCACCGCCTCCGGGCCCAACTTCGCCGCCACCATGCTCTTCATGGGCACCGGCTTCCTGCTGGTCATCCCGATGGCGCTGTTCTGCGGCGACACCGTCGCCTCCGAGGCCAGCTGGTCCTCGCTGCGCTACCTGCTGGCCGCGCCGGTGCCCCGGGCCCGGCTGCTGGCCCGCAAGTTCACCGTCGGGCTGGCCTTCTCGGCGGCCGCGATCGTGCTGCTTCCGCTGGTCGGGCTGGGCGTCGGCACCGCCGCGTACGGCTGGGGCGACCTGAGGCTGCCCACCGGCGCCAGCCTGCCCGCGTCGGTGGCGCTGCCGCGGCTCGCCCTCGCGGTGGCCTTCGTGGTGGTCGCCGAACTGGTCGTCGGCGCCCTGGCGTTCTGGCTCTCCACCGCCACCGACGCCCCGCTCGGCGCGGTCGGCGGCGCCGTGTTCCTGACCATCGTCACCGGGGTGCTCGACGCCATCACCGCCCTCGGCGGCCTGCGCGAATGGCTGCCCGCGCACTGGAACTACGCCTGGGCGGACGCCCTGCAGCCGCAGCTGGAGTGGGGCGGGATGCTCCAGGGCGCCTCGCTCTCGGTCAGCTACTCGCTGGTCCTGCTGGCGCTGGCGTTCCGCGGCTTCGCCCGCAAGGACGTGGTGTCCTGACCGGGTCCGCAAAGCCGTTCTACCCGCGGCGGCCGGTGGGCTAGGGTGACGACTGCGCGGGGCGGCTCCGCGGCGTGCTTCCTTCTTTCAACTCACTGTAAATGAACCGAGTGCGCCCACTCTCCGCCCCGCGCCTCTCACCCCAGGGGGCCCCACCAGCATGACCAGCGCCACCCAGGCCGTCGCCGACCCGGACCTCGACACCTTCCTGCTCCGCCGTCGAAGCGCCGTCCACGTCCCGCCGGCCCTGCTCGGCGCCGCCGCCGACAGCTGGACCGCCGCCGGCCTCACCGCCCTCGACGGCGACCTGCTCCAGCGCGGACACGTGCTCGGCGCGTCGCTGCGCGCCACCCTGGCCCGCCTGCACCCGACCGACCTGGCGCTGCTCGGCTCCACCCTGCTGGCCCGGCTGGACGCGCTGTACGGCGCCGACCGCCGGCACCGCCCGCTGTTCCGCGGCTTCCCCGACAGCGTGCCCGACGACGCGCAGTCCTACTTCTCCGAGCAGATGCGGCAGTTCCTGCTGAGCCAGCCGCACCAGCCGTGCGTGCGGTGCGGCCGAACCGGCGCCGAGGCGGGCATCGGCGCCCTCGCGCCCTGCGCCCACCTGGTCTGCGCCGACTGCCTGGACCCGGCGGGCCCCGCGGACGGCGCTGCGCTGTCCGCCTGCCCGGTCTGCGGCACCGAACTGGCCGCCGAGCGCCGCCTGGGCCCCGGCCGGGCGCCGTACTCGCACCGCGTGGTGGTGCCCGAGGCGCAGCGGCGCAGCCTGGTCCCGCTGAACCTGGCCGAGGGCGCCGACCCCGCCGCCGCGGCCCTGGCCGAACTCGACCTGCTGCTCGCCCGCCGCACCCCGCTGCCGCCGCAGGACCGCGAGGACCTCGCCGTGCTGCTCGCCCACGCCCCCGCCGACCTCGCCGACCGGCTGCCCGGAGCGATCCCCGTCCGCGAGACCAGGGCCACCGTCCTCGCGGCGCTGGTGCGCCGCGCGCCCGAGGGCGCCGAGGCGCTGCTGCGCGCCCACGTCGACACCGCCACCGACGTGCTGCGCATCCTGTGGGCGCTGTCCGGCGCCGAGCCCGACCTGCTGCCCGCCAACGCCCCCAGGCTGCGCAACCTGCCGCGCCCGCTGCGCCGTTCGCTGCTCGCCGTGCTGGACGCGCTGCCGCTCGCCGCGCTCGCCGAGGACCTGCGGCGGCACCGGCAGGCCTGGCTGCGGGCCGGCGAGCTGCTCCACCCGTCCGAGCACCGCCGCCGCTTCCCGGCCGTGGCCGCCGCGTTCGCGCTGCTGCGGCAGACCGACCTGGAGGCGCACCCGGCCGCCGCCGGGCTCCTCGACGCGCCCGCGCCGCTGCGGGTGGACCGGCGCGAGCGCGGCACCCGGCTCGGCTTCACCGGCTTCGGCGGACAGGTCGAGGCCGGGCTCGCGGACGGGGACCTGGCCGGGGCCACCGCGCTGCTGGCCGCCCGGCCGGGGGAGCTGGTCCGCCGGCTCCACCACCTGCTGCGGGTGCACGCCACCGCCGCGCCCGGCAGCCCGCTGCCCGAGGCGTTCCTGCGGACGGCCGCGGAGGCGCTGCGCGCGGTCGGACCGGGTCCGCTGCTCGGCGCGTACGGGCGGCTGCGCGGCCCGCGCACCCCGGGCGAGCGGCGGCTGTACTTCCCGCGGGGCTCGGTCGCGCTGGCCCACGCCCGGGAGGACCACGGCACGGTGGTGCCCGTGGCGCTGAGCGGCCCGGTGTGCGAGCTGATCGAGGCAGAACTGCTGCGCCGGGCCCAGGCGTCGCCGTCCGGCCGGGGCACCGGGACGGCGCTGCTGGACGAAGGACTGGCCGACCTGGTGGCGCCGTTCGCCGAACGGGCGGCCGCCAAGACGCTGGTCCCGGTGCCGCGCGGCAGTGTGCAGCCGCTGCCGGACGGCGGCCGGCTGCGGCTGTTCCTGCACTGGATGCAGCCCGAGGGCGTGCGGGTCGACCTGGACCTGTCGATCGCCCTCTACAGCGCCGACTGGCAGTTCGCCGGGCTGTGCGACTACACCTCACTGGTGTACGGGCAGCGGGCCGCGGTGCACTCCGGCGACCTGGTCGACGCGCCGCCGCCGCACGGCGCCACCGAGTTCGCCGACCTGGACCTGGAGCTGCTGGCCGGCCACGGCGCGCGCTACGCGGTGGTGCTCGTGCTCGCGTACAACGACATCGCCTTCGACGAACTCACCGACGCCTTCACCGGGTTCATGGACCTCGCCGAACTCGGCCCGGCCGGCGGCTTCGACCCCCGGGCGGTGCGCCAGCGGATGGACCTGGCCGGGGACGCCCGGGTGTGCGTGCCGATGATCGTCGACCTGGCGGAGCGCCGGTACACCTGGACCGACCTCAACACCTCCGCCGCGGGCGGCTTCCACAACATCGCCCGGCATGGCGCGCAGGTCGGGCAGCTGTGCGCCGACCTGCTGGCCCACTTCGCGCCGGGCGCCCGGGCCACCCTGTGGGACCTGGCCTGCGCCTGCGCCGCCGCCGACGCGCGGGAGGTGCTGGTCCGGGCCCGGGACGGCAGGACCGTCCGGACCTGGCGGCGGGCGGACGACGAGCCGGCCGGGCGGTTCGCCGCCCGGCTGCGCACCCTGAGCGGCCCGGACGCCGAGGAGCGGCTGGGCGGCGAGGCGCTGGCCGCCCGGCTGGCCGGGACCGACGGCCCGCTCTGCCTGGTCGACGGCGATCTGCCGGTGCCGCCCGGCCGGTCCGGGACGCTCTACCGGCTCCGCCCCGGCCCGGTCGACGCCGCGCCGGACACGCTGCGCCGGCTCGGTGCGGGCGACCTGGTCGCCCGCTTCGCCCCGGAGCAGTCCCGGTGACCGCGCCGCAGAGCGGCCCGGCGGCCGGCCCGGCGGACGTGGGCGCGGCGGGTCCGCGGGTCCGGGCGGCGGTGCGGGCCGATCTGCCGCAGGTGGCTGTGCTGGCCGCCGAGCACGCGGCGTACGAGCGGGCGGCGCCGCCCGCCGAGGGGCTGGCGGAGCTGCTGGCGGCCGAGCTGTTCGAACGGGCCGGGCCGCGGCTGAGCTGCCTGGTGGCCGAGCTGCCGGGGGGTGTGCTGGCCGGATATGCCACCTGCACCGAGGAGTTCAGCACCTGGCAGGGGCGGCCCTACCTGCACCTGGACTGCCTCTACCTGCGCGACGAGCACCGCGGCCTCGGCCTCGGCGGCCTGGTGATCGGCGCGGTGGTGGCCGAGGCCGCGGCCCGCGGGCTGGCCGAGGTGCAGTGGAACACGCCGGTCTGGAACGAGGGCGCGATCCGCTTCTACGACCGGCTCGGCGCCACCCGCACGGAGAAGCAGCGCTACCGCCTGGCCGTTCCGCCGGGCTGAGCCGGGACCGCCATCCGCCATCCGGCATCCGGCTTCCGGCCGCGCCGCCGCCCGGTGGCCCGGGTGGCGGCGCGGCCGGCGGGATGTCACTTCACGGGCGCGTAGACCCGCTCGACCTGCTGGGTGCCGGAGCGGGTCCGGTACGAGCGGGTCCACTTGGAGGTGGCGTCCTGCCGGGTCCGGTCGGACAGCACGTAGTAGTCCATCTGCGCGGCCTGCGGGGTGATGTCCAGGACGCCGTAGCCGTGCGAGTCCAGGTCGATCCACTTGACGTGGCGGTTGGCGGCCTCCAGGGCGGCGACGGCCAGCAGCGAGATGGTCTGGGGGGCGACCTTGAGGACGTCGTCGATGTTGTCCGAGGTCACCGAGGTGACCACGAACTCGGTGGCGACGCTGCCCGAGGCCGGGTAGGTGGCGGCCTCGTACGGGACGTCGGCGGCCCAGGCGGAGTGGATGTCACCGGTCAGGAAGACGGTGTTGCCGATGCCGTTCTGCTTGAGGTGGCCGAGCAGTTCGCGCCGGTCGTGGGTGTAGCCGTCCCACTGGTCGGTGTTGACCGCGATGCCCTCGCCGGGCAGGCCGAGCAGCTTGGCCAGCGGGCGCAGCAGGTAGCCGGGCAGCGAGAGGAAGGCGACCGGGGAGATCATCACCTCGTTGCCGATCAGCCGCCAGGTGGTGTCGGAGGCGGACAGGCCGGCCTTCAGCCAGTCCAGCTGCGCGCGGCCGGTGATGGTGCGGTCGGCGGAGTCGACGTCGCCGTTGCCGGCCTTGACCTGCTCGGAGCGGAACGAGCGCAGGTCCAGCAGGTGCAGGTCGGCGAGCTTGCCGTAGCGCAGCCGGCGGTAGGTGGTGCCGGCGACGGACGGGCGGACCGGCATCCACTCGAAGTAGGCCTGCTTGGCGGCGGCGACCCGGTCGGCCCAGTTGCCCTCGGTGCCGGGGGTGTGGTTCTCGGCGCCGCCGGAGTAGGCGTCGTTGGCGAACTCGTGGTCGTCCCAGATCGCCACGGTCGGGACGGTGGCGTGCAGCGCCTGAAGGTCCGGGTCGGTCTTGTAACGGCCGTGCCGGGTGCGGTAGTCGGCGAGGGTGGTGATCTCGTGGGCGGGCTCGTGCGGGCGGACCACGGTGCCGCGGGCGCAGTACTCGCCGGACTTGTACTCGTAGATGTAGTCGCCGAGGAACAGGAAGGCGTCGAGGTCGCCGCGGGCCGCGAGGTGGCGGTAGGCGGAGAAGTAGCCGGCTTCCCAGTTGGCGCAGGAGGCGACGCCCAGGCGCAGGTGGCTCAGTGCGGCGTCGGTGGCCGGGGTGGTGCGGGTGCGGGCGGCGGGGGAGGTGACGCCGCCGGCGGTGAAGCGGTACCAGTAGCCGGTGTCGGGGGTCAGGCCGCGGACGTCGGCCTTGACGGTGTGGTCGGACGCGGCGGAGGCGGTGACGGTGCCGCTCGCGACGACGGCGGTGAACGCCTTGTCGGTGGCCAGCTGCCAGACCACCGCGATGTCCTGGCCTCTGCCGGAGCCGGGTACGGCGTCCGGGGACGGGGTGACGCGGGTCCACAGCAGGATGCCGTCCGGCAGCGGGTCGCCGGAGGCGACGCCGTGCAGGAACTGGGGCGTGGGCGCGGCGGAGGCGGTGGCCCCGCCGAGGCCCAGCGGTACGGCGACGGCGCCCGCGGTCAGCGCGGCGGCCTTGAGGACCCGGCGGCGGCGCGGCCGGGCAGCGGAGAGGGTGTCAGGGGTCTCGGTCACGTCGCCGTAGGCTACTAGCCGGTAACGGGCTCTCCAACCCCTGCGACTGACTGTTCGTCGACTCTTCACCCGGCGGTCCGGCGGCCCCCGTCCCGGGCGGGCCGCCCCAACCGGCCCGCCCGGGGTGCAAGTTGACGGCTCCCCGGGTCTTCCCAACGCCATGTGATACATGCAATTGTACATGTCACACCCTCTGTCGGCCCGGGCAGCAAGGTCCCCACCGCGCCGCCCGGCCGAGGTTCCCCCGGCCGCACCCCCACCCCGGCCACCCCCACATCCCCATGGCCGCGCCCGCGCGCGGCCGTCCACCCGGCCCGGAGGCCCCCACGTGAGTTCCTTCCGGACATCGGCCGCACCACACCTCGCCCGGCTGCTGCTCACCGCAGCCCTGGCCCTGTGTCTGGCGTTCGGCCTGTTCTCCCCCCGTAGCCAGGCCGCCGTTCCCGCCGCACCCGCCGCACCGGCCCCCGCGACCCCGGCGGGAGCGCCGCCGCGTCCCGCCACCGGCACCCCCGCCGCCGAGGACCAGCACCTCGGCGCCACCGTCGCGCCCGCCGACCGCGCCCCCCGCAGCGCCGACCCGGCCACCGCCCGCACCGACTACGCCGAGCCCGCCAAGCCCGCCGCGCCCCGCGCCCTCGACGCCGCCTGCAACGTCTCCGACTTCGCCACCAAGTCCGGCGCAGCCCTGGTCCAGCAGGTCAAGTCGGTCCCCACCGACTGCGTCAACACCCTGTTCACGCTCACCGGCGCGGACGCGGGCGCGGTCTTCCGCGAGGCCCAGATGGTCACCGTCGCCGACGCGCTGCGCGACGTCTCCGCCGCCTACCCCGGCGACAACAGCACCTCCGCCGGCCAGCTGGTGCTCTTCCTGCGCGCCGGCTACTTCGTGCAGTGGTACCACCCCGCCGACGTCGGCAGCTACGGCACCGCCCTGAAGACCGCCATCCGCGGCGCCCTGGACACCTTCTACGCCGCCCCGCACTCCGGCGACGTCACCGACGCCAACGGCCAGATCCTGTACGAGGCCGTCACCCTGATCGACAGCGCCGCCGAGAACGCCCGCTACCTGTACGTCGTCAAGCGGCTGCTGAACGGCTACAACAGCTCCTACGACGGCCTGTGGTCGATGCTCTACGCCGTCAACAACACCTACACCGTGCTGTGGCGCGGCCACCAGAACGCGGACTACCAGGCCGCCGTCCAGGCCGACCCCAGCATCACCGACACCCTGACCGACTTCGCGGTCCGCAACTTCGGCCTGCTCGGCGGCGACCGCGGCTACCTCGCCGCCAACGCCGGCCTGGAACTCGGCCGCTTCCTGCGCTACCAGCCGCTGCTCACCAAGGTCCGCCCGCAGGTCAAGGGACTGCTCGACCGCAGCGCGATCACCGGCCCCAGCTCCGCCCTGTGGGTCAACCTCGCGGTCGCCACCGACACCTACGACCAGGCCGACTGCGCCTACTACGGCACCTGCGACCTCGCCGCCCGGCTGCGCGCCGCCGTCCTGACCGTCAACTACCCCTGCAGCCCCAGCATCCGGATCGTCGCCCAGCAGGCCGCCACCGCCGACCTGGCCGCCACCTGCACCAGCCTGGTCAACCAGGACGCCTACTTCCACAGCGTCCTCAAGGACAGCGGCCCGGTCGCCGGCGACAACAACACCACCATCGAGGTGGTGGTCTTCCACTCCAGCAGCGACTACCAGACCTACGCCGGACCGATCTTCGGGATCTCCACCGACAACGGCGGCATGTACCTGGAGGGCGACCCGGCCGCGGCCGGCAACCAGCCCCGGTTCATCGCCTACGAGGCCGAGTGGCTGCGGCCCGCCTTCCAGGTGTGGAACCTCAACCACGAGTACACCCACTACCTCGACGGCCGCTACGACATGTACGGCAACTTCGACGCCGGCACCACCACCCCCACCGTCTGGTGGAGCGAGGGCCTGGCCGAGTACATCTCGTACTCCTACCGGGGGGCCCGCTACGACGACGCGATCACCCAGGCCGGCCTGCACACCTACAGCCTGCGCACGCTCTTCGACACCACCTACGACAACGCCGACCAGACCCGGATCTACAACTGGGGCTACCTGGCGGTCCGCTACATGGTCGAGAAGCACCGGCCGGACCTGGACGCGGTGCTCGCCAAGTACCGCACCGGTGACTTCACCGGCGCCCGCACCTACCTCACCACCACCGTCGGCACCCGCTACGACGCGGACTTCGCCGCCTGGCTGACCGCCTGCAACACCGGCGCCTGCGAGCCCGGCGGCCAGACGAACAAGCCGCCGGTGGCCGCCTTCACGGCCGCGGTCAGCGACCTGTCCGTCGCCTTCACCGACACCTCCACCGACCCGGACGGCACCATCGCCGCCCGCAGCTGGAACTTCGGAGACGGCACCACCTCCACCGCCGCCAACCCCACCAAGTCCTACGCCACGGCGGGGAGTTACACGGTGACCCTGACCGTGACCGACGACCGGGGCGCCACCGCCACCCTCAGCCGCACGCTCACCGTCAGCGGCCTGCCGCTGTGCGGCGCGGCCGACGTCCGGCAGTACGACCGCAACTGCCGCCGCACCGGCGTCGCCGCCACCACCGGCAACGTCAGCTACATGTTCGCCTACCTGCCGGCCGGGGTGAAGCAGCTCAGGCTCACCAGCAGCGGCGGCACCGGCAACGCCGACCTCTACTGGAACGGCCGCAGCTGGGCCACCAGCACCGCGTACACCGCCAAGTCCGTGCACGCCGGCAACGCCGAGACCCTGACCGTCGCCAACCCGCCGTCGGGCTGGGTGTACTTCAGCCTCTACGCCAAGCAGGGCTTCAGCGGGGTGACGATGAAGGTCGAGTACTGACGCGGCCGCCCACCGAAGGCGCCGCCCTCCCACCCGCACCCGGGTGGGAGGGCGGACCGGTGGGACCGCCCCGGGCCGGCCGATGGGGGATCATGGAGGGCACGACCCCCGCCCCGCCCGCCGTCAAGGAGCCGACCCCGTGGCCACCATCCTCCTGCTGCACTCCGTCCACGGACTGCGCCCCGCCGTGCACACCGCCGCCGAGCGGCTGCGCGCGGCCGGGCACGAGGTGCACACACCCGACCTGTTCGACGGGAAGACCTTCGAGGACGTCGAGGCGGGCACGGCCCACAAGGAGGAGCTCGGCAGCGACGAGCTGCTGCGCCGGGCGGTGACCGCCGCCGCCCCGCTGATCAGGGCGGGGGAGCCGGGCCTGGTGTACGCGGGGTTCTCGCTCGGCGGGTCGCTGGCACAGAACCTGGCCCTGGCCGACGAGCGGGCCCGCGCACTGCTGCTCCTGCACGGCACCTCGGACCTGCGGGAGGACGCGGCGACCGAGATCCCGGTGCAGCTGCACGTCGCGGAGCCCGACCCGTTCGAGACCGAGGACTGGCTCAACACCTGGTACCTGCTGATGACCCGGGCCGGTGCCGACGTGGAGGTCCACCGCTACCGGGGCGCCGGGCACCTGTACACCGACCCGGGGCTGGCCGACTACGACGCCGAGGCCGCGGAGCGGACCTGGCAGGTGGCCGAGGCCTTCCTCGCCGAGCTGGACGGCTGACAGCGGTGGCCGCGGCCGGGTACGCGGGGACGCCGTTGGCCCGCAAGCTCGGCATCGGGCCGGACGCGGTGCTGGTGCTCGCGGGCGCACCGGACGGCTTCCTGATCCCCGGGCTGCCGCCGGGGGTGCGGACCCGGCCCGCGCCGGACCCCGCCGCGCCGTTCGACGTGGCGCTCTGGTTCCCCGCCGACCGGGCCGGGCTGACCGGCCGGCTGGCGGAGTTCCGGGCCGCCATGCGGCCCGCCGCCGGGCTGTGGGTGGCCTGGCCGAAGAAGGCCTCCCGGGTGGCGACCGACCTGACCGAGGACGTGCTGCGCGAGGTGGCGCTGCCGACCGGGCTGGTCGACAACAAGGTGTGCGCCGTGGACGCGACCTACTCCGGTCTGCGGCTGGTGATCCGTTGCGAGCTGCGCGGCCGCTGACCCGCTAGTGAACGCCCGGCGGTGCGGTGGGCGGCGCCGGGGGAGCGGCGGGCGGCGCCGGAGCGGCGGGCGGGGCGTCGGCGGGCGCGGGCGGCTGCCCGGGGTACGGGAGGTACCCCTGCGGCGCCTGGGGTGCCTGCGGATGCTGGTACGGCTGGGGCACCTGGTACGGCTGGGCGCCGGGGTACGGTGCGACAGGCACCGGCGGCAGGCCGGGCGGGCGCCGCTGGGTGACGCCCACCAGCACCGCCACCGCCAGGGCCAGCAGGAGGGAGGCCACCACGGTGAGGTTGAGCACCAGGTGGCTGACCGGCTCGGCGAAGCCGTCGCCGCCCTGGTTGATCAGCTGCGCCCCGGCCGCGTAGGCGTTGACGCCGAGCAGCGCGACCGCGGCCGGCCTGGTCCAGCGGCCGCCGCTGAACGCGCCGACGGCCAGCACCAGCAGGGCCACGCAGAGCGCCGTGTCGTAGCCGAAGAAGCCCACCGGGGCCTGCACGTAGGCGTCGAAGGAGAAGCCCAGCGCCGTCCCCAGGTAGTCGGGCCCGGCCTGGGTGAAGTCCCAGACCAGCACACCGATCTCGATGGCCAGCTGGACCAGCAGCAGCAGTGCCAGTGCGATCAGGCTGCCGTCCCGGCCGCCCGGCGGCTGCGGCCGTGGGGCACCGTACGGCGGGCCTGCGGGCGGGTACGGCGTGGCGTAGGACATGCGGCCCCCCTGTGAGTCGTCGGCGCCGACAGTAGCG
>NZ_JBXQQB010000033.1:0-91868 GCF_057220535.1 Kitasatospora sp. NEAU-CNBT7 | reverse complement strand
CTCCTGCGGGAACCGCCCCTGCTCGTCCACCTCCGCCGCGAACGGAGCGATCTTCGCCTCCGACAGCGCACGCACCGTCTCCCGGAGCATCTCGTGCTCCTCACTGAGCCGGAAGAGGTCGAAGTCCTGACTCATGATGGGACGCTCCTTAGAGGGGGTGGCACTCAGTACCCCTGATTATGCACACTCAGTGCCGTTCGGGCACCCTCCGGGCGCGGTCACCGGGCCGTCGCGGTGCTACCGTCCCCCCATGAGCGAGGCGCGGGAGCAGGAACAGGTCCAGGGCACGGGCACGGCGGCGGGAGGGCGGCCGACCACCCGGGACGCGCTGATCGAGGCGGCCTTCCGGCTCTTCCTGGAGCACGGGTTCGAGCAGACCACCATCGACGACATCACCGCGCAGGCCGGGGTCGGGCGGCGCTCGTTCTTCCGCTACTTCCCCTCCAAGGAGGACGTGGTCTTCCCGGACCACGAGGGCGCGCTGGCCGAGATGACCTCCTTCCTGGACGCCGCCCCCGACAGCGGCGACCCGGTGGTCCAGGTCTGCGACGCCGCCCGCCTGGTGCTGCGGATGTACGCGGCCAACCCGACCTTCTCGGTCGAGCGCTACCTGCTCACCCGCAAGGTGCCCAACCTGCGGATCCACGAGCTCTCCGTGGTCTGGCGGTACGAGCGCACACTCGCCGCGCACCTGCGGGCCCGCTACTCGGCCCGGTCCGACGGCGCACTGCGCGCGGACGTGGTCGCCGCCGCCGTGGTGGCGGCTCACAACCACGCGCTGCGCACCTGGCTGCGCACCGGCGGCGCGGGCAACGTGCGCGAAGCGGTCGACCTGGCACTGGAGTTCGTCATCGACACCTGGGGCGAACAGGCCGGCACCGGGGACGGGGACGGCGCCGGGCCGGCCGAGGACGTGGTGGTCCTGGTCGCCCGTCGCGGCACCCCGATGTGGCGGGTGGTGCAGGGGATCGAGAGCGCACTGGACGGCTGACCCGCCCCGGCAGGGGGGTGGAGAGGCCGAGGGCCGACCGGAGGGAACTCAGTGCCTTTACACGGGGCACTGAGTGCCATATCTTCCTGAGCAGCATCCGCAGGGAGGAGCCGGAGATGCCCGGAGTACGGAACCGCTCGGCGACGGTCCGCGGCGGTGCACGATGACGCCGTCCACCGCGTTCGCCCCCGCCGGTCCGCTCACCAGCCCCACCGAGGGTGAGCCGGCCCTGCACTACCACCGCTGCCGCTGGTGCCAGTCGGCGATGCCGGCCGGCGCCCTGCTCTGCACGGTCTGCGGCTCCGCCGACCTGACCACGGAGCTCAGCGCGGGCACCGGCAGCGTCCGGCGGCTGCTCCGGCCGACCCGCCGCGGCCTCTACCCGGGCCGCCCCTACCTGGTCGCCCTGGACGAGGGATTCACCGTCCAGGCCGGGGTGATCGGCGGCCTGCCCGGCGCGGTACCGGTCGGCGCCCGGGTCCGGCTCGCGATCCGGGACGACGAGGGACGGCTGCTCACCTTCCGGCTCTGCGCCACCTCGTGACGGACCCGCGGCCGGGCCCGGCGCGGCGCGCGACGGGTCCGGCTGCGGGTGCGGGTCGGGCTGCGGGGCCGGGTGCGACGGCTGTCGCGGGCGCCGCTACTGCAGGTCGATGACCAGGCCGTAGACCTCCTGGGCGACCCGGCAGTGCTCGCTGGGCGCGCAGTCGGCGACCGCCCGGCCGTCCGCCGCGTGGTCCAGGGTCAGCTCGTACTGGCCGGCCTCGGTGCGGTAGGTCGCGGTCGAGCGGCCCGTGTAGGCCACCGGGAACTGGGTGTTGGCCGGGACGCGGCCGAGGAAGGTGGCCGGGCCCGTGCTGGACTCCAGCATCGCGTCGCCCGGTGCCGTGTTGCGGATGAGCACCGCCTGGCCGACCGAGGGGACGACACCGAGGCCGGGGCCGGAGCCGTCGTTCGAGCCGACGGTGTTGTCGCGGCCGGCGTTGAAGATGTCGTCCCCGGCGACCTGGTTGTTGTCGCCGATCACGATGGTCCGGGTGGTGCCCGGTGCGTCGGCCGCGGCGATGCCGGGCAGACAGGACAGTCCGGTGACGGCGAGCAGGACCGCGGTGCGCCCGAAGGTTCGATTCATGCCATTCCTTTCCTCGGCTGTGTGATGGCGACAGTAGGTTCCGGCCGCTCGGCTCCGACGGACGTTCGGCCAGCCGGGGGCGTGTTGACGGCGGGGCCCGGCCGGGCCGGGAATGCCGAGAAGTAGGTGAATGTTCAACCGATCGCCCGACAACGCTCGACGAGAGGAGCCGGAGTGGACACCGGAGTGAACATGGTTGGCCGCGAGGAGAGCACGGCGGAGCGCTGGGCCCGCGCCGAGCTGTTCTTCGACTCCAAGCACTACGCGGAGGCCGCCCGGATCCTCACCGAGGTGGTCGACGAGGTACCGGGGCAGGTGGCGCCGCGGCTGCTGCTGGCGCGTGCGTACTACCACTCCGCCCAGCTGCGGCGGGCCGAGGAGCAGCTGCGCGAGGTCCTGGAGATCGACCCGGTCGAGCAGTACGCCCACCTGATGCTCGGCCGCACCCTCCAGCGCCAGGGCCGTGCCACGGAGGCGGCGACCTCCCTGCGGCTGGCAGCGGCGATGTCGGGCGACCCCACGGCCTGACACCCCGCGGGGGACCTGCGCGGAGCGGAAGGTACGGCGCCGTACCTCCGCCCCTCGCGCAGTTCCCCGCGCCCCGCAAGAACGCCCCTGAAGAACGCCCCCGCCCGAGGGCTCCGGGGATCAGGGCCTGCGGGTGGGGAGTTCGGCCGGGGCGGCGTCCTCCCGGACCAGGGCGCCCGCCTGTTCGACGGTGAGCGGGCGGGCGAACAGGTAGCCCTGGCCGAGCGGGCAGCCCATGGCCGCCAGCAGGTCACGCTGGGTGCTGTTCTCGATCCCTTCGGCGATCACCTGGACACCGAGCGTGTCGGCGATCCGGGTGATGCCCTCGACCAGGGCGAACTGCTGCTGGGAGAGCCCGAGACCGTCGATGAAGGACTTGTCGATCTTCAGGACGGAGATCGGGAACTCCCGCAGGTAGCTGAGCGAGGAGTACCCGGTGCCGAAGTCGTCGATGGCGATCCGCACCCCGAGCCCGCGCAGCGCCTCCATGTCGGTCCGGACCCGCTCGTCCCGCCGCATCAGCACGCTCTCGGTCAGCTCCAGGATCAGCGTCCCCGGCTGGATGCCGCTGGTCTCCACCACCTGGCGGACGATGTCGACGAACCCGGCGTCCCGGAACTGGCGGGCCGAGACGTTCACGCTGACCCGCAGCGGCCGCCGTCCGGCGCCGTCCCGGCGGGCCGAGGTGAGGCGCTGCCAGGCGGCGGCCTCGGCCGCGGCCCGCTCCAGTACCCAGGCGCCGAGCGGGACGATCTGGCCGCTCTCCTCGGCCAGCGAGATGAACTCCTCCGGCAGCACCATGCCGCGGCGTTCGTGCGGCCACCGCACCAGTGCCTCGAAGGCCACCAGCCCGCCGTCCGTCAGGTCGACGATCGGCTGGTAGTACAGCGCGAAGGCGGACTCGGCGATGGCGGTGTCCAGGCTCTCGTTCAGCTCGTGCCGTTCGACCAGGCCGACCTGCAGCGCCGGCTGGTACTGGCACCACTGCCGCTTGCCGGACGCCTTGGCGGAGTAGAGGGCGAGGTCGGCGTGGGTGAGCAGTTCGGCCGCGTCCACGCTGTCCTCGGTGGTGGCGACGCCGACGCTGGCCGCCACCCGGACGGTGCCGGAGCTGAGCCGGAACGGTTCCTCGAAGGCGTTCAGCACGGCGTCGGCGGTGGAGCCGACGTCCTCCGGTGACAGGGCGTCCTCGACCAGCACCGCGAACTCGTCGCCGCCGAGCCGGGCCGCGGTGTCGGAGGTGCGCAGCGCGGTGGAGACCCGCAGGGACACGGCGACCAGCAGTTCGTCGCCGACCGCGTGGCCCTGGGTGTCGTTGACCACCTTGAAGTCGTCCAGGTCGAGGAAGAGCACGCCCATCACGGTGCCGCGGCGTTCGCTGCGGGTGAGGGCGTGGCCGACCCGGTCCTGGAACAGCACCCGGTTGGCCAGGCCGGTGAGGGAGTCGTGGAAGGCCCGGTGGGTCAGTTCGCGTTCCATCTGCCGCTGGTCGGTGACGTCGCGCAGGGTCAGGACGAGGCCGCCGACGGTCGGGTCCTCGCGCAGGTCGTTCCAGCGCACCTCGACCTCGATGACGCTGCGGTCGCTGCGCAGCAGCCGCCAGTGCTCGCGCTGTTCGGACTGTTCCCTGGTGCGCATCCGGGCCAGGGCCTGGTTGAGCCGGCGGCTCTCCTCGGGCGGGATCAGCTCGTTGAGCCGGACGCCCTCGAGGTCGGTGTAGCCGAGCACGCGCTGGGCCGAGGAGCTGGCGTAGCGGATGCCGTCGTCGGGGTTGAGGATCAGGATCACGTCGGAGGCGCTCTGCACCAGGGTCCGGAAGTAGGCCTCGCTGTTGCGCTGGCTGATCTCGCGGGTCAGCATGACGCGTTCGACGGCCAGCGCGGACTGGGCGGCCAGGATGTCGAAGGTGCCCCAGAGCGAGGTGAGCTGGTGTTCGGTGCCGCCGACGATCAGGACGCCGATCAGCGGCTCGCCGATCGGCCGGTTGTCGAGGGCGAGCGGGCAGATCAGGGCGTTGGGCAGGCCGGCGAAGTGGCGTTCGAGGTCGGAGCCGAGCTCTTCGACCGGCAGCAGGCGGCTGCCCTGGAGTTCGCGGTCGGGTGGGATCCGCAGCACCATCTCGCTCTCGCCGTGCCGTACCCGCAGGCCGCCGTCGGCGCGTACGCCGAGCAGGGCGGAGCGGCCGGGGGCATGCGGCATCAGTGCGGTGGCGGCCGACCGGACCGCCTCGGAGACCTCGTCGAAGGTGACCGATCCGGTGAGTGATGCCCCGGTCACCCGCAGTGTCCGTTCGCGGGCGACGGCGTGCCGGTGCACCAGGACGACGGATCCGAGCCGGGCCAGCACCAGCAGGAACAGGACGGCGGAGAAGGCGCCGATCACGCCGGCGTGGCTGGCGTCGCCGCGGGAGAGGTCCACCAGCAGCATCGCGGGGGCGATCATCGAGGCGCCGGCCAGCAGGGCGAGGCGGCCGCCGGAGATGTCCGGCTGCTGGGTCGGGATCGGCCGGGTGAGTTCGACCATCGAGGGGTGCAGCGCGGCCGCTCCCCAGGCGCAGTAGAAGACGGCCCAGCCGAGGTCCACCGGGCTGCCGATGCGCCACGTGCCGTGCAGCTGGATCAGCCCGTACGCGACGTCGGCGACCAGCATGCCGAGCACGCCGACGGCCAGCAGCCACAGGGCCTTGCCCTTGCCGCCGCGTGGTACCAGCAGTCGCATCAGCATCGCCAGCACCAGGACGTCACCGAGCGGGTAGGCGATCGAGACGGCCTTCTGGAGCCAGGTGAGGTCGGGGTTGCGCTCGTACGGGACGATCAGGTAGATCCAGGCCAGCAGGGCCAGGCCGACGGTCAGGATGAGCGCGTCGATCATGGAGCCGCGGTCCTGCTGGGCGGTGCGCCAGCGGATGAAGCCGTAGATGCCCACCGCCGTCAGCAGGTATTCGGCGAGGTAGAACGCGTCGAACACGGACGGGAAGCCGTACTGGTGCAGGTACTCGGTCTGGATGACCTGCACCACCTCGCCCGCGGTGAAGCTGAGGTTGCCGGCCGCGAGGAGGTACCAGTACTGCGGGTGCGCCGGGCGGTTGAGCCGGGTGCCGATGACGATGGCCGCGACGCCGGAGAGGCCGATGCCGGTCCACCAGATGATCCGTTCGTCCGGATTCTGGTAGTAGACCAGCGTGAGCACGGCCATCCAGCCGAAGTAACAGGCCATCAGGCGTTGCCTTCGACGTGTCAACCGAGCTACCCCCTTCGCCCCGAGGCAGGAGTTGGGTGGGTCGATGCACGAGGAGTGGCCGCCGGCGACGCGGCGGCGGGGAGCACTGCGGCTCCGCGACAAATGCGTCTCAATGATACCCAGGGCCATTCGGGTGCCTATAGTCGAAAGTATCGGGGCCGGCCCGGGTCCGCACAGGACGGGCCGGACAGCACGCACGCGGCACCCGTACGCCGGTGCAGCAGCCTCACCGGCGCACTCCCGCCGGTGCCCTGGCGGAGCAACAACCGCCGCCTCCCTGTCACCGCACTGCGAGGTCATGGCCGGTGGACCAGCCGAACCGCTCCCAGCAGCCCCACTCCGGGCCGTTCAGGGTGCTCGCCAACGACGAGGCCGTCCACGCCCTGTGGCCCGACGACCTCCCCGTCCCCGCCGGGTGGCGCACCGTCGCCGGACCGGCCCCCGAACAGCAGTGCCTACGCTCGGTGGCCGAGCTGTGGACCGATCTGCGGCCGGCCGGCCGCCGGGCCGGCGGCGTCACCGTGCACGGGCTGCTGCGCCGGCAGGCCGCCCGGACGCCCGACGCGACCGCCGTGGTGGCGGAGGACGAACGGCTCAGCTACCGCGAGCTGGACCGCCGCTCCGACCGCCTGGCGCACGCGCTGCGCGACGGCGGGGTCACCGCCGACACCGTGGTGCCGGTCTGCCTGGAACGCAGCGCCGACATGGTCACCGCGCTGGTCGCGGTGCTCAAGGCCGGGGGCGCCTTCCTGCCGCTCGATCCGGCGCACCCCTCGCACCGCCTGCGGCGGCTGGTCTCGGACGCCGGCGCCACCCTCGCGGTGACCAGCGCCGAGCAGCGGGGGCGGCTCGGCCTGCCCGCGGTGCTGGCGTCGGACTACCGCGGCCCGGGCGGTTCCGTCTCGGCCCCGGCCGACACCACGGTGCCGGACGACCTCGCGTACGTGGTGTACACCTCCGGCACCACCGGCACCCCCAAGGGCGTCCCGGTCAGCCACCGCACCATGGCACTGACCGTCTCCCGGGCCGCCGAGGCGTACGGGCTCTCGCACCGGGACCGGGTGCTGCAGCTGGGCGCGCTCGGCTTCGACACCTCGCTGGAGCAGATCTTCGCGCCGCTGCTCAGCGGTTCGACGCTGGTCCTGGGCGGCCGGATCACCTGGGCGCCGATCGAACTCGCCAGCCGGATCCTGGAGCTGGGCATCACGGTGGCCGACCTGACCCCGGCGTACTGGCACCGGTTCCTGGACCTGATGACGGAGGGTGCCCGGCCGCCCGCCTCGCTCCGGCTGATGATCGTCGGCGGTGACACCGTGCACGCCGAGGACTGCCGGACCAGTCTGCACCGGCTGCCGGCCACCCAGCTGCTCAACGCGTACGGGCTGACCGAGGCCGGGATCACCTCCACCATCTGCGAGATCCTGCCCGGCATGCTCGCCGCCCCGGCGCACGCGCCGGTCCCGGTCGGGCGGCCGCTGCTCGGCACCTTCGTGCACGTGCTGGACCCGACCCTGCGGCCGGTGCCGCCGGGCCGCCGCGGCGAGGTCTTCCTCGGCGGCCAGGGCCTGGCCCGCGGGTACTGGCGCCAGCCCGAGCTGACCGCGGAGCGCTTCCTGCCGGAGCCGTACGCCGGGGACGCGGGCACCCGGATGTACCGGACCGGCGACTCGGCCCGCTGGCGCCCCGACGGCAACCTGGAGCTGCTCGGCCGCACCGACGACCAGGTCAAGGTGCGCGGCTTCCGGGTCGACCCGGCCGAGGTGGAGGCGCACCTGGCCGAACACCCGGCGGTCGGGCTGGTCACCGTGCTGGCGCCGGAGCACAACTCGGGTGCCAGGGCGCTGACCGCGTACTACACCCGGGGCGACGGCACCGGGCCGGACTTCCGGGAGTTCCTGGCCGACCGGCTGCCGGACTACCTGGTCCCGACCGCGTACGTCCCCGTCGAACGGATGCCGCTGACCCCGAACGGGAAGATCGACCGGCGCGAGCTGGCCAATGTCGGCCCCGCCGCGTCCGGACCCGGTGCCGTCCGCCCCGGCCAGCGCGGCGCCGGCGGCAACGGCGGGCGCGGCCGCGAGCAGGCCGCCGAGCACGGACTCGCCTACCTGTGGGCGCAGTTGCTCGACGTCGACACGGTGGCGATGGAGGACGACTTCTTCGAGCTGGGGGGCAATTCGCTGCTCGCGATGGAGATGCTGGCCCGGGCGCGGATCATGTTCGGCATCGGCGTGGACCGGATCCGGGACCTGACCCGGGCGCTGCTCACCGACCCGACCCTCGGCGCCTTCACCGCGGCCCTGCACACGGCCGGCCAGGGTCCGGCCGGGACGCTGGCCGGGCAGCGGATCGACTTCACCGGCGAGGCCGAACTCGGCTTCCCGGTCCGGCGTTCCGGCGAGCGGGCGGCCCGGCCCGAGCAGCCCGCGGAGATCCTGCTCACCGGCGCCACCGGGTTCTGCGGCGCCCATCTGCTGCACACCCTGCTGACCACCACCGACGCCACGGTGCACTGCCTGGTCCGGGCCCCCGACCAGGAGCACGCGCTGGAACGGATCCGGGCCGCCCACCAGCGCTTCCTGCGGCGCGACCTCGACCCGGCCCGGGTCCGGCCGCTGGTCGGCGACCTGGCCGAACCGCTGCTGGGGCTCAGCCGCACCCGCTTCGAGCAGCTGGCCGGCACCGTGGACGCCGTCCACCACCTCGGCGGGCAGGTCAACTTCCTCTACCCGTACCACCAGTTGAGGGCCGCCAACGTGGCCGGCACCCGGGAGGTGATCCGGCTGGCCGGGCACTCCCGGGCGGTCCCCGTGCACTACCTGTCGACCATGGCGGTGCTGGCCGGCTTCGGCGCGGCCGGTGTCCCCGAGGTCAGCGAGGACACCCCGCTGGACCATCCGGAACACCTCTCGGTCGGCTACGTGGAGAGCAAGTGGGTGGCGGAGGCGCTGCTGCACAACGCGGCGGCGGCCGGGCTGCCGGTGTCGGTCTACCGGGTCAACGACGTCACCGGCGACCTGGTGACCGGCACCATGAACCTGGGCACCGAACTGTGCGCGCTCATCAAGTACTTCACCGACAGCGGCGAAGTCCCGGAGGTCGAGCTGCAGTTGGACTTCGTCCCGGCCGACTCCTTCACCCGCGCGCTGGCCCACCTGGCGGGCAACTCCCCCGCCACCGGGCAGGTCTACCACCTGACCAACCCCAACCCGGCGATGCTCCCGGTGCTGGCCGAGCGGCTGCGCAGCCGCGGCCGCCGGGTCGAGGTGCTGCCGTACCACCGCTGGGTGCGCGGCCTGGTCTCGTACGCCTCCTCGCACCCGGAGCACCCGATCACCCCGTTCGTACCGCTGTTCGTCGACCGCGGCGAGGGGACCGCGATGTCGATCAGTGAGATGTACTTCCGGCCGACCTTCCCGCTGTTCTCCCGCGACCGGGCGGACCAGGAGCTGACCGGCAGCGGCATCGAGATCCCGCCGGTCGACGACCGCCTGCTGGACTTCTACCTGGACCGGCTGGAGGCCACCGGCTACCTGGAGCGCACGGCATGACCAGCCGGACCACCGACTGGTGGCACTCCGTGGCGGTGTCGGCCGCCCCCGCCGACGCGCCGGCCGCGTTCTGCGCCGACCTGGGGGCGCCCAGCCTGCTCGCCGCCTACCGGGCCGGACTGTTCCCGATGCCCGCACCCGACGAGTACGCCCGCTGGATGAACGAGGCCCTGTACGAGGACCGGGTCGCCACCGGGGCCATCGCGGTGCCCGGGCACGTCGGTGAGCTCCCCTACCAGGTGTCCTGGTGGTCGCCCGACCCCCGGCCGGTGATCCGGCCGGGCCACGCCAGGCTCGGCCGGCGGCTCGCCAGGCGGCTGCGCAACCGGCTCGACTGGGCGACCAGCGTCGACCGGGACTTCGGCCGGGTGGTCGCCCAGTGCGGCGCCGGCCGCGAGCCGCGCTGGCTCACCGAGGAGCTGCGGCGCGGGCTGCAGGAGCTGCACGAGCAGGGCTGGGCGCACAGCCTGGAGGTCTGGCAGGGGGCGGAACTGGTCGGCGGCGCGTTCGGTGTCCGGGCCGGGCCGGTGCTCAGCCTGGACTCGATGTTCCACCGGCTCCCGGACGCCTCCCGGGTCGCGGTCGCCGACCTGGCCGAGCGCTTCAGCACGGCGGGCGGGCTGCTGCTGGACGCCCAGTGGGACAGCCCGCACATCCGCACCCTGGGCGCCCGGCCGCTGCCCCGGGACGACTACCTGGACCTGCTGCGCTCCGGTCCGCAGGCCGGGCCGCCCTCCACCGAACTGCTCCCGGCCGCCCGGCTGGCCTGAGCCTGAACGGGCGCCGGGACCGGGGCCGGGGTGCCCGCCGCGGCCGAGGCCGGGGCCTGGGTGGTGGCCGGGGCCGAGGCCGGGGCCTGGGTGGTTGCCGCCGACCAGTCGGCCGGCGGGCGCTGCGACGGCAGGACGGCGGCCGCCACCAGCGGGACCAGCGCGGCCGCCGCGAACGCCGGGGTGTAGCCGCGCTCGGTGATCAGCGCGCCGACCAGCGGCGGGACCAGCACGATCGCGCCGTGCTGGCCGACCCCGTGGACGCCGAGCGCGCGGCCCGCCCAGAGCGGCCCGGCGTACTCGGCCACGGCGGTGTTGTGCAGGCCGTTGGTGCTCACCGTCAGACCGCAGGCCAGCAGCAGCGCACCGGTACCGACGGCCGAGTCCCAGGCCGAGCCCAGCGCCAGCAGCCCCAGGTCGGCGGCGGTGGCCAGGGCCAGCAGCCGGATCGGCCGCACCCGGCTGCCGGCCCGGTCGGACCACCAGCCCGCCAGCAGCCGCACCCCCGCGCCGGCCAGGTTGGCCACCGCCAGCACCGTGCCCGCCACCCCGGCCGGCCAGCCGCGCGCCTGGGTCAGGAAGACCAGCGCGAAGCCCGTCACCACGAACTGCGGCACGCACAGCAGCGCGGCCACCGCGTGCAGCCGCCACAGGTACCCGCCCCGGTACGGCGCCGCGGCGGACCCCGGTACGGCCCCGGCGGGCCGGGGCGGGTCCACCGCGAACACCGCGATGGCCAGCCCGGTGACCGCACACAGCGCGGCGCAGCACAGCAGGGCGCCGCCCACCCCGGCGGCCGCGGCGACCGTCGGCAGCGCGGCGGCGGCCAGTCCGGTGCCCAGCGGCTGGGAGGCCTGCCGGACGCCCATCGCGACGCCCCGCCGGTCGGGCGGGAACCAGCCGATCACCAGCCGGCCGGAGGCCGAGTTGACCGAGGCCCCCGCGGCTCCCGCCGCCACCAGCAGCACGCCCAGCGCCCGCACCCCGCCCGCGTCCGGGTCCGCCGCCACCACCGCCACCGCCAGCACCGCGGCGGCCGACAGCAGCCCGGCGGCCAGCGCGATCCGCTCGCCGAAGCGGTCCGCCACCGCTCCCCAGCCCACCAGCGACAGCAGGATCCCGAAGACCGGGCAGGAGACCAGCACCCCGGCCGCCGCCAGCGAGAGCCCGTACTCGCGCTGGAGCGCAGGGACGAGGAAGGGCAGCCCGTAGAGCACGGTGGTGCTGGCGGTCTGCCCGGCGGTGCCGAGTCCGAGCATGACCCAACTGCGGTGCCTCGCGTCCTGGTTCATGCCCGGACCCTAACAGCGCCGCCGCAATGTGAGACGAAACGTTTTGACCTGTGAGACGGCTGCTGCCGGTCGCCGTGGCCGGCGCGTCAGGCCCGGCCGGAGGCGAGCGTGACGACGGTGATGTCCGACGGCGCCCCGACCCGGACCGGCGGGCCCCAGGCACCGGCGCCGCGGGTCACGTACAGCTGGGTGTCGCCGTACCGCTCAAGCCCGGCGACGGTCGGATTGGCCAGCGCCGCCAGGTAGTTGCCGGGCCACAGCTGCCCGCCGTGGGTGTGGCCGGACAGCTGGAGGTCGACGCCGTGGCGGACGGTCTGATGGATGGTCACCGGCTGATGGGCCAGCAGCACGGCGGTCCGGGCGCGGTCGCGGTCGCCGAGCGCCTTCTCGTAGTCCGGGCCCTGGCCCTCGGCGGTGCCCTGGATGTCGTTGACCCCGGCCAGGTCGAACCAGGGCAGTTCGGTGCGGGCGTTCTCCAGCGGGTGGACACCCAGCTCGCGGACGAACTCCACCCAGGGCGCGGCGCCGGAGAAGTACTCGTGGTTGCCGGTGACGAAGAACGCGCCGTCCCGGGCCCGCAGCTGCGCCAGCGGCACGGCCGCCGGACCGAGCTCCGGCACCGTGCCGTCGACCAGGTCGCCGACCACGGCGATCAGGTCGGGCTGGGTGCGGTTGATGGTGTCCACGATCCGCTGGGTGTGCGAGCGGCCCAGGATCGGACCCAGGTGGATGTCGCTGACCACCGCGATGCGGTAACCGTGCGCCTGCCGCGGCAGCTTCGCCAGCGGCACCGTCACCTGCTTGACCGCCGGACCGCGCAGCACCCCGTACATCCCGGTACCCACCACCGCGGCGGCCGCACCACCGGCGGCGACGGCCACCGTCCGGGCCACCAGCAGCCGCCGGCCCGGGTCCGCCGGGCCGGCGGGCTCCGGCGGCTCCTGCGGCTGCTGCGGCTGCTCCGTCCGGCGGGCGGGCCGGGGCAGCCGGAGCAGCAGCGGCCGGACGGCCTCGCCCACCAGCAGCGCCAGCACCAGGTACAGCATCAGCGCCAGCCACAGGTACCCCGGCCAGGCGAACCACCGCTCCACGGCCAACGGCAGCTCCCGCCCGCCGACCAGCGCCACCACGCTCAGCACCGGCAGCAGCACGGCCGCCACCGTCCCGGCCCGCCGGTACCACCCGCCCGGTGCACTGACATCCCGTACCAGCCGCCGCCAGAGGTACCACTGCACGAGTCCGACGCCGCCGAGCGCAAGCAGCAGTCCGAGGACGAGAACGATCACCATCGGCCCAGTATCGACCCACCCCCACCGGCACAGGATCCCCCCGTGGGCACAGCCCCCTCAGGGGCGCGGGGAACTGCGCGAAACAGGAGCGACGGCGCCGCACCTCCCGTCCCCGCGCAGTTCCCCGCGCCCCCAAGAGAACGCCGCACCGCGGGTGCACCCGTCCACCCCCGGTCCTGTCTGGGGAGTGTTGCGAAAGTAGATCAGGAGCCGTAGTTGGCTCGGGCGGTTGTCTGGTCTGACCAGCCCTGCGACAAGGCGAGATGGCCGGAGCGGAGCGCGTCGCGCTGTTGGGTAACCCATTGCTCAACCTGATCTGCGGATTCCGCGACCGGCTGATCGGTGGTGTCGATCAGGTGGGTGCACCATCGTCGGTCGTCGGCCGTCCACCCGGTCCAGCGGTGCCAGGCCATACGGGGCCAGCTGTTGTCGATGATGACGTCGGGTCGGTATTGGGGATCCTCGGCGTGCTGGCGGTGCCAGGTGGCCCAGCCGAGGAAGGCGTCAACCGCCGGAGCGTCCCATCGGCCCGAGTCGCGCATGGTGAGCCTGCCGCGCCGGACCTCGTCGGACACGTCGACCAGACACACCGCGATGCCATCCAGCAACGGGGCGGAAGGGCTGGCCAGGACCTCTCCCATCGGGGACTGCCCGGTCAGCAGGAGGTCCACTCCACGGTCCTGGTACTCCAGCGCGCGACGCACCCACAGCTCGGTCATTCGGTTGCGCCACCGGCGATCGGCGCCTTCCGGTACGCCGAGCTCGTCGAAGTCGTGCACGGCGACCCGCTCCAGCCGCTCGCCCACGGAGTAGGCGAGCGTGGTCTTGCCCGAACAGCTGGAGCCGGTCAGTTTGAGCAGCATCTGACCAGGATGTCAGGCCAGTAGTGGTGTCCTCGAAAGGTTTTCTCCGGGACCTTCCCGGTCTGGCTTGTCACAGCCACTCGTTGATGGCCGCGACCAGCACGGTCGCCTCATAGCGAACGGCGAGCTTGTCATACCTCGTGGCCACGGCTCGGTGGCGTTTCAGGCGATTGATCCCGCGCTCCACCGCGTGTCGCTCCTTGTAGTCGTCCTTGTCGAACTTGGGCGGGCGCCCGCCACGGGAGCCGAGCTTCTTGCGGTTGCGGACCTGGTCAGCCTTCTCCGGGATCGTGCAGCCGATCCCGCGTCTGCGCAGGTAGGCCCGGTTAGCGCGGGGGCCGTAGGCTCTGTCCGCGCGGACCTTGTCCGGCTTGGTGCGCGGCCGGCCCGGGCCGGTGCGGGGTACCCGGATGCCCTCCAGGACCGGCTGGAACTGCGGGCTGTCGTGGCGCTGGCCGGCGGTGACAAGCAGCGACAGTGGCTTCTGCCCCTGCTCCACGGCTAGGTGGAGCTTGGTGGTCAGCCCGCCGCGCGATCGCCCGCGGCCGTGGTCGTCCGGTTCGGTGAAGACGCCGCCGGGAGGCTCTTTCTGTGAAGCCCTTTTTTACGTGCCCCTGCGGTGTGCTGGTGGGCTCGGGCGGTTGTGGAGTCCACGCTGACGTCCCACGTGATCAGGCCCTTGGCGTCGGCTATGGCCTGTAGTTGCACGAAGATGCGTTGCCAGGTGCCGTCTCGCTGCCAACGCCGAAACAGGTCGTAGGCCCGGTCCCAGGGCCCGTATCGCTCCGGCAGGTCGCGCCACGGTGCCCCGGTCCGGGTCCGCCACCGTATGCCGCCGATCAGCTGCCGCCGCGTCCACGTCGGCGGACGCCCAGGCTTCTTGCCCTGCGGTAACAACGGCTCCAGCCGAGCCCACTGGCCGTTCGTCAGATCTCCACGCCCCACGGCGAGTGATCATCCATGACCTTGATCGACTTTCGCAACACTCCCTAGAACTCCTCGATGGCCTGCCCGCCCGCGGCGGTGATGATCTCGTACAGGCGGGCCCGGTCCTCGTCCCGGAGGTGGTCGGTGGCGACGACCAGGCCGCCTTACCAGTCCTGCGCCCAGCACCAACCCCGGTCGGGCGGCCCGCACCGTACGACCTCGGCCACCGCAGCGCGGATCCGCCGCTGGGTCGCGTCGTGGTCGACGGTCCGGTAGCCGAGGTGCACGGAACGGGCCGGCCGGCCGGCGCCGCGGGCCGGGCCGTGGCTCAGCCGCAGTAGTTCGGCCTCCCGGCCCGCCGGGTCCAGGGTTTCGTGCAGGAGGCGGGTGACGGCGTGGGCGTCGTCCGCTTCCAGGGCGGCGGCGAGCGTGTACAGGGTTTCCCGGTCGGCCCCCGCGGGGGCGAAGTCGTCGGGCAACGGGGCGTTCCACCGGGGCGGGCAGACCGCGCGCAACAGGGCGACGGCCTCGGCGACGCCCACCGCGGCGAGCCGGCGGTCGGGGTCGGCGCCCAGGGTGAGCAGGTCGGCGAGCCGTCGGGCGCGGTCCGGTTCGTGCAGCAGCCGCAGTCCGGCCCGGCGGGCGGCCGTCCGGTTCCGGTCGGCCATCAGTTCGCGGGCGAGGCCGGCGGGCAGGCGGGCGGCGATCGGCCGCAGCGACCACGAGACTTCGCGGAGCACGGCGTCCGAGGGGTCCCGCAGGGCGGCCACCAGGCGGTCGACCGGGGTCCGGTCGAGTCCGCGCAGGCCGCGGACGGCGCGGGCCCGGATCCGGTGCGAGGGGTGGTCGAGCAGGGCGGTCAGCAGGTCGGCGTCGGCCCGGCCGCCGGTCTCGGCGAGGCCGTCGACGGCGCCGGGCTCCGGGTCGCCCCCGGTGACCGCCGCCCGGTAGTGGGCCTGGGCGTCGCGGCCGAGGCGGCGGGCGGCCTCCCGGGCGAGGGCGCGGATCAGCGGCTGCCGGTCGTCCAGATGGGCGGCGGCGTCTTCGGTGAGGCCGAGCCGGAGCAGCGCGGCGACGCCGGCCGTCCTGAGTTCGCGCCGGGGGTCGCCGGCGAGTTCGCGCAGCACGTCCGCGCCGGCCGGGTCGGTGTCGGCGGTCGCGGTGGCGCAGGCCAGCTCCGCGTACCGGCTGCGCAGTCCGGGCAGCCGTTCGGTCCGGGCCAGCCGGACCAGGGTGCCGAGGTCGAGGCGACGTCCTACGCGCCTGAGGACGAAGTGACGGACTGCGGGGTCGGGTATCCGGGACGGGCCGTCCAGGAAGGTCCCGGGCGGCAGCCGGTCGAGGGAGTCGGTGATCCGGTCGACGACGAAGCCGCCGTGCCCGCGGCGGGCGTACCGCAGTGCGGCGGGCGCGACGGCCGGCAGGTGCCGGAGCGGGTCGCGGGCCAGCAGGCCGGCGAGTCCGGTCCGGGCCAGGTCGCGGACGGGGCCCGCCCAGTCGCAGGCGCGCAGCGCCAGGACGGGCAGCAGCTCGGCCTCCGGTCCGGGCCGGTCGAGGATCCGCCGGACGGCGCGCTGCCGGGTGCGGCCGTCGGCGTCCATGGCGGCGAGCAGCAGCGCGGCGGGTGTCCCGGTGGCGGCGTCGTCCGTGGGCGTGGGCGCCTGGCCGGGCCGGCGGGCCCAGCGGTACCGGCGGAGCTGGGTGTCCACCAGGGCCAGCAGGTCCGGCCGGGCCGCCAGGGCGGGGACGAGGGCGCCGGGCGGCAGGTCCCTCAGCGGGCCGAGGGCGGGGCTGCCGGCCTCGGCGGTGGCGTGGACGGCGGCTTCCAGGTGATCCATTGCGTCATTCTGGGGCCCCGGGCCGCGCCGGGGAACCGGATTCCGGAGGTCGGGCGGCCGAGCGTGACCGGGCGGGCACGCTGTGCCGAGTGCGCCGGATGGTTCCTGTGAGGCCGCCCACAGCGGCTGCCGGCTCTACGGCCCTCCATAGTTGACGGCGGCGGCCGACTCGCGGCACGATGTCGGACCTGATCGGGCCGGCGCCCCGCTGCTGCCGCATCGGCCCTGGTCAGCCCGGAAATTCCGGTTCCGTGGAGCCGTCCGCGTTTGGCCGATATCACGAGCGGGTAAACCCCGTCGGCACACTGACGGCCCGCTCCGCCGACTGCCGTGACTACGACCGGCAGTAGTTTTCAGCTCGTTGCCGCCGCCGCGCGGGTCTGCCAAGAATGTGCCGTCGCCAGGCGGCGCGGCTCCCACCGGGCCGTGCCTTCCCGCCCGCCCCGCTCCACCGACGGGGTGCCACGGCCGTCCGGCACGGCGTGCGGACGGCCGGTCCCCCCGGACCTCCGTCTGCGCTGCCGCATGCCCGGCGCGGCCCCGCCCGACGGAAGAGGTCGCCCCTCCATGCAGTTCGTGCAGCGCCACAAGCACCGGCTCCCCCGGAACCGCCGCACCGCGATGATCAGCGGTGTCGCCACCCTCGCGGTGGCCGGCTCCGCCACCCTCGCGCTGGCGCTGCCGCAGGACGCCAAGGTCGCCGAGGCCGCCGCCCCGGTCACCGCTGCCGCCTCCCCCGACGCGCAGGTGCTCGCCGACCAGGCCGCCGCCGACGCCGCGAAGGCCCAGGCCGACCAGCAGGCGAAGGCCGACGCCGATGCCAAGGCCGCCGCGGACGCCGCGCAGGCCCAGGCGGACGCCGACGCCAAGGCGAAGGCCGACGCGGACGCCAAGGCCGCCGCCGACGCCGCCAAGGCCCAGGCGGACGCCGACGCGAAGGCCAAGGCGGACGCCGCGGCCAAGGCGAAGGCGGCCAAGGCGAAGGCCGATGCGGACGCCCGCGCCCAGGCCGAGGCCGCGTCCCGTTCGCAGGCGCGCAGCCCGCTGGCCGCGCCGGTGCCGACCGGCACCCCGCAGCAGATCGCGGCCCAGCTGGTGCCGGCCGGCCAGCTCCAGTGCTTCAGCAACATCGTCGAGCGCGAGAGCGGCTGGAACGTGACCGCGACCAACCCGTCCTCGGGTGCGTACGGCCTGATGCAGGCGCTGCCGGGCTCCAAGATGGCCTCGGTGGGCGCGGACTGGAGGACCAACCCGGTCACCCAGATCAAGTGGGGCCTGCAGTACATGAACGAGACCTACGGCAGCCCGTGCGCCGCGTGGGCGTTCTGGCAGGCCCACAACTGGTACTGATCCCACCGGCCGGTACCGGCCGGTAGTGACCGAACGGCAGCCGCGCCCCCTACCCCGGGGGCCGGTTGCCGTTCGGCGTACCGGCCGTAAGCACACGGTGAAGATTCCGCGCAGCTCTGTGCACCTATGCCCGCGATTGACCGGTTTCGCCGGAGTTCCCGGCTTTGCCGGGGCCGCGCCCGGCGCCCTAGCCTCCGCCCATGGCTTCACCGCTCATCACCGTCGTGCTGCCCGCCTTCGACCACAACCAGCAGCTCAAGGACTGTCTGGACGCACTGCTCGCGCAGTCCTTCACGGACTTCGAGGTGGTGCTGGTCGTCGACCGCTCCCCGCAGTGCCCGGAGCGGGTCGCCGACGCGTACGAGATCCGCGACCGGCGGGTGTCGGTGCTGCGCCTGGACGCGGCGGTCGGGATCGGCCGGGCCCGGAACGCGGGCGCCGCCGTCGCCACCGGGACGTACCTGCTCTTCCTGGACAGCGACCACCTGCCGGCCGAGGACGCGTTCCAGGCGATGGCCGACCGGCTGGCCGAGACCGGCGAGGTGGACCTGCTGCTGTTCGGCCACGACCGGGAGTACCGCGGCCGCCGGTGGCCGGGCGGGGCCGCCGCGCTGCTCGCCGCGGCCGGGCCCGGGGTCTTCGGCCCGCTGGACCACCCCGAACTGCTCAGCGCTCCCCCGCTGGTCTGGGACCGGCTGCTGCGCCGCGGCACCGTTCCGGTGTTCCCGGACGGCCACTACGAGGAGGTCCCGGCCGTCCACGAGGCGCTGCTCGGGGCCGGCCGGATCGCCGTGCTGGACCGCGAGTGCGTCACCATCCGGCGGCGGCACACCCTGCACCCGGCCGGCTCGCCCGGCAGCAGCCACTTCGACGTGTTCGACCAGTACGAGCAGAGCTTCGGGCTGCTCGACGGGCGGCCCGGCCACGAGGAGGTCCGCCCGCACCTGTTCACCCGGATGGTCCGGCACTACCTCTTCGTCTTCGACCTGGCCGGGTGCGTGCCGCGGGCCGAGCGCCCGCAGTTCTTCCACCGCGCGGCCGAGCACTACCGGCGTTTCCTCCCGGAGGGCTACCGCCGGCCGGACGGCCGCGAGGGCCTCAAGTTCTCCCTGCTGTCGAGCGGCGCCTACGCGGCCTTCGAGGTCGCCAAGCTGTCCCACCTGGCCCGCGGCGCGGTCGGCGGACGCCGCTGAGCCGTCGGCCGCCGGACTCCCCCGGCGGGGAGGCCGCGCTGCGATGATGGGCGGATGGATCCGGCCCGTGCCCTGTCCGCCGCCGTCCGCGGCGAGGTCCGCTTCGACCCCGCCGAACGCGCGGTCTACGGCTACGACGCCTCCAACTACCGCCACCCGCCGCTCGGGGTGGTCAAACCCCTCGACGCCGACGACGTCCGGGCCGCGCTCGCGGTGTGCCGGGAGTACGGCGTGCCGCTGGTCGCCCGCGGCGCCGGCACCAGCATCGGCGGCCAGGCGATCGGCCCCGGCGCCGTGGTGCTGGACCTGCGGCGCCACCTGAACCGGATCCACGCCCTGGACCCCGGCGCCCGCACCGCCCGCCTCGAGCCCGGCGTCGTCCTGGACGACCTCCAGCGCGCCGCCCGCCCGCACGGGCTGCGCTTCGGACCCGATCCGTCCACCCACAGCCGCTGCACCATCGGCGGCATGATCGGCAACGACTCCTGCGGCGCGCACTCGGTCGCCTGGGGCCGCACCAGCGACAACCTGGACTCGCTCGACCTGCTGCTCGCCGACGGCACCGAACTCACCGTCCACGGACCGCTCCCGCCCGAGCAGCGGCTGCGGCTGCGGCAGCGCCCCGGGCGCGAGGGCGAACTGCACCGCGCGCTGCAGGACCTGGCCGCCGGCCACCTCACCACCCTGCGCCGGTCCATGCCGCAGCTGCCGCGCCGCGGCTCCGGCTACCCGCTGGACGCGCTGCTGCCCGAGCGCGGCTACGACCTGGTCCGGGCGCTCACCGGCACCGAGGGCACCTGCGCGCTGGTGCTCGGCGCGACCGTGCGGCTGGTGGCCGAACCGCCCGCCCGCGCGCTGGTGCTGGCGGGGTACCCGGACGAGACGGCCGCCGCCGACGCCGTCCCCGCGCTGCTGCCGCTCGGCCCGCTGACCGTCGAGGGGATGGCCGCCGACCTGATCGCGGCGCTGCTCGCGGCCGGACCGCGGCCGCCCGCGCTGGACCGGCTGCCGGAGGGCGGCTGCTGGCTGTTCCTGGAGACCGGCGGCGCCACCGACGCCGAGGCGCTGGAGGCCGCCCGGGACCTGGCCGCGGCCGTCCGCCGGGTGCCGCGCACCGCCGCCACCGTGGTCACCGACCCGGGCGAGCAGCGGCAGCTGTGGGCCGTCCGGGAGGCCGGTGCGGGTATCGTCACCCGGCTGCCGGACGGCGGCGAGGCCTGGCCCGGCTGGGAGGACTCGGCCGTCCCCGTCGAACAACTCGGCTCCTACCTGCGGGAGTTGCGCGCCCTGCTGGCCCGGCACGGGCTGCGCGGCGTCCCGTACGGGCACTTCGGCGAGGGCTGCGTGCACCTGCGGATCGACTGGCCGCTGACCGATCCGGGACGGCTCGGCGGCTTCCGCGCCTTCCTGACCGAGGCAGCCGACCTGGTGGTGTCGCACGGCGGTTCGCTCTCCGGCGAGCACGGCGACGGCCAGGCCCGCGCCGAACTGCTGCCCCGGATGTACCCGCCGCAGGTGATCGACCTGTTCGGCCGGTTCAAGCGGATCTGGGACCCGGACAACCTGCTCAACCCCGGCACCCTGGTCGACCCGCGCCCGTTCGACGCCGACCTGCGCTTCCCCGGCCGCGACCTGCCGCTCGCCCTGCCGTACGAGCAGGACGGCGGCAGCCTGCTCACGGCGGTGCACCGCTGCGTCGGCGTCGCCAAGTGCGTCGACACCTCGAGCGGGGTGATGTGCCCCAGCTACATGGCCACCGGCGAGGAACGGCACTCCACCCGCGGTCGGGCCCGGCTGCTGGCCGAGATGCTGCGCGGCGAACTGGTCACCGACGGCTGGCGCTCCGCCGAGGTCCGGGAGGCACTCGACCTGTGCCTGGCGTGCAAGGGCTGCGCGAGCGACTGCCCGGTCCACGTCGACATGGCCACCTACAAGGCCGAGTTCCTGCACCAGCACTACCGGCACCGGCTGCGGCCGGCCGCGCACCTGTCGCTGGGCTGGCTGCCGCTGTGGCTGCGCGGCGCGGCCCTCGCACCGGGGCTCGCCAACCGGCTGCTGCGGCACCCGGCGGGCGGCGCCCTGCTGAAACGGCTCGGCGGGATCGACCCGCTGCGGGCGCTGCCGCCGCTGCCCGGACGGACCTTCGTCCGCTGGTTCCGCGACCACCGGGCCCGGCACCCGGAACCGGCCGGCGCACGGCCCGTCCTGCTCTGGCCGGACTCCATGGCCAACCTTCTGGATCCGGAGCCCGCCCGGGCCGCGGTCGAGGTCCTGGAGTCGCTGGGCTTCGCCGTCCGGCTGCCCGCCGGCCCGGTGTGCTGCGGACTCACCCTGGTCTCCACCGGCCAACTCTCGCTCGCCCGGCGGGTGATGCGCCGCAGCCTGCGCGCGATCGCGCCCGGGCTGCCGGTGGTCGGCCTCGACCCGAGCTGCACGGCGGCGCTGCGCGAGGAGTGGCCCCGGCTGCTGGGCCCGGAGGCCCGGCCGGCCGCCGCCCGGGTCCGCACCCTGGCCGAGCTGCTGGACGACGCCGGGGTCGACCTCCCGTACCTGGGCGGACGGGCCGTCACCCAGGTGCACTGCCACCAGCACGCCGTGCTCGGCACCGCCGCGGACCGGCGGATCGAGGCCAGGATCGGGCTGGCCAACGAGGTGCTGGACTCCGGCTGTTGCGGCCTGGCCGGCAACTTCGGCTTCGAACGCGGCCACTACGAGGTCTCGGTGGCCGCCGCCGAGCGGGTGCTGATGCCCGCCGTACGCGCCGCCGCCCCCGACACCCTGGTCCTCGCCGACGGCCTGAGCTGCCGCACCCAGATCGCCCAACTCGGCGACGGCCGAAGGGCCCTGCACCTGGCCGAGGTGCTCCGCCTCGCCCTGCGGCAGGACGCGGCCCGCCCGGACGGCCCGCCGGGGGCGTGAGCCGCCGCCCGTCCGGCCCCGGCATCCGCGCAGCGCGGCGCGGCGCCGGGCGGAGGGTGTCCGCCCGGCGCCGCGTACCGACCCCGGAGGAGGAGCGGTTCAGATCAGGTTGTGGACCGCGGCGAAGCCGGTGCCGGACCACATCGAGGTACCGGCGTTGCCGTTGACCTTGCCGTCACCGGTGCCCGGCCACATCAGCAGCTGACCGTCGGACAGCTTCCCGGCGATGTCCGCCTTGCCGTCACCGTTGTAGTCACCCGCCACCAGATCGCTCACCGCACCGAAACCCGTCCCCGGGAACATCGCGTAACCGCTGCCGCTCACCGAGCCGTCACCGTTACCCGCCCACATCAGCAGCTCACCGTCGGACAGCTTCCCGGCGACATCCGTCTTACCGTCACCGTTGAAGTCCGCCGCCACCATGTCACCCACCGCCGAGAAACCCGTCCCCGCGAACATCGCCTTCCCGGCATTGCCGTTGACCTTGCCGTCACCGGTGCCCGGCCACATCAGCAGCTGACCGTCCGACAGCTTCCCCGCAATGTCCACCTTGCCGTCACCGTCGAAATCACCCGCCAGCAGACCACTCACCGCACCGAAACCCGTCCCCGCGAACATCGCCGCACCGGCATTGCCGTTCACCTTGCCGTCACCGGTCCCCGGCCACATCAGCAGCTCACCGTCCGACAGCTTCCCCGCGACATCCGTCTTCCCGTCACCGTTGAAATCCGCCGCCACCATGTCACTCACCGCACCGAAACCGGTCCCCGGGAACATCGAGTTCCCACTGGAAGCATCCAGCGAACCCGCACCCGTACCCGTCCACAGCTGCAACTGACCGTCCGACAGCTTCCCCGCAATGTCCGTCTTCCCGTCACCGTTGAAATCCACCTTGGTGGCCGGGGCCGCGGGCGGGGTCACCGGGATGTCCGGCGTGCTCGTGTCGCCGGCGAGACCGGCCCGCTCGGAGCAGACCGGCCAGGCGCCCGGTCCCTGCGCCTTGAGCACCTTCTCCGCGATGGTGATCTGCTGGTACTTGGTGGCGAGGTCGGCCCGGGACGCGTACTGCGTACCGCCGTAGGCCGCCCAGGTGCTGCTGCTGAACTGCAGGCCGCCGTAGTAGCCGTTGCCGGTGTTGATGCTCCAGTTGCCGCCGCTCTCGCACTGGGCGACCTTGTCCCAGGTGGCTATCGAGGCCGCGGAGGCCTGACCGGCGGTGGCGGTGGTCGCAGCGGCCGCGGTGAGGGCGATCAGGGTCGCGAGGCGGGTGGCACGGGAGGGGCGGATCTTCACTTCGGTTCTCGTTTCTCAGGCATCGGCGGACTGCGGGTTCGGGGCAGAGGCGCCGGGGCCGCGCGGACTGCGGCGGGGCCCCGGCGGGGTCGGCATCAGATGAGGTTGTGGACCGCGGCGAAGCCGTTGCCGGACCACATCGAGGTACCGGCGTTGCCGTTGACCTTGCCGTCACCGGTGCCCGGCCACATCAGCAGCTGACCGTCCGACAGCTTCCCGGCGATGTCCGCCTTGCCGTCACCGTTGTAGTCACCCGCCACCAGATCGCTCACCGCACCGAAACCCGTCCCCGGGAACATCGCGTAACCGCTGCCGCTCACCGAGCCGTCACCGTTACCCGCCCACATCAGCAGCTCACCGTCGGACAGCTTCCCCGCGACATCCGTCTTACCGTCACCGTTGAAGTCCGCCGCCACCATGTCACTCACCGCCGAGAAGCCCGTCCCCGCGAACATCGCCTTCCCGGCGTTGCCGTTGACCTTGCCGTCACCGGTGCCCGGCCACATCAGCAGCTGACCGTCCGACAGCTTCCCCGCGATGTCGACCTTGCCGTCACCGTCGAAGTCACCCGCCAGCAGACCACTCACCGCACCGAAACCCGTCCCCGCGAACATCGCCGCACCGGCATTGCCGTTCACCTTGCCGTCACCGGTCCCCGGCCACATCAGCAGCTCACCGTCCGACAGCTTCCCCGCGACATCCGTCTTCCCGTCACCGTTGAAGTCCGCCGCCACCATGTCACTCACCGCACCGAAACCGGTCCCCGGGAACATCGAGTTCCCACTGGAAGCATCCAGCGAACCCGCACCCGTACCCGTCCACAGCTGCAACTGACCGTCCGACAGCTTCCCCGCAATGTCCGTCTTCCCGTCACCGTTGAAATCCACCAGGGAGACGTCGTTGACGACGTTCTTGTAGCGCAGCGCCTTATAGTCCCCGTTGGGGTGCGAGTCGAAGGTCGCAGCGTTGATCGACACGCCGGTGACGTGCTTCACCGGGGTGGAACCGAAGGAGTAGTAGGAGAACGTGGTGTGGGCGGCGTCGTCCCAGTGGTCGAAGAGGATGACGTGGTCGTAGAAGCTGTTGAGGATGTCACCGGGCTTCAGGTCCGCGCGGGAGATCTCGTAGGAGACCGAGGGCAGGCTCTGGGTGGTGAGAGAGCTGCCGAGGTGCCAGGCCATCGAGACGTAGCCCGAGCAGTCGGTGCGGTAGTCACGGCCCGAGGAGTCCGGGTAGTTGCCGGAGGCGTAGCCGATGTTCTTGCCCATCCAGGACTGTGCACGGGCGATGATCTCGCCCCGGGTGATCTTGCCGTCGACCGAGGAGGAGGCGGCGTGCGCGGCGGTGGCGGTGAAGGCCGTGGTGGCGATCGCGCCGGAGGCGGCGATGGAGGCGGCGAGCGCGATACGGACGAACTTGGAGACCTTCGAAGACATGGCGATACCCCTGAGCGGTGAACGGAAGTGAGTGGGTTCGGCCGACGCGGCCGCCCTGCAGGAGCAGCCGAACTCGGCGGCCACCGGGGGCTTCCGGCCGGTGTTCCCGGCCTGCCTCCCTGGCGGCGATCACTAGCTTCGTCGCAGCTCAACGGGGTTGGAAGGGGTAATCGATGGACGGAAAAGGCCCTGGCCGGATCCGTCCCGACGGGCCGTCCGGCAGCGGGCGCGTCCGGTCGCGGAGGGCCGTCCCGGCGGTCCGGGATCGCGGTGGGGCAGCCGGATCGACCGGCCGCGCGCCGGTCCACCGGGTGCGGCACCTCCGAACTCCGCACGCGGCGGCCACCGCAGCCCTACCATCGCGGCGTGACCACTGTGACCACCGCCGAGGCGGACAAGATCCTGGCCGACCACTTCGCGCCCTGGGTGCAGGCGCTCGGCCTGTCGGTGACCGAGACCGGGGACCGGCACGCGGTGCTGCGGCTGCCCTGGTCGGACCAACTGGCGCGGGAGGGCGGCGGGTTGTCCGGGCAGGCCCTGATGGCGGCGGCCGACACGGCGAGCGCGGTGGCGGTGTCGGCGGCCCGGGGCGGGTTCGGGCCGATGACCACCGTCCAGCAGTCGACCAGCTTCCAGCGCGCGGTGCTCGGCGCCGACGTGCTGGTCACCGCCCGGGTGACCAAGCTCGGCCGGCGGCTGGCGTTCGTCGACGTCATGCTCACCGCCGAGGGCGAGCCGGAACCCGCCGCGCAGGCCAGCGCGGTGTACGCCTTCCCGGGCTGAGCCGGGGGGCCGCGGCCGGGGGTGCGCGACCCCTGGGCAGCGGCGCTACCGCGCAGTAGCCTCACCGGGCCGAGCCCACCCCTCGGCCGGCCCACACGGGAGGTCCGCATGCGCTCAGCCCTGCCCGGAAGACTCCGACTCCTGCTCGCCGCAGTGGTGTTCACCGCCTCGGTGCTCGGCCTGACGGGCGCCTCCGCCGCCCAGGAAGCCCGGGCCGCCCGGTCCGCCCCGGCCGCGGACAGCCGCACGCCCACCCACTACCTCGCGCTCGGCGACTCGCTGGCCGCCGGCTACCAGTCGACCCCGGACGGCGGCCACGTGGTCGGGCGCGGCTACGCGCAGGACATCGCGAAGGTGCTCGGCGGGCGGGCGGCGGCCGCCGGGCAGGCGTTCGCGTTCACCGACCTCGGCTGCCCGGGCGAGTCCACCGCGACGATGACCGGCGGCGGCTGCCCGTACCCGCACCCGTACCCCGGCTCGCAGTTGGCCGAGGCCGAGACGTACCTCCGGGCGCACCACGACGACCGGGTGCTGGTCACCCTCGACATCGGCGCCAACGACATCGGCCACTGCACGGCCGGCGGGGCGATCGACGTGCGGTGCACGCTCGACGGCATCGCCACCGTCCGCAGCGGGCTCGCCACCGTGCTCGACCGGCTCCGGGCGGCCGCCGGACCGCACACCCGGATCCTCGGGATGAACCTCTACGACCCCTACCTGGCCGCCTGGCTGACGGGGGACCAGGGGCGGGCCACGGCGCTGCTCTCACTGCCGCTGGCCGGGCTGCTCAACGCCACCATCGGCGCCGTCGACGCGGCCCACGGCGTGCCGACGGCCGATGTCGCCCGCGCCTTCGACACCAACGCACTGCTGCCCCTGGTCCCGCTGAACGGCGCCCGGGTGCCGCTGGACGTGGCCCGGATCCTGCAGCTGACCAACATGGGCCGCGGGGACATCCACGCCAACGACGCCGGGTACCAGCTGATCGCGGACACCCTCCTGGCACGGCTCTGACACACCGCGCGGCGCCGGCCCTGGTCAGGGCCGGCGCCGCCGGGCGCCGCTCGTGGCCGCGCCGCTCGCCGCCGCGCTACTCGGCGCAGATCGTGCCGACGAACTCCGCCACCCTCCCCTGCGGCATCCCCCGCGCGATGTCGGCCTCGCTGATCATGCCGACCAGCTTGTGCTCGGGATGGTTGATCACCGGCAGCCGGCGGACCAGGTGCTGCTCCATGACCCGCAGGACCTGCTCGACGTCCTCGTCCTCCTCCACGGTCATCGGCCGGCCGACGGCGAGCTCGACCGCACGAACGGTGGACGGGTCACGGCCCTCGGCGACGCACTTGAGCACGATGTCGCGGTCGGTGAGGATGCCCAGCAGCTTCTGGTTCTCACCGCAGATCGGCAGTGCGCCGACCCCCCGGTCCCGCATGATCCGTGCGGCGTCGGCCAGGGTCTCGCCCTCCCCGATGCATTCGGCCCCCGGGTGCATGATCTCTCCGGCTGTGGTCATGGTCCGGCCTCCCGACGTCGCTGTACAGCCCTGTTACTCCATCCTGGGGCGGCCCGGCGGCCCACGCCACCGGGCCGGACCGGCCCCGGCCCGGCCCCCGGCACCCGCCCGCGCGGCGGAGGAAGGTCAGCCCTCCGCGGCGTCCGCGGGCCCGCCGGGGATCCGGTCGGCCGCCGACCGGACCGCCTTGAGCACCTGCGCCACCGGCTCCTCCTTCGCCAGGACCGCCGACGGCGGCTCCTCCCGCGCCAGCACCTCCTCGGCGGGCATCTCGGCCGCCAGCACACCGTCCACGTCCGGCAGCTCCAACTGCTCGACCGGACGGATCCGCGGCTCGGGCGACTGCGGGGGCCCGGCGGGCTTCGGGGTCTGCGCCTGGGCGCGCTCGGTGGAACTCTCCAGGAAGCGCAGCAGCTCGACCGGGAAGGGCAGCACCAGGGTCGAGTTCTTCTCCGCCGCCACCTCCACCACCGTCTGCAGCAGCCGCAGTTGGAGCGCCGCCGGGGTGGCGCTCATGATGGCCGCCGCCTCCGACAGCCGGGCGGAGGCCTGGAACTCGCCGTCCGCGGTGATGATCCGGGCCCGCCGCTCGCGCTCCGCCTCGGCCTGCCGGGACATCGAGCGCTTCATCGACTCCGGCAGCGCGACGTCCTTGATCTCCACCCGGTCGATCTGGACGCCCCAGCCCAGCGCCGGGCTGTCCAGCATCAGCTCCAGCCCCTGGTTGATCGGCTCGCGGTTGGCCAGCAGGTCGTCCAGCTCGCTCTTGCCGATGATCGAACGCAGCGAGGTCTGGGCCACCTGGGAGATCGCGAACGCGTAGTCCTGGACGTTGACGGTGGCCTTCACCGGGTCCTCGACCTTGAAGTAGACGACGGCGTCGACCCGCACCGTGACGTTGTCCCGGGTGATGCCCTCCTGGGCGGGCACCGGCATGGTCACGATCTGCACGTTGACCCGCTTCAGCCGGTCCGCCACCGGCATGATCATCACCAGCCCCGGGTCCCGGACCTCCTCCCGCACCCGCCCGAACCGGAACACCACCCCGCGCTGGAACTGCTGCACCGTCCGCACGCTCAGACCGGCCACCACGGCCAGTACCGCCAGCACCCCCAGAATCAACTCCACAACGAGCATCGCGTCACCTCGGGGCAGGACTGCCGGACCCACTGCCAACGCTACTCCGCCGACTCCCCGCGGCGGAGGCGCCGCCGAGCCTAGGATCTGGCCATGGAGCAGCACTGCCCCCACCCCGCCGGATCCGTCCGCTCCCTGGCCGAACTGGACGCGCTGGTCACCGGCTGCCGGGCCTGCCCGCGCCTGGTCGAGTGGCGGGAGGAGGCGGCCCGCGTCAAACGCCGGTCGTACCAGGACTGGGAGTACTGGGCGCGCCCGATCCCCGGCTTCGGACCGCCGGACGCCCCACTGGCCCTGGTCGGCCTGGCGCCCGCCGCGCACGGCGGCAACCGGACCGGCCGGATCTTCACCGGCGACCCGTCCGGCGACCTCCTCTACCAGGCCCTGTACGACCTGGGGCTGGCCTCCCAGCCGCACTCGGTGAGCCGCACCGACGGCCTCCGGCTGCGCGGCGTACGGATCACCGACCCGGTGCGCTGCGCCCCGCCCGACAACAAGCCGACGCCGGGCGAGCGTGACACCTGCCGCCCGTGGATCGCCCGGGAGCTGGAGCTGATGCGGCCGACCGTCCGGACGCTGGTGGCCCTGGGCGGCTTCGCCTGGCAGGCGGTCCTCCCGGCGCTGGGCGCCGCCGGCTGGCAGCTGCCCCGGCCCCGGCCGGTGTTCGGGCACGGCGCCCGGGTCGTCCTGCCGGCGGCGGACGGCGGCCCGCCCCTGGAGCTGTTCGGCTGCTACCACGTCAGCCCGCGCAACACCTACACCGGCCGCCTCACCCCGCAGATGCTCCGCGACCTGCTGACCACGGCAGCCACCTCCGCGGGCCTGAACCCCGACGGAGCCGGCCGCTGACACCACGCACAGCCCCCGGCCACCCGGGCCGAGGCCGCTCCCGCGGCGGCTCCGGCCTGCGGCGTTCGCGCGGGGACGCGCACGGGCCGAGCCGTCCAGGTGCCCGCCGGACGGCGGAGCACCGGACGCCTGTCGGCCGGTGGGGGCAAGATGCCACCCGGCAGCGTTCATGCGTCGGAGGGGGAAAGGGCTGTGGTGGCCACCGCACTGGAGAGGCTGAGGAAGCGGCTCGGCGAACCCGAGCACTGGGGGCGGGCGCGGCCCGAGCTGTGGTCGGCGTCGGAGGCACTGCTGGGACTGGCGCTGCCGACCGACTACAAGGCCTTCCTGGACCTCTACGGGTCTGGTGCCGTGGACGGTTACGTGCAGCTGGACCGGCCGGTGGACGGCAGCCGCGAGGAGGCGGAGCGCCTCTGGCACCTGCGAGGGTGGCGGACAGCGCAGGAGCGGGACCCCGAGTTCCACCCGTGGCCGTTCCACCCCGAGGAGGGCGGTCTGCTCGCGTGGGGCTGCGACGAGCACGGCAACTGGTACTTCTTCCTGACCCTGGAGCCGGATCCCGACGACTGGCGGATCATCGTCCGGGGTGAATCCGGGGAGTGGTTCGAGACCGCCGGGACCTTCACCGAGTTCCTGCTCCGCTGCTTCGAGCGGGTCGACCGCCCGCCGTTCATCGATCCGCACTGGCCGGGCAAGAACGCCCGGTACCACCAGGCGGATCGTTGTGACGAGGGAGGATTGCGGTGATCCGTCGGACGCAGCGCCGCAGCGGCCGCGGCCGTTCCCGCCCGTGGGCAACGCCCGTCGGCCGGCGCCGCGCCTGACCTCATACCGCGATCTCAGCTCTCCGAGGCACCCGGCGCCAGCGCCAGGCCCGCTGCCGCGAGGAAGTCCTCAAGGCCGATGACACCGCCGTCGGTACCGTCGTCCCATTCGACGAGGAGCCCCGAGCGTCCCTCGTTCCAGGACTCCGGCGTGTCGGCCTCGTCAGGCCCGGGGTGCCACTCGACGGAGCCCTCACCGTGCCGGTACCGGAGATACAGGTACTGGCCGTCGACCGTCCAGGCGTCCCACTGCGACGGGCAGGCAGCACACGTCCGCACGACCCGGATCAGTTTCCGACCCTCGCCCCTATCCATCCGGCGATCGTCGCGCAACGGCAGACCCGTGGCAATCGACTTCGGGCCATCGCCACCGGAGCGTCCAGCAGCAGCCCTAGCCGCCGAGGCCGTGCGGCCGGCGGCGGGCCTTGCGCCAGACCGCCGGGAACTCCTCGCGGGCCTGCTCCGCCGCGGCGAGCTGCCGCCCGTACAGCACGCCGTAGCCGAAGCCGCCGTCGGACAGGTCGCGCAGGGCGTGGCAGGCGACCACGGCGTCCTGGTGGCGGCCGAGCACGTCCTGGAGCGCCTTCATCCGGCGGGTGAAGCGGTCCGCCGCCGGTCCGGCCACCGGCACGGCGGTCTCGCCGGTGTAGCGGGCCCGCTTGGCCGCCTTGCGGGCCTCGTGCAGGGCGAGGTCGGTGTCGTCGCCGGGCCCGGCCCGGTCGACGGCCTGGACCCGGCGGGTGGTGCGGCGGTGTTCGCGGCGGACCGCCCGGGCGAGTTCGGGCCCGGCGGGACGGCGGGCCCGGCCGGGCGGCTGCGGACCGGTGGCCGCCGCGGCCAGCCCAGCGAGGGTGACCAGCAGCGCGGCGAACCGGGGACCGTCCACCGCCGCCAGTACCTCCGGGCGGGCCAGGCGGAGCTGCTCGCGCTCCCACTCGACGAGGTCCGCCACCACCTGGTCGCGGCCCGCGTCGGCGGGCAGTTCGCGGGCGTGCACCAGCAGCCGTTCGCCGAGCACCTCGCAGTCCCTGGCCCGGCCGAGCGCACCGCCCAGCCAGGCCAGCTCGGCCGCGGCCCCGCGGTCGTCGGGGAGCAGCCGCCGGAACACCCGCAGCGTGCTGCGCAGCCTGCGGCAGGTGATCCGCATCTGGTGCACCGCGTCCGGCTCGTCGGCCCGTACGGCGGCGGCCAGGTCGGCCAGGCGGGCGGTCTGCTCGGCGATCCGGGCGGCGAGGACCGCACCGGCGGTCCGTTCGGCCCGGTCCTCGTGGTGCGGCACGTGGTGCGGCACGGCGGCTCACCCCATCTCCTCGGACCGTCCAGCGTATGTCCGCCGGGCTCAGGGCCGGAGCTGGATCGCCGCCGACAGGGTGTACCCGACCAGCGCCCCGAAGAAGGAGACCGCCGCGACGTGCCGGCCGGTCAGGGGGAGCCCGGCCAGCGCGGGGTAGATCAGGACGGCGAGCCCGGCGCAGACGTCGGCCGCGTACAGGCCGACCGGTGGCAGCACGTGGGTGGTCCGGGCCGCCCAGCCGGTGGCCACCAGGAAGCCGGTGAGCAGGACGAAGCCGGACAGCAGTCCGGAGCCGATGGTGGAGAGCACCGGGTGCGGGTCCGGCGGTGGCTGTCCGTCGTCGGGGGCGGTCCGGAACCGGTGGCCGAGGGCCAGCGCGGTCAGGGCGACGAGCATGGCGACACCGGCTCCGGCGAAGGCGAACTGGTTCAACTGCGGCTCCGGGGGACGTGGACGGGGTGGACGAGGGCGGCGACGGCGGCCGGCAGCAGGACCGTGACCAGCAGGACGGCGGCCCACACCACCGGCTCCAGCCCCGCCGCGGACGGGACGGGCGGGGCGGCCGCGGCAGCGGACGGCGTCGTGGCCACCGCGGTGCCGGGCACCGCGGCCGGGACAGCGGGGACGGGCGGCGGCGGGTCCGTCCTGGCCACCGCGGGCAGCGGGGACGCGGGGGGCGGCAGAGCGACGGGGGTGACGGAGGTGACGGGCCCGACGGGCGCAGCGGGCGCAGCAGCGGTCGACGGGTCGGCCTTCGGGGCGGCGGGGGAGGCCGGAGCGCTCGGGGCCGACGCGCCCGGCGCCGGCGTGCTGGGTGCGGGGGTGCTCGGGGCGGGCGTGCTCGGGGCGGGCGGGTCGGACGGGCACGGGTCCCGGCCCGGCGGCGGCCACGGCCCGGACGGTCCCGGCAGGTGCGGCACGGACCACCCGGGCAGCTCCGGGAACGCGGGCAGCGTCGGGAAGGGCAGCGCGGGGAGGACGGGCAGCAGCACCGGTGGCAACGGCAGGGCCGACCCCGGATGGGGTACGGCCGGCCCCGGGTGGGGTACGAACGGCAGCGGCGTACCGGGCGAGTCGTCCATCCGGCGATTGTCGCCAGCGGCGAGGCGCGCCCGGGGCGGTTTGCCCGGCGCGCCACACCCACGGGTGACACCGCTCGAACGGGGCTGCCGCCGCGGACCCGGTGCGGGCGGGACACGGGCGGGACCCGGACCGGAGACTGGCCGAACCCGGACCGGACCCGGGCCGGAAGCGGGTGACGCTCGCCACAGCCACCGCCGCCGGTCCGGCCTGTTCCGGCGGGGCTCCGCGGCCGCGGATTCCGTGGCCCTCGGGGCCACCGGGCGGGCCGGGTGCCGTCAAGTGCCCGGTCCGGGCCCGCCGCAGGCGCCCTCCCGCCGGACCGGGTCGCCGTGACATACTCCAAAACCATGACCGAGAACCAGGCGACGAGGGCCCTGCGGGCCGCGGTGTTCACCGCGCTCGCCGTGCCACTCGCCGCCTTGGGCCAGGTCCTGCTGACCGGGCGGGCGCTGCCGCTCTCCCTGGTCGCCGCCACCTCGGTGGCCGTCTTCCTGCTCGCGATGGCGCTGTCGGGGACCCGCCGCGGCTTCGTACAGATCTCCGCCGTGCTGGTGCCGGTCGAGCTGCTGCTGAACACCGCCTTCAACCTCGGCCAGGACACCTGTGCCACCGCTGCCCCCGGCCACGGGATGGACCTGCTGGTCTGCGGCGGCGGTTCGGTGGACGGCAGTTCGCTGCTGACCGGCTGGGCCGGCCACTCCGGTGGCTGGGTCAAGCTGCTGGTGCTGCTGGTGCACGTGGCCGTCGCACTGGCCGCCGCCGCCTGGCTGCGGCTCGGCGACCGGGCGCTGACCGGCGTGGCCGAGGCGCTGCGCGCCGTCCGCGCGCTGCTGCCCGCCCCCTGGCGTGCCCTGCTGACCGCCACCCCGCTGCCCGCCTGCCCCGCCGCGTTGCGGCCGGTCCCGCAGGCCGAGCGGTCGCTGCTGCGCCCCGCGCAGCTGGTCCTCACCCCCGCGCCGCGGCGCGGTCCGCCGGCTCTGCTGCTCGCCGGCTGACGTCTCCTCCCGTCCTCCCGACGGAGGGTCCGGCCGGCCCCGCAGGCCACCCACCCCTCCCGCATGCCCGGCGCGCGTCCGCGCGGCATGCACCAGTCCAGGAGTCGACGGACCATCATGAGCAGCAACCAGCAGCCCCACCTTTCCCCCCGTGACCGCATGAAGCAGGCGAAGCAGCAGGAGGCCCGCAGCGAGGCCCTGCGCCGCCGGGTGATCGTCGCCGTGTCGGTGGTCGGTGCGATCGCCGTGGTCGGCGGCGGCGCCGCGCTGGCGATCGGCACCGCCGGCGGCAGCGGCTCGGACGACACCGCCGCGTCCGCGTCGGGCAGCACCCTGGTCGTCCCCGCCAACGCCTCCGGCCCGGACGGCACCGTCGTGGTGTACGGCAAGGCCGACGCCCCGCACACGCTGAAGGTGTACGAGGACTTCCGCTGCCCGATCTGCAAGAACTTCGAGGCCTCGGCGGGCAGCACCGTGCAGCAGCTGGCCGACGACGGCCAGTACAAGATCGAGTACCACCTGGCCGCGTTCCTGGACAGCAACCTGGGCGGCAAGGGCTCGCGGACCGCGCTGGCGGCGGCCGGTGCGGCGCTGAACGAGGGCGTCGACAAGTTCAAGCAGTTCCACGACGTGCTGTACGCCAACCAGCCGGACGAGCGCCAGGACGGTTTCGGCGACGTCAACCGGATCCTCGACCTGGCCGGCCAGGTGCCGGGGCTGAAGACCGAGGCGTTCACCAAGGCCGTCACCGAGGGCACCTACCGGCCGTGGGCGGCCAAGGTGGCGAGCGCGTTCAACGACAGCGGGGTCCAGGGCACCCCGACCGTCCAGCTGGACGGCAAGCAGCTGAACATCTTCGGCCAGAGCGGACCGCTGAACGGCGAGCAGTTCAAGGCGCTGGTCAAGCAGTCGATCGGCGGGTGACCCGATGACCGCCCCCGTCCCGCCCGCCCCGGCGCCCGCGCCGGTCCCGGCCGGCGCCTCCGCACCGTCCGGCGGCTCCGCACCGGTCGGCGCGAGCCGCCGGTTCGGCTGGCTGCTGGTGATCGGCGGCCTGCTGGGCCTCGCCGCCTCCGCCGTGCTGACCGTCGACAAGATCCGCCTGCTGAAGGATCCGTCCTACCGGCCCAGCTGCAACATCAACCCGATCATCAGCTGCGGCTCGATCATGCGCACCGAGCAGGCGGAGGCCTTCGGCTTCCCCAACTCGCTGATCGGCCTGGCCGCCTTCGGCGCCGTCGTGGCGGTCGGCGCGGGCCTGCTGGCGGGGGCCGCCTACCGGCGCTGGTTCTGGCTGGGTCTGCAGGCCGGGACGCTGTTCGGGCTCGGCTTCGTGGTCTGGCTGATCGACCAGGCGCTGTACGAGATCGGCGCGCTCTGCCCGTACTGCATGGTGGTCTGGGCCGTGGTGCTGCCGCTGTTCTGGTACACCACCCTGCACAACCTGCGCACCGGCGTGCTGCCCGCGCCCCGCTGGTGGCCGGCGGTCGCCCGCTGGCACTGGGTGGTCCCGGCGCTCTGGTACCTCGGGATCGCGCTGCTGGTGCTGAACAGGTTCTGGTACTACTGGCGCACGCTGATCTGAGCGGGCGGAGCGGGGGCGGTGGCCGGGGCCACCGCCCCCGCTGCTTCCGCGGGTCAGTGCGCGATGGTGTAGGCGTCGCCGTGGATGGTCCAGCGCAGCGGGGTGGCGAGGGCCAGGTTGCCGGCCTTGAGGAAGGCCGACTGGACGGAGTCCACCCGGTCGGTGTCGTGCTGCGCGGCGGCCATCACCGACCGGCGGGCGCTCAGGAACGCGGTCAGGTACGCGGTCTCGTCGCCGCCCTGGGACGGCGGCTTGGCCTTCGCCAGTGCGGCGGCGCGGATCCCGCCGAAGCTGCGCGGTCCGGTGCCGGGGCCGTGCATCACCAGCGCGTCGTAGTAGGCGAACTGCCCGAGCGCGTGCAGGCCGTCGGCCTTGGCCTGGCGGACCGCCGGGTCGAAGTAGACGCGGTCGCGTTCCTCGTCCTGGGCCCGCTGGAAGGCGGGGTCCTGGGCGGCGGCCCGCCAGTCGTCGGTGAAGGTGGGGTCGAGGCCCTCGTGCGAGTCGGTGCCGTCGACCTGCTGGAGTGCGGGCAGGTAGCGGACCAGGCGGTTGCCGGGGTTCAGGGTCTGGTAGTGCTTGACCAGCTGGAGCATGTCGTCGGTGGCCGAGGTGAAGCCGATCAGGCCGCCGGTGTAGCCGCGGCCGTCCTGGATGTCCTCGATGTACTTGTACTGGGCCCGCCAGTCGAGCGAGGAGTTCTCGGCGCTGGAGACCAGCTGCTGGGCGATGTCCTTCATCCGCGGGCTGTCCAGGCCGGGGCTCGCGTTCAGGGCGGCCGCGGCGGCCGCGGCCGAGGGGGCGGCGGTGCCGCTGACCGAGGCGGACGGGCTCGGCGAGGGCGTGGCGGTGGCGCTCGGGCCGGCCAGGGCCGAGATCTCGCCCTGGTCCACGGACCCGGCGGGGTCGGTGGCGGGGGCCGGCGCGGGCCGTGCGACGGCGGCGTCACCGGGGTGCGGACCGCCGCCGAGGGCGGCTGCCCCCGTCGCCGTGGCCGCCGCGGCGACGATCAGCAGGGCCACCGCGAGCCGCCGCGGTCTGCGGGTTCTCCGCGCCCTCCTCGTCCCCGAGGTCCCCGGCGTCCCCGGCGTCCCCGCCGTTCCCGCTGTCCCCGATCTTCGCGATGTCCCCCGAGTCCCCCGCGCGGCACGCCTGTGGCCCATGGCGCATGCTCTCCGAATCGTGGACGTCGACAACCGGCGAGCAGTCTACTGATGCTTTTCGGCCGGTCGTCCACGGTGCCGGACGTCCACGGTGCCGGACGGCGTCGGCCCCGGCGCCGCCGCCGCTCGGGCGGGGCGGCACCGGGGCCGGGGCCGGGGGCGGCCGTACGGTGGCCGGGGTCCCGGTCAGTCGACCGGCACCTCCCACATCTGGTTGGTGAGGCCGTTGCAGTCCCAGATGCCGAGCGGCGCCCGGTCCGCCGAGTTGAAGCCCAGGTTGTCCAGGCACTTGCCCGACTGCGGGTTCATCAGGCCGCCCGCGGGGGTGCCGACCCACTCCTGGTTGCCGCCGCCGTTGCAGGTGTAGAGCTGGACGATGGTGCCGTTGGTGGTGCCGTTGTGCTTGACGTCCAGGCACTTGCCGAGCGCGATGATCTTGTTGTCCGAGGAGATCCACCAGGTCTGGGCCGCGGTTCCGTTGCACGGGAAGATCTGCACCGGGGTGCCGTCCCGGTCGGAACCGTTGTTCACGTCGACGCACTTCCCGGAGAAGACACCGACGATCGGGCCGTGGCGGTAGGTCGGCTCCGGCGGGAGCGTCACGATCTCCGTGCCGCTGATGAAGGTGCCCGGGAGCGTGCACCGGGCCGAGGAGGTACCGGTGCCGGTGACGATGTTGCCGTAGATCGCATAGCCGGGGTCCGTGATGTCCCCCGAACGACAGGCCGCGCGTACGTACCACCGCGCCGTGGCGGCCATGGTGCAGGTGGCGTAGACGGACGATCCCTGCACCGTCGGCCTGCACCCGGCGGCCTGCGCCTGCGCCACCTGTTGCACCTGCCCGCCCGGCGCGCCCTGCGCCATCGCCGGTGCGCCACCCAGCAGCGCCAGGCACATCCCCATCAGTACCGTCAGCACCAGGCGCCGGAGCGCCGGCGGACCGGCCGTCCGTCCTCCCATGGAGTCCTCCCCTTCGTCGTCGCCGCGCCACCGTCCGTGGCCCGGTGCGCCCCATCCTGGGTGGGCCCCGTACACAGGAATGCATATGAGCTCATATGCATTTCGCGCCATACTGACGCCACGTCATGACGGCCAACTGCCCTCACCACATGGCCCAGTAGCCCCACTGGCCCCGCCAGCCCCGCAGCCCCGAGCCGAAGGAGAGCACGTGCAGCTTCGCGTCCTTGGTCCGCTGGAGACCCGCTCCGGCGAGCGTGTCCTGCCGCCGCCGCGCCGCCTGGCCAGGGTGTTCCTGGGGACCGTCGCGCTGCGCGCCAACACCGCCACCCCCGCGGACCTGCTCACCGAGGCGCTGTGGCCGGACGCCCCGCCCCGCTCGGCCGCCGCCAACCTGCGGCAGTACGCCGCCGATCTGCGCCGCCTGCTCGCCGCCGGCGCACCGCACGGACCGGCCCTGCGGTCGGCCGGCGGCTCGTACACCCTGACGGCCGGCCCGGACGGCCTGGACGCGCTCGCGTTCACCGCGCTGGCCTCGGACGGCCGCCGGGCGCTGGCGCAGGGCCGCGCCGACGCCGCCGCCGAGACCCTCGCCCGGGCGCTCGGCCTGTGGCGCGGCCCGGTCCTGGCCGGACTGCCGCTCCCCCCGGCGGTGCAGGAGCAGGCGCGGGCGCTGGAGGACGCCCGGATCGGTGCGCTGGAGGACCACGTGGACGCCCGGCTGGCCCTCGGCCGCCATGCCGACCTGGTCGGCGAACTGCACGGCCTGGTCCGGGAACACGGCTTACGCGAACGGCTGTGGTGCCAGCTGATCCTCGCGCTGTACCGCTGCGGGCGCCAGCACGACGCCCTGGACGCCTACCGGCGCCTGTACGGCCTGCTGGACGAGGAACTCGGGGTCTCCCCCGGCCCCGCCTGCCGGGAACTGCACCGGCGCGTCCTGCGCGGCGACCCCGCACTGGACCTGCCCCGCACCGGCCCGGCCCCGGCGGCCGGCCCGCAGGCGCCCTGGCAACTCCCGCCCGGACAGCAGCCGTTCGTGGGGCGCACCGCCGAACTGGCCGACCTCTCGAAGACCATGTCGGAGGTGGGCGCGTCCCCCGGTCCGGCGGTCGTGGTGGCCGTCACCGGCCCGGCGGGGGTCGGCAAGTCGGCCCTGGTGCTGCACTGGGCGCACCGCGCCCGCGAGCAGTTCCCGGACGGCTGCCTCTACGTCGACCTGCGCGGCTACGGCCCCGACCGGCCGCGCCGGCCCGACGACGTGCTGGCCGAGTTCCTGCCCGCGCTCGGCCTCGAGGTGCCAGGGGACGGCGCCGCGACGGCGGCCGCACTGGCCGGCCGGTTCCGTACCGCCGTCTCCGGGCGCCGGATGCTCGTCGTCCTCGACAACGCCTACTGCGCCGAGCAGGTCAGGCCGCTGCTGCCCGGCGACTCCTGCGGCGTCCTGGTCACCAGCCGGGAGAGTCTCGGCGGCCTGGTGGCCCGGGACGGCGCCCGCCGGATCACGCTGGACCTGCTTCCGCTCGACGACGCCGTCCGGCTGCTCGGGGACCTGGTCGGCGACCGCGAGGACGCGACCGGCAGCGCCCTGGCACCGCTCGCCGAGCGCTGCGCCCGGCTGCCGCTGGCGCTGCGCATCGCGGCCGAGCTCGCGGCGTTCCGCAGCGGCGCGGCGCTGACCGAGCTGACCGCCGAACTCGCCGACGAGCGAAGGCGGCTGGACCTCCTCGGCACCGCGCACGACCCGTTCACCGATCTGCGCTCGGTGCTGTCCTGGTCGAACCGGCACCTGCCGCCGCCGGCGGCGCGGGCGTTCCGGCTGCTGGGCCTGCACCCGGGGCGGCACGTCGACCACCACGCCCTCGCCGCCCTGACCGGCTCCACCCCGGCCGAGGCCCACCGCGTCCTGGACCAGCTGCTGCAGGCCCACCTGACCCAGTACCTGGGCCCCGGCCGCTACACCTCCCACGACCTGCTGCGCGACTACGCCAGGGAGCTGACGGCCCGCCACGACCTGCCCGCCGAGCGGCACGCGGCCCTGGAACGGCTGCTGGACCAGTCGGCCCACACCGTCGCGGCGGCCGTCCGGCTGCTCTACCCGTACGAGAGCGACCACCGCCCGGAGGTCCGGGTCCCGGCGGTGCCCGGGCCCGTGCTGGACCGGCCCGACCTGGCCCGCTCCTGGCTCGACGCGCAGGGCGCCAACCTGCTCGCGCTGGCCGCGGCCGCCGGGGACGGCGGCTGGCCCGACCGGCTCGCCACGCTGTCCGCGCTGCTCCACCGCCATCTGCACGTCACCGGCCGCTACCGGGAGGCGCACACGCTGCACGGCCTGGCCCTGGGGGCGGCGCGCACCGACCCGGAGCGGACGGCCGCGCTGCTGCAGCTCGGTGTCACCGAGTACCGGATGGCCCGCTACCCCGAGGCGCTGGAGCGGCTCACGGCCGGCCTCGAACTGGCCGTCGCACTCGGCGACCGGCGGGCCGAGAGCACCGCGCTGCACGGTCTCGCCCAGGTCCACGAGCGGCTGGGCCGGATGCCGGAGACCTTCGACCACCACCGGCGGGCCCTGACGATCCGCAGGGAGATCGGCGACCGGCCGGGCGAGGGGTCCTCGCTGGGCAACCTGGGCCTGGTCCACGAACGGCTCGGCCGGTACGCCCAGGCGCTGGACCACTACCAGCAGGCGCTGGGCATCCACCGCGCCACCGGCTTCCGCTCGGCGGAGGGCGACATGCTCAACAACATCGCCATCGTGCACCGCCAGTCCGGCCGCCTGGACGAGGCCGCCGCCAGCCTGGAGGCCGCGCTGCGGATCTACCAGGAGATCGGCGACCGCGGCGGGGCGGGCGCCGCGCTGAACAACCTCGGGCTGGTCGGGATCAACCGGCGCCGCTGGGCGGCCGCCGAGCAGTACCTGGAGCGGGCGCTGGAGGTGCACCGCGCGATCCGCAGTCCGGCGGCGGAGACCGAGACCCTCAACATCCTCGGCCTGCTGCACCTGGAGTCGGGCCGCCACGCCCAGGGCTCGGCCCACTTCCGCCAGGCCCTCGCGCTGGCCGAACGGCTCGGGGACCCCGGCAACCGGACCAACGCCCACCACGGCCTCGGCGAGACCCTGTTCGCCCTGGGCGAGGCCGGGCAGGCGCTCGAGCACCACCGCACCTCGCTGGAGCTGGCCCGGGGCACCGGCAGCCGTTCCGACCAGGCCCGCGCCCTGGCGGCCTCGGCCCGCTGCCTGGACCGCCTGGACCGGGCCGGGGAGGCGCGCGCCGACCGGCGGGCCGCGCTGGAGATCTACACCGAGCTGGGCCGGCCGGAGGCGGCCGGCCTGGCCGCCGCGCTCGACGGCCGGGCCTGAGGCCGTGTCTGACAATTCGCGTCGGATCAGCGCGCGGCGCTGGGCGCCCGGCTGGGCGTGCCGGCGGAGCGCCCTCGTACTGGGTCGTACTTGGGCGCTTCGCCGGTGCGTCCAGGCGGGATGCACGGCGTCGGGCGCCCGGCGGGAATTGTCAGACACGGCCCTAGGCCTCCGCCGCCGCGCGGGGCCGTGAACCGGGGCGTCAAACCGTTTGCAAGGATCCGCCAAGAGCGCTGGGGAAGGCTGCGTCGTGTTCCGCGCGGCCGCCCGGACGCGGCCCGCGAACCGGGCGGCGCCCGGGCGGCCGTGGCGGGTGCCCGGACGCCGGGCGCCCGCACGTCTACCACTCTCGTACGGAGATCCCTATGCGGCAGCGCCCGAAACTCGTCCTGGTCGGTCAGTTCTCCGCTCTTCCCTGGGTGTTCGAGGCCGCGGAGCGGGCGGGCGCCGACCTGATCCTGGTCCCCCGGGGGGACGACGACCCCGAGCGGGCCCGCAAGGCCGCCGGGGTGGTCGAGCTCCTGCCGCTGGACGTCGACGGGGATCCGGACGCCGCGCTGGCCGGCCTGGTGGAGCGGTTCGGCCGCGAGCCGTTCGACGGGATCATGGCCGGCAACGAGAAAGCCGTCCCCTTCGTCGCCCGCGCCGCCCGGGTGCTCGGGCTCACCGGGCTGACCGAGGAGGCGGCGGACGTGGTCAGGGACAAGCGCAGCATGCGCCGGCTGCTGCGCGCGGCCGGCCTCGCGGTCCCCGGGTTCGTGGCCGTCGGCCACCCGGACGACTGGGCGGACGCGGCGGGGCTGCGCTTCCCGGTCGTGGTCAAGCCGGCCAACGGCTACTCCAGCCTCGGGGTGATCCGGGTCGACTCCGCGGCGGCGCTGGAGCAGGCGGTGCGCACCACCTGGGCGCTGTGCGACGCCCACCTCGGCTACGAGGGCGGGGCGGCCGGCGGCACAGCGGTCGGCGGCGAGGTGGCCGGCGGCGGGGCGGCGGACGGGTGGGGGGTGCTGGTCGAGGAGTACCTGGACGGCCCCGAGATCTCCGCCGAGTCGCTGGTGCACCGCGGGCGGGTCCGGGTCTGCGCGATCAGCTACAAGGGGGAGCTGAGCGGGCCGTACTTCGAGGAGACCACGCTGCGGGCCCCCGCCCAGCTCCCGGCCGACGTGCTGGCGGCCGTCGAACGCGAGGTGGTCGGCGCGCACCGGGCCTTCGGCGTCACCGAGGGCACCACCCACACCGAGCTGCGGCTGGTCTCGGGCACCCGGCCGGTGCTGCTGGAGATGGGGGCGCGGATCGGCGGCGGCGGGTTCATGCACCACCTGGTGCACGTCAGCAGCGGGATCGACCTCGCGGCGGAGGCGGTCCGCATCCACCTCGGCCGGGAGCCCGAGTGCTGGACCGCAGAGCCGGTGGGCACCGGCCACGCGGCGGCGTACCTGGTGCCGGTCGGCGGCGGCGGCCGGATCGTCCGGGTGCACGGCCTGGACGAGGTGCGCGAGGAGCCCTGCGTGGACCACGTGGCGCAGACCGTCGGCCCGGGAGCGCTGCTGCGGCCGTACCCGGACTGGTCCGGCTACCCGGCGATCGTGCTCTCGCAGCACGCCTCGGACGCCGCGGCGGTGGAGTTCCGTGACCATCTCTCACGGACGCTCAGGGTCGAGTACGAAGCCCGGAGCTGAGGTGCCGGCCCGGCCGGCCGGGGCGCCGTGGGGGCTTCCCGGCCCGTTCTGGTGGCTCTGGGGCGGGACGCTGGTCACCTCCGCGGGCGGCTTCGTGGTGCCGTTCATGGCGATCTACCTCACCACGGTGCGCGGCTACTCGGTCTTCTTCACCGGGCTGACCCTGACCGTCTTCGGGGTGGGCAGCGGGATCGCCTCACTGTTCGGCGGCATCCTGGCGGACCGGGTCGGGCGGCGGGCGGTGCTGCTGGCCAGTGAGGTCCTCACCGTCACCGGCATGCTGGGGCTCGGCCTGACCGAGGGCCGGGCGCCGGTCCTGCTGTTCACCCTGACGGTGGGGGTGGGCCTGAACGCCACCCGCCCGGCGCGGGCGGCGGCCGTCGCGGACCTGGTCGCACCGGCAGACCTGCCACGGGCGTACTCGCTGATCTACTGGGCGACCAACCTGGGGTTCTCCGCGGCCGCCGTGACGGCGGGCCTCGCGGCCTCCCACGGCTTCCTGCTGCTGTTCCTGGTCAACGCGCTGGCCAATCTCCTCGCCGGGGTGGTGGTCTACCTGCGGGTGCCGGAGACCCGGCCGCGGCCGGGCCCGGGCCGGGCGGCGGACCCGGCCGCGGGGGCGGACCCGGCAGGAGCGGGGCCGGTGCGCCGGTCGCCGGCGTTCCCGGTCCTGCTGGGCACGGTGCTGCTGCTCGGGCTGCTCTTCCAGCAGCCGCTGGTGGTCCTGCCGTTGGCGATGACGGCGGACGGGCTGTCGCCCGCCGACTACGGCACGGCGATGATGATGAACGGCCTGGTCATCGCGGTGCTCCAGCTCCCGCTGACCCGGCTGGCGGGGCGGCTGCGGCCGGAGAACGCGCTGGCCGCCGCGACCCTGGTGACCGGCCTCGGGATGGGGCTGACCGCCCTCGTGCACGGCGTCGCCGGGTACGGGGCGAGCGTCGTGCTGTGGAGCCTCGGCGAGATCGTGGTCTGGCCGACCTGCATGGCCCTGGTGGCCGCGCTGTCGCCGCCGGGCCGTCAGGGCGGGTACCAGGGATGGTTCCTGTCGACCTGGAGCCTGTCGGTGGCGCTGGCGCCGGTGCTCAGCGGCCGGGTGGTCGAGTCCTCCGGCACCGCGCCGGTGTGGGCCGCCTGCCTGGGCCTGGCCGTGGTCTGCGCCGGCGGCCAGCTGCTGCTGGCCCGGCTGCGCGGGGACCGCCGGGCCGAGCCGGCGCCCGGCCGGGAGGAGGCCGCCACGGTCCCCTGACCGGACTCCCCCGTCCCCGCCGGCCTCCGCCGCGCCGTTGCCGCGACGGCCCGGCGGTCACTCCCGTGCCCGCGCGCGGTGCCGCGGCGCGGCCCTGTTCCCGTCACCCCGCGTAGCGGCCGGGGCGGGCCCGGATCCCTGTCCGATGGCGGGTGTTATGACCCCCCTCGTCCGGGGTAGCCTGGCAGCGTTCATGATTCACATGACAGTGACATGACCAGCCATGTGCTGTTCCGCCGCTTCCCACGCACGCGGATCACGGCTGGTCGCGCCAAGGGAGGCACCACCATTTCCACCCCACGCCGTCCTCGCCGCGCCACACCCAGACGCCTGGCCTGAAAGCGCCCGGCCAGCACCCCGTCGACGGCTCCCGCGCCCTCCCCAGCCCCCCAGCACCGCCGGCCCAGCAACCGTCGGTGACGGCAGGGAGCGGCCACCACACGGGACCGACGACCCTCCGAGGCCCCCGCCGTCCGTACCCCCGTACGGCGGGCCGCCGCGACATCCCCGGCCGTGTCCGGACATTACCTGAATCACGCCGTGACGCGGGCTCACCCCTGCGGCCACCGCGGATGCACCAGCTGTCTTGCTTGACGGGATGGGATGAGATGAGCCAAGTTGACCACGCCGCTGCCGATCTCGCCTTACGGAGCCCCGCGCCGATCCGGGTGCTGGGACAGATGTCGGTGCAGGCCGGCCGACGGGAACTGGACCTGGGCCCACCGAGGCAACGGGCGCTGCTGGCCCTCCTGCTGATCAACGCGGGCCGGGTGGTGTCGGTCTCCGGCATCGTCAACGCCATCTGGGGCTCCTCACCGCCCCAGGCGGTGGTCGGCACCCTCCAGTCGTACGTCTCGCGGCTGCGCAAGGCGATCGACAGCCACGCCCCCGTACCGCCCAAGGGCCGTCTGCTGGCGCTGCGTTACCAGGCCCCGGGCTACGTCCTGGAGGTCGACCGGGACTGCATCGACGCCAGCAGGTTCCAGTCCGCGGTCGAGTGCGGCCGCGAGCAGTTCGCCCGCGGCGACCTGGCCGCGGCCCGGAGCACCGCCGGCGACGCCCTCGGCCTGTGGCACGGCACCCCGTACGGGGAGCTGGCCGCGTACGACTTCGCCCAGCTGGAGTCCGCCCGGCTCGAACAGCTGCGCCTGGTCGGCCTGCAGACCTGGGCCGACGCGTGCCTCGGCCTCGGCCGCTACGACGAGGTGGTGCGCGAACTCGACGACGAGGTCCGGCGCAACCCGATGCTGGAACGCCTCGGCTGCCAGCTGATGCTGGCGCAGTACCACTGCGGCCAGCCCGCCGAGGCGCTGCTGACCTTCGAACGGATCCGGGCCCACCTCGCCGAGGAGCTCGGCGCCGACACCAGCAAGGAGCTCCAGGAGCTGCACGGCGCGATCCTGCGCCAGGACCTCGTCCACGCGGGACCGCCCGCCGCCCCCGCGGCCCGCCCCCGCCTGACCGTGGTGGCCGGCCTCGACACCCTGCGGCCGCCCGCCCCGGCGCCCGGACCGCCGCACCTCGTACCGGCCCAGGCACAGGGACCGGCACCGGCGGTCCGGCCGGCCCGTCAGCTGGTCGGCCGCGCCCGCGAACTGGAGACCCTGCGCACCCTCACCGCGCCGGGACGCCGCGGCCGGACCGTCCTGGTGATCGGCGAACAGGGTGTCGGCAAGACCCGGCTGCTCCAGGAGCTGGAGAGCGGACTGCCGGCCGCGGGCCTGGACGCCATCTGGGCACACTGCGCCGCCGGGCCCGAACTCCCGGACTACTGGCTGTGGAAGCGGGTCGTCCGCAAGCTCCGCCGCACCAGGTCCCACGAGCTCGGCTCGCTGCCCGAACCGGTGCTGGACGCACTCGACCTGGTGCGCCCGGACCGCTCCCCCGGCCCCGGCGGCGCCGAGACCACGCTCTCCCCCGCCCAGCACCTGGCCTTCCAGGACGCCGTCTGCCAGGCCCTGCTGACGGCCGCCCGCCGCCCGCTGGTGCTGTTCCTGGAGGACCTGCACCTCGCCGACACCCGCACCCTGGCCCTGCTGCAACTGCTCACCAAGGAGATCCGCGGCACCGACCTGCTGGTGGTGGCGACCGTCCGGGAGCACCGGCTCGCGCTGCGCCCCGAACTCCAGAGCGCGGTGGCCGACCTGCTCCAGGAGGTCGCCGCCGAGCACATGCACCTGAACGTGCTCTCGCTCGCCGAGACCAGGGCGTTGATCGACCGGACCGACGGCGAGCCGCTCTCCTGGGAGCTGGTGTCGGCCGCGCACCGCGCCACCGGCGGCAACCCGTACCTGCTCACCAAGTTGCGGCCGTCGGCCGGCGCCGCCGCGGACCCCGCCGAACTGACCGCCGCGATCTCGGTCGACCTGCGGCTGGTGCTGCGCTCGCGCCTGGCCGAGTGCCCGGAGGGCGTCACCCGGGTGCTGCAGACCTGCGCGGTGATCGGCCCGGCCGTGGACCGCCGGCTGCTCACCGACGTGCTGGCCGGGCTCGGCGAACCGCCGGGCCTGGTCAACGAGGCGCTGCACAGCGGACTGCTGACCCCGGACCCGGTCGACCCGCACGGCTTCCGGTTCGCCCAGGGCCTGGTACGGGACATGCTGCTGGCGGACCTCGACCCGGTCCACCGCGCCCGGCTGCACCACCGGGTGGCGGGCGCGCTGGCCGCCGGCGCGGTCGGCACGGCCCGCACCGACAGCGCCGGGACCATCGCCCACCACTGCGGCCGGGCCGCGCAGGAACTCGACCTGCGCGAGGCCGTGCAGCCCCTGGTGGGCCTCGGCGACCTAGCCGAGCGCCGGCTGCTGCACTCCGAGGCGTACGCCTGGCTGTCGCACGCCATCGACGTCCTGCGCGGCCAGCCCAGGGACCGGTCCGTCGCGGCCGAACTGGAGCTGCAGAAGCGGGTCGTCTGGCTGCTGTCGATGACCCTCGGGTACGGGTCGCCGGCGGTCGCGGATGCCTGCACCCGGGCGGAGGTGCTGCAGAAGACCCTCGACAACACCCGGCCGACCGCGCTGCTGGCCTCCCGCGTGATCATGCACCTGGCCGACGGCGACCTCCCCCGGGTGTCCGAACTGGTCGCCCTGCTCGAGGAGTTGGCCGAGCACGGCGGAGGTACCGAGGCCCGGACCGCCGCCTGCTACGGCAAGGGGGTGCTGCGCCACACCGCCGGCCGGCTGGCGGAGGCGGTCGCCGAACTGGAGTGCGGGCTCCCGCTGGTCGACGCACAGGGCGAGAAGGAGCGGCCGGACCGCTTCATGGGCCTGTCCCGCAGCGACCCCCGGATCAACTACCGGGTCCACCTGGCCGTCAGCCACGTCCTGCTGGGCGACCGGGCGGCCGCCGAACGCTACCGCGAGGAGCTGCTGCAGCTCTCCGAGTCCGACAGCTGCGACCGCCCGTGGGACCGCGCCTTCGCGCTCTACGCCGACGCGCTGCTGGCCGTGCTCGACGGGGACGTGGAACGGGCCTGGCAGGCCAGCACCGCAGGGGTCGACCTGACCGTGCGCTGCCAGCTCAGCCACTGGCAGTACATGCTCGCGGTCCTGCTCGGCTGGGCCGAGGTGCACCGCGGCCGCAGCGGCAGCGGGCTGCGGCGGATGCGCTGGGCACTGGACGCGGCGTCCCGCTCCGGCACGGTGTTCCGGCGGGCGCTGCACCTCGGTCTGCTGGCCGAGGCGGAGCAGCACGCCGGGATGCCGGAGCAGGCCCGTACCACGGTGGCGGCCATGGCCGACGAGATCGAACTGCGCGGCGAGGACGTGCTGCGGCGGCCGCAGTGGCCCTTCGCCGCGCTGCTCGCCGGGGCGCGGTAGGGCAGGTCCGGCGGCAGCGCGGCCGGGCCGCGCTGCCGCCGGGCACCGCCCGGCCGGCCGGTCAGCGCAGGTGTCCGCCGGGGTCCACCCGGGACAGCACCGACCGCAGGCCGTCGACGAGTTGGTCCGCGTCCTGCCGGGTGAACACCAGCGGCGGGTTGACCACCAGCGCGTACGGGTTGCTCCGCAGGATGATGCCGGCCTGCTCGCGCAGGGCGTCCGCCACCCCGGTGGTGCCGTGCGGCAGCGGTGTGCGGGCCTCCCGGTCGGCGGTCAGTTCGACGGCCAGCATCAGACCGACCCCGCGGACCTCGCCGACCACCGGAAGGTCCGTCAACTCCGCCAGCCGCTCGCGCAGATGGCCGCCGACGACGGTGGCGTTGGCGAGCAGCCCCTCGCGTTCGATGATGTCCAGGTTGGCCAGCGCGACGGCGCACGCGGTCGGGTGCCCGGTGTAGGTGTAGCCGGCCGGGAAGCCGTGCTCGCCGGTGACCGCGTCGGCGACCGGGTCGGTGACCAGCACGGCGCCGTGCGGGATGTACCCGGAGGTGAGGCCCTTGGCGGTGACCAGGAGGTCGGGCACCACCCCGAACTGCTCGCAGGCGAACCAGTGCCCGGTGCGGCCGTACCCGGTGATCACCTCGTCCAGGATCAGCAGGATGCCGTAGGAGCGCAGCAGTTCGGCGACGCGCGGCCAGTAGTCGGCGGGCGGGACGACCGCGCCGATGCCGCCCATCACCGGTTCGCCGATCATCGCGGCGATCCGCTCCGGGCCGATCCGCTCGATCGACTCGCGCAGTTCGGCCAGGCAGAACTCGGTGACGTCCGTCCCGGCGAACAGCTCCCGGCGGTACGGGTGCGGCGGGGTCAGGAAGTGCACGTTCGGCATGCTGGGGCCGAACCCGGTGTGGTAGACCGGGAATCCGGAGACGCCGCCGCTGCCGTAGCCGATGCCGTGGTAGCCCATGGTGCGCGCCAGGATCCAGGTGCGCTGCGGCTCGCCGCGCCGGTGGTGGTACAGCCGCGCCATCCGCAGCGCGATCTCGTTGCCCTCCGCGCCGCCGCTGGTGAAGTAGGTCCGGCGCAGCGGGTCCGGTGCCAGGCCGGCCAGCCGGGTGGCGAGTTCCACCGCGCGGTCGTTGCTGAGGGTGCCCCAGGTGTGGAAGTACTCCAGCCGGGTCATCTGGTCGGCGGCGGCCCGGGCGAGTTCGGCGCGGCCGTGGCCGACCTGGGTCACGCCGAGGACGGCGGAGGCGTCCAGGTAGGTGCGGCCGGTCTCGTCGGTGACCCGGCTGCCCCGGCCGGAGACCAGGACGGTGCGGTCCGTGCGGTGGGCCGGCAGCGTGGGGTGGATGAGCGTCGCGCGGTCCGCGGCCGCGAGCCCGGTGCCGGTCGCGCCGGGGGCGGTGCCAGTTGCTGGGTTCAAGGCGGGCTCCTTCGGGTCGGGTGAGGCCCGTCACCAGGCTGGCAGCGCCTCCTTGGCGCCCGTTGGACGTCCCGCTCCGCGCCGCCGTCCGGCGGGATCGGCGGGCCGCGGCCGGGGCGGGCCGGCCGACAGGCGGCGCGTCAAACGATTCGCAAGAAGCCGGTGCCACCGTCGACTCGCCCCTCCCCCGCAGCCGGCCGCGGCGTCGCGGCGCGGCACGAAAGGACCACCAGTGAAGTCCATCCTCTTCTACCTGCCGACCGTCGGCAGCCACGACCAGGTGCTCAAGGGCATGGCCGGGGTGAACCGGCAGAACTACCAGAACATGCTGTGGCAGCTCACCCAGCAGGCCAAGGCCGCCGACGAACTCGGCTACTGGGGGCTGTCGTTCACCGAGCACCACTTCCACGTCGAGGGCTTCGAGGTCTCCAACAACCCGATCATGCTGGGCCTGTACCTGGCCATGCAGACCAAGCACATCCGGGTCGGCCAGATGGCCAACGTGCTGCCGTTCCACAATCCGCTGCGGCTGGCCGAGGACCTGGCGATGCTCGACCACATGACCCGGGGGCGGACCTTCGTCGGGATCGCGCGCGGTTTCCAGAAGCGCTGGGCCGAGATCATGGGCCAGCCGTTCGGGGTCGGCGGGACGCTGTCCGACGCCGGCGCCAACGACGTGCGCAACCGGGCGCTGTTCGAGGAGCACTGGGAGATCCTGAAGAAGGCGTGGACCACCGAGACGTTCTCGCACGCGGGCGCCCAGTGGACGATCCCGCCGAAGGACCTGGAGTTCCCCTACGAGGCGGTGCGCAGCTTCGGCCGCGGCCTGGACGAGAACGGCGTGGTGCAGGAGGTCGGCATCGCCCCGAAGCCGTACCAGCACCCGCATCCGCCGGTGTTCCAGCCGTTCAGCTTCAGCGAGGACACCTTCCGGTTCTGTGCCCGGGAGGGTGTGGTGCCGATCCTGATGAACACCGACGACCGGATCGTGCGCCGCCTGATGGACCTCTACCAGGAGGAGGCGGAGGCGGCCGGGCACGGGCGGCTGCGGCGCGGCGAGCGGGTCGGGGTGATGAAGGACGTCCTGGTGGCCAGGGACGCCGACGAGGCGCACCACTGGGCGCAGCGCGGCGGCGGTTTCATCTTCGAGAACTGGTTCGGCCCGATGGGGTTCACCGAGAGCCTGCGCCACGTGGGTGAGACCGGCCCGATCGGTGCGGACTACCGGACCCTGGTCGAGCGGGGCCTCGAGTGGGTCGGCACCCCCGACGACATCAACCGCAAGATCGAGAAGCTGGTGACCCAGCACGACCCCGAGTACCTGCTGCAGTGCCAGTACTCCGGCCTGATCCCGCACGACGTGCAGATGCGCAGCCTGGAGCTCTGGGCGACCGAGATCGCGCCCAACTGGCTGTGAGCCCGGCGGCGGTCCGCCGCCCGGTACGACACCGACCGTCCGTCCGGCCCCCGCGGGGCCGTTCATCGCAGAGGAGAAGCCGGTGGACCACCGCGTCTTCGAACTGGACAGCCTCCCGCTGGCCGGCGGGGAGACCCTGCCGTCGGCCAGGATCGCCTACGCGGTCCACGGGGAACTCGACGCCGAGGGCCGCAACGCCGTGCTGTGCCCGTCCTTCTTCGGCGGCGACCACACCGCGTACGACTGGCTGATCGGCGACGGCAGACCGCTGGACACCGGCCGGTACTGCGTGGTCACCGTCGGCCTGTTCGGCAACGGTGCGTCGAGCTCGCCGAGCAACCATCCGCTGGGGGCGGCCTTCCCCCCGATCACCCCGCGGGACAACGTCAACGCCCAGTACCGGCTGCTCACCGAGGAGTTGGGGGTGACCGAGCTGGCGCTGGTGACCGGGTGGTCGATGGGTGCGGCGCACGCCTACCAGTGGGCGGTGTCGTACCCGGAGATGGTGCGCCGGATCGCGCCGGTCTGCGGGTCGGCGGTGACCAGTGAGCACAACCGGGTGTTCCTGGCGGCGCTGTCGGCCGCGCTGCGCGCCGACGGCGGCGGCGAGCGGGGCCGACGGGCCGCGGGCCGGGTCTTCGCCGGGTGGGCGGCCTCGCACCCGTTCTGGGCCGAGGGCGGCTACCGGGAGCTGGGCTTCGACTCCCGGGAGGCGTATCTCACCGGGTTCTGGGAGGAGTTCTTCGTCGCCGGGCCGTCCGCCGAGGATCTGCTGACCATGGTCGGGACCTGGGCGCTGGCCGATGTCGGGGCGACGCCCGGGTTCGGCGGCCGGGCGGAGGCCGCGCTGGGCTCGGTGACGGCCGAGGCCGTGCTGCTGCCGGGCGCCCGGGACCTGTGCTTCGCGGTGGAGGACGAGGCGAGGGCGGCCGCCCTGATGCCGCGGGCGGCGCTGCGGGTGATCCCGGGAGTGTGGGGCCATCTGGCCGGTGCGGGGGCGACCGCCGCGGACCGGGAGTTCATCGGCGACGCGATCGCGGCGCTGCTGGCCGGGCGGCCCGCGCCGGCCGGTGCCTGACACGGCGGGCCGGCGTCCGGCTGCGCGCTCGTACGGCTGCGCCCCCGGGAGGCTTCCCGGGGGCGCAGCCGTGCCAACCACCGGTTCGGCAGGCAGCGACGTCAGGTGGAGTAGTCGGCGTTGAGCCGGACGTAGCCCTCGGTGAGATCGCAGCCGTAGACGGTGAAGGAGCCGTCGGCGATGCCGAGGTCGATGCCGATGACCACCTCGCTGCCCTGCATCTGCTTGGCGACGGCGGCCCGCAGTTCGCCCTCGCCCTCGGCGCCGCGGCCGCCGGGCGGGTAGACCTCGACGTCGCCGAAGCGGATGGTGACCTTCTCCTGGTCGATGTCGGTGTCGTCGGCGCACTTGCCGATCGCCATCGCGACCCGGCCCCAGTTCGGGTCGCCGCCGTGCACGGCGGTCTTGACCAGCGGGGAGTTGACCACGGACTTGCCGATCCGCTTGGCCTGGGCGGTGTCGCGGGCGCCCGAGACCTGGACCTCGATCAGTTTGCCGGCGCCCTCGCCGTCGCTCGCGATGTCCTTGACCAGGGCGAGGGCCACCTCGTGCAGCGCCTGTTCGAAGGCGGCCGGGTCGACGGCGCCGGCCAGCCCGTTGGCGAACAGGGCCGCGGTGTCGCTGGTGGAGGTGTCGGTGTCGATGCTGACGGCGTTGAAGGTCCGGTCCATCACCCGGCGGAAGATCCGGTCCTGCTCCTCGGGGTCGAGCAGGGCGTCGGTGGCGAAGAAGGTCAGCAGGGTGGCCATGTCGGGCTCGATCATGCCGACGCCCTTGGCGATGCCGATCACCACGGCGTCGCCGACCCGGGCGCGGGCGGTCTTGGGCCGGGTGTCGGTGGTCATGATGGCCCGGGCGGCCCGGTCGAAGCCGCCCTCGGGGAGCGGGCCGGTGACCGTCCCGATGTGGTCGAGGATCCCGGCCATCGGGTACTGGCGGCCGATCACCCCGGTGGAGGCGATCAGCAGCTCGTCCTCGGCGAGGCCGAGCGCCCGTGCGGTGGCGGCGCGCACCTCGCGGGCGTTGGCCTCGCCCTGGGCGCCGGTGGCGACGTTGGCGTTGCGGGCCAGCACGACGACGCCCCGGGCGCTGCGGTCCGCGGCGGCGGCCCGGCTCAGGGTCACGCTGGGCCCGGCGAACCGGGAGCGGGTGAAGACCGCGCTCACCACCGCGGGTCCGGTGGAGAGCAGGACGGTGAAGTCGTCCCGCCCGTCGTCGCCCAGTCCGACCGGCGCGGTGTGCACCGCGAACCCCCGTGGCTCATCTGCTGCGATTTCGGTCATGGTCCATCGTCTCCCGAAAGGCCGAGTGCCCCGGCGTGCCGACACGCCGGGGCGGTGTCCGGTCGATCCCATCATGTGCCGCCTGCCGGGTCGAGTCCGCACCGGCCCGGAGCCCGTGCGACCGTCAATTCCCGTGTGCGGCAGGGCCTTACGGCCGAAGGGCCCGCAGGAGGCCGGCGAGCGGTCACTCCTGCGGGCCCGGCCCGGTGCCGCCGCGGTCAGGGGCGCGGGGTGAAGGCGACCACGTCGCCGGCCCGCTCGCCGCCGGACAGCTGGCCGCCGCGGTCGGTGCGGATGTACACCCGGTGCAGCCACCGGTCCTTGCCGTCCCAGCGCGGGGTGAACGGCGTACGGGCGTGGGTGGTGCGGAAGTTGTCGATGATCAGGACGTCCCCGGGGACCAGGTGCACCGCTTCGGTGACCTCGTCCAGCGCCTTGGAGAGCGCGCCGACCGCCTCGACGTCCCGGGGGTCCTCGGGCGCGAGCAGCTCGCGGTCGTAGCCGAGGTAGGGGTCGGCCGGGTCGCCGTAGAGCGGACGCACGTTGGCGATCGCCCCGGGGTCCTCCTCGCCGCCGCGGAAGGCCACGTCCACGCAGCAGGGCACGGGCCGGTCGTACAGGTGGGCCCGGTACTCGGCGGGCACCAGCGGCAGGGCCTTGCGGACCGAGCCGACCAGGGTGGCGGCCTTGCGCTCGTGGTCGGCCCGGGAGCAGGCCAGCATCACGTAGTTGGGCTGCAGCACGTGGTACGCCATCTCGGTGTGGAACTCCAGCAGCGTCTCGGAGGTCTCCGAGGACAGGTGGTGGGCGCCGGGCGAGGGGTACACGTCGTGGTACACGGTGGCGGAGCGCAGCTCCTGGTAGCCGGTGTGCAGGCCGAGCCGGCGGCCGACGATGCCGAGCATCGCCTCCATCACCAGCAGGGGGCGCTCGGCCGGCGCCGGGGTGCTGGTGGGGGTGGGCGGCAGGGTGTCGTCCGGCTCCACCGGCAGGCCGCGCAGCAGCAGGTACCCGTCGTTGCTGCCATGGGAGTTGAAGTCGTCCAGGGCCGCCGCCAGGGCGGCGGGCAGGTCGGTGGCGGCCGCGTGCGCGGCTTCGAGGAAGCCGGGCAGGTCCGCGCGCAGGACCCGGGGCAGCCGGGCGGCGAGGGCGCGCAGTTCGGCCGAGTGCTCGGAGCAGTCCAGGACGGTCACGGGGTGGTCCTCTCTCGGGTGTGGGCACGGGCGTACTGGTACAGGAGTTCGGCGCCGATCTCGGTGGCCAGGACGGAGGTGATGCCGCCGTGGTCGTACAGCGGCGAGACCTCCATGACGTCGAAGCCGACGGGCGACAGGTCCCCGACCCCGCGCAGCAGCGCCAGCACCTCGCGGGAGCTGGGCCCGCCGGGGGCGGGGGTGCCGGTGCCGGGGGCGAACGCCGGGTCGACGACGTCGATGTCGACCGAGACGTACACGGGTGCGTCCCCGACGCGTTCGCGCACCAGGCGCGCGGTCCCGGCGGGCCCGAGGTCGCAGAACTCGTCGGTGGTGACGATCCGCACGCCGTGGCCGCGGGCGTAGTCCAGTGAGTCGGGCTGCGGGTTGTGCCCCCTGATCCCGATCTGGACCATGCGCTGCGGGTCGACCAGCTTCTCCTCGATGGCGTGCCGGAACGGCGTGCCGTGGTGGAACTCGCCGCCGTAGAACGCCGGGTTGGTGTCGGAGTGGGCGTCCAGGTGCAGCACCGCGACCGGTCCGTGCTTGGCGGCGACGGCGCGCAGCGCGGCCAGCGTCAGCGAGTGGTCGCCGCCGAGCATCAGGAAGGCGGCGTTGTCGTCCAGCAGTGCGGTCAGCCGCTGCTGGGCGGTCTCCATCGCGATGTGCATGTTGAACGGGGTGAGGTCGATGTCGCCCGCGTCCACGCAGCTGATCAGGTCGAAGGTGCCCGGCCCGCGGTCGATGCCGACGCCGTGGATGAGCCCGGACTCGCCCCGGATCGCGCGGGGCCCGAAGCGGGCGCCCGGACGGTAGCTGGTGCCGCCGTCGTACGGTGCGCCGATGACCACGACGTCCCGGCCGTGCGGGTCGGGGTCGTGCGGCAGGCGCATGAACGTGGGGATCTGCGCGTAGCGGGGTGAGACCTTGATGTCGATGCGCTCCAAGCCTTCAGCGCTCCTTTCGGTGTCGGTTCGGTGGTCGACGCCCCCGGCCGCCGGGCGTCACCGGCGCGCCAGCGGTGCGTCGCGTCCCAGCCCGTCGGCGACCAGCTGGACGACCTCGGCGGCCGCCACCTCGTCCGGGTGCCGGCCGTCGACCACGACCCGGTCGAACAGCTGCTGGACGACCAGCTCCTTGGCGTGGTGGACGCGGTCCGCGGGCACCCCGGCGTCCGCGAGCAGGCGGCTGAAGGAGCTGGTGGTGCCGGACCCCTCGTGCACGCCGAGCTTGGGCCGGGTGACCGTCTCGTGCGGGAGCAGGTCCGCCATGGCCGCGCGCAGCACCCACTTGTCCTGGCCGTGCCGCCGTTTGAGCCCGGACTCCAGCGAGACCAGCAGGTCGAGCACCTCGCGGTCCCAGAACGGGTGGGTGGACCAGTGGCCGGCGATCCCGGACAGCACCGGCGTCATCTCGTTCAGGCCGTCGAAGGTGCCCATGTCGTGGGCGAGCGCGGTGTCCAGGGCCGGGAGCCGGTCCTCGCGGTGCATGCCGCCGAGCGGGATGTCCGCGCCGTAGCCGGTGAGGATGCGCCGGCCCGGTCCCTCCAGGCCCAGGTAGAGGGCGGTCAGCGGCAGCAGGTACTCGATGATGTCCGGGTCCAGCGACTCGGCGGCCCAGACCGCGTGCGGGAGGCGGCGCAGCAGGTCGTCGGTGTGGACGGTGATCTCCCGGTGGGCCGAGCCGAGGTGTTCGGCGACCACCCTGGCCTGCGGGAACTCGTCGGCCAGGTCGGTGCCCATCGACACGGTGTCGATCGGCCCGGACCGGTGGCCGGTGGCCAGCGCCGCGACGCTGGAGGAGTCGATGCCGCCGGAGAGCACCACCAGCGGGGTGTCCGGCCCGGTCCGGGCGCGGACCGCCCGGTCCAGCGCGCGCCGGACCGCCTCGGCCGCGTCCTGCTCCGGCATGATCCGGCGGGCCGGCGAGGGCGCCCAGGTGCGGTGGTCGGTGCAGCCCGCGGTGGCCACCTCGAGGTCCAGGACGGTGCCGGCCGGCACCTGGTGGGTGCCGGGCAGCCGGCGGACCCGGCGGGCGGCCGCGATCCGCCGTCCGACGGGGGCGGTGCGCAGCGCCTTCGCCTCGGTGGCGGCGAGGACCGTGCCGGGCACGGCGCTGACGTACAGCGGGACGGAGCCGGCGTGGTCGGTGGCGAGGACCGCCCGGCCCTCCCCGGCGACCAGGGCCGCGAAGCGCCCGTTGAGCAGCCGGAAGGCGTGCACGTCGTAGGTGTCGAAGAGGGCGAGCAGCAGGTCCGCGTCGGTGACCGGCCGGGAGCGCCCCGGGAGCAGGGTGAGCAGCTCGTCCTGGTTGTACAGCTCCCCGGCGAGCACCGCCGTGCGGCCCCGCGCGTGGGCGTGGGCGGCGTCGGGTGCGCCGGAGTGCAGCAGGACGGCGTCCAGGGTCAGGGCGCCGGGCCGCGCCCGCAGGGCGGCGCGGGATCCGGCGGCGGCGAAGTCCGCCTCGGGGGCCCGGCCGCCGCCGTGGCGGACGGCGGCCAGGAAGCCGGTGGCGGCGGGCAGTGTCCGCGCCATCGTCAGATGCTCAGCGCGCCGAAGCCGCCGGCCTGGAAGTCGTAGTTGACCGGTACCTCGATCAGGAACGGCCGGCCGAGTCCGGCACCCTTGCGCAGCGCGGCGAGCAGTTCCTCCCGGGTGGCCGCCTTGACGGCCTCCACGCCGTTGGCGCGGGCGAGTTCGGTGAAGTCGACGCCGGTGAACTTCACCGCCGGGTCGTGCGAGCGGTGGTGGCCGAGGTTCTGGTACAGCTCGATCAGGCCGTTGGTGTCGTTGTTGACGACGACGGTGACGATCGGCAGGTTGAGCCGGGCGATGGTCTCCAGGTCGGCGCTGTTGGAGTGGAAGCCGCCGTCGCCGGCGATCAGGAAGGTCGGCTGGCCGGGGCGGGCGAGCTGGGCGCCCATCGCCGCCGGGATGCCGTAGCCGAAGCTGGAGCAGCCGGCCGAGGTGAGGAAGCCGAACGGCTGGTCGGCGCGGGCGAACAGCACGCCGTAGTGCCGGAAGAAGCCGATGTCGGAGACGATGGTGCCCTCGCCCGGTTCGGCGGTCTCCGCCATCACGGTGTTCATCGAGTCGATGACCTGGTGGACCCGCATGCCGTCCTGGTAGTGCTCGGTGTCGGCGAGGAACTCGGCGATCCGCTCGCGCAGCGGCGTGATGTCGTGCGGGGTCTTCGCCGGGACGTCGGCGGTCTGCTCGTCCAGGTACTCCACGAAGGCGAGCACGTCGGTGACGACGTCGACGTCCGGCCGGTAGACCCGCGGGATCGGGTTGACGGTGGGCGACACCCGGACGGTGGTCTTGGCCCCGCCGCGCGCCCACATCGACGGGCGCAGGTCCTCCGCGTAGTCGTAGCCGACGGTGAGGACGACGTCGGCCGGGCCGAACAGGGTCTCCAGCGCCGGGAAGGACAGGATGCCGTCCATGTAGCCGGTGACGGCGCCGTAGTTCAGCTCGTGGCCGTGCGGCAGGACGCCCTTGGCGATGTAGGTGGTGATGACGGGGATGTTCAGCCGCTCGGCGAGGGCGCGGACCGCCGGGACGGCGCCGGAGCGGATCGCGGCGGCGCCGACCACCAGGACGGGGTGCTGCGCCGACGCGACCAGCTCCGCGGCCTGCCGGGCGGCGGCCTGCCAGCCGTCCTGCACCGCGCCGACCGGCTTGGCGGGGGTCCGGGCGGCGGGGTGGACCAGGGTGGTGTCGATGTCGCTGCCGAGCAGGTCGACGGGGAGCGAGATGAAGCTCGGGCCGACCGGCTCGGTCATCGCGGCGGCGACCGCGGAGTCCACCAGGTCGGTGATGTCGTCGGGGCGCTGGAGCTCGACCGCGTACTTGCTCATCGGGCGCATCACCGCGACCGAGTCGAGGCACTGGTGGGTGTCGTTGGGGAAGATGTCGTGCGACTCGGACTGGGCGGCCAGCGCGATCACCGGGGAGCGGTCGAGGACCGAGGTGGCGACGCCGGTCGACAGGTTGGTCATGCCGGGGCCCAGCGTGGCCCAGCATGCCTGCGGGCGGCCGGTGATCCGGGCCAGCACGTCGGCCGCCACCCCGGCGGTGAACTCGTGCCGGGTCAGCACGAAGTCGACACCGTCGACCTCGTCGAACAGGATCGAGGCGGCCTCCCGGCCGACCACGCCGAACACGGTCTGCACCCCGTGGTCGCGCAGCCGCTGCAGCAGCGCGTGGGCGGTCGTCGGGTTGGTGCTCGGGCTGGTGGACACGCGGGACATGGCAGCTCCTCGGCAACGGGATCTCGGTACGGCGCCGAAGACCCGGCGCCGGAACGCGGCGCGCCGCCGGGACTCGGCCGGCCGGCACGCTGCGCCTTCGACTCTGCGGCCCGGGCCTTGCAGGCACATGGACGATCGCCTTGAAGCTCCGGTGCGGGCCGCCGTCGGCGCCGGCCGACGGGTGGTCAGCGAATCGTCAAGCGCCCGGCAGGGCGGCCGTTGTGGGGGTCCGGCGGTGGCGGCTACGGTGCTGGGGCCGGTCTGCCGACCGGGCGCGGCCCGACAGACGGGTCCTGCCCGGTGCGCGGCTCCACCCGCCTGCGGCCGGAGGCTTCCCGGCCGCGCGCGAGGCACGGCGAGCCGGGCTCGGACTGCGGACACCGGGCCGCAGGCGGGTGGAGCCGTGCGCCGGTCCGACGGTGACCCACCGGCCGGGTCCCGGCCCGTGCGGCCGTCGGTGCCCGGCCCGCGCCCGGTACCGGGTCGGCCCACCCGGCGCCCGCCGCCGGCCCACGGCCCGCCGGGTCCGGGGCCCGGGTCCCCTTCTCATCCCTTCCACGGAGGTCAGCCATGCCGTCAGCCGTTCCCCCCGCCGTCCCCCCGTCCGCCGGCCTTCCGGTGCGTGAGCTGCGCGGTCTGCGCGTCCCGGCGCAGGGCCTGGGCTGCCTGCCGACGACCGTGTTCTACGGCCGGCCGGACGAGACCGAGGCGATCGCCACCATCCGGGCGGCCGTCGCGGCCGGCGTCACCCTGCTGGACACCGCCGACGTCCAGGGGCTGGGCGCCGGTGAGGAGTTGCTGGGCCGGGCGGTCGCGGGCCGCCGTGACGAGGTGGTGCTGGCGACCAAGTTCGGGATGGTCCGTTCGCCGGACGGCGCGTTCCTCGGGCTGCGGGGCGACCGGGCGTACGTCCGCGCCGCCTGTGAGCGCTCGCTGCGGCGGCTCGGGGTCGACCACATCGACCTCTACTACCAGCACTGGATCGACCCGGCCGTCCCGGTGGAGGAGACCGCGGCCGCCGTCGCCGAACTGGTCGCGGAGGGGAAGGTCCGCCATTTCGGCCTGTCCGAGCCGTCGGCCGCGAGCCTGCGGCGGGCCGACGCGGTGCACCCGGTGGCGGCGGTGCAGAGCGAGTGGAGCCTGTGGTCCCGTGATGTGGAGGCCGAGGTGGTGCCGGCCTGCCGGGAGCTGGGGATCGGCCTGGTGGCGTACGCGCCGCTCGGCCGCGGCTTCCTGACCGGTGCGATCCGCAGCACCGCGGACCTGGCCGCCGACGACTTCCGGCGTTCCCAGCCGCGGTTCAGCCCGGCCGGTCTGGCCGGGAACCAGCTGCTGCTGCGCCGGCTGCGGCCGGTCGCCGAGCGGCTCGGCCTGACGCTCGGCCAGTTGGCGCTGGCGTGGGTGCACCACCGGGGCGATGACGTGGTCGCCATCCCGGGCACCGGCCGCCGGGCGCACCTGGCCGAGAACCTGGCGGCGGCCGCGGTGGAGCTCACCGAGCAGGACCTGGCGGAGGTGGCCGAGGCCGCGGCCGTGCCGGTGCACGGCGAGCGGTACGCGCCGAACCTGCTGGCCATGACCGGGACCTGAGCCGCGGGCCCGGCCGGGGGGGGTGGAGCGGCGCTTGAGAAGCGCTGGACGGCCGGGCGCCAAGGATGGTCCAAGCCCGCGCTGCCACGGTGGGACGCGGCCCACGGCGGCCCGATCGACCGCCGCCGCGGCCGGGCCCGTCCTCCCGGCGGGCGCCATCCCCTCGGCGGGCCCAGGCCCGCGGGCAGAGACTCTCGGAGGACCCACCATGCCCTCGGCAGCGGCGGACATGACGGACGAACAGCGCAAGGCGCTCGTCACCGCCTATCTCAAGGCCTTCGACAACGGCGGCACCGGCCACGACGGCACCCAGGTGCTCGACTACTTCGCCGAGGACGCCGACTTCTTCTTCCCCAAGTGGGGCCTGGCGCACGGCAAACCGGCGATCGAGAAGATGTTCGGCGACCTCGGCGGTGCCATCAGGTCGGTCCAGCACCACTTCTGGACCTTCAACTGGATCCTCTCCGGGACGGACCTCCTCGCGGTGGAGGGCACCACCCACGGCGAGCACCGGGACGGCCCGTGGCGGGCCGGCCAGCCCGAGTGGGGCGCCGGCCGGTGGTGCGGCGTCTTCGAGGTCCGCGACTTCCGGATCCACCGCGCCTTCATCTACCTGGACCCCGACTACGCGGGCCGGGACACCGCCCGCTACCCCTGGCTCTGAGCCCGGACCAGCACCCCCGTACCCGGTATCCGCACCCCTCACCCCTCACCCCGTACCCCGCACCGCCACCCCGCCCGTACCCCGCCCGAGGAGCATCATGGACGTCCTGGCCGCCCTGGAACGCAAGCACAGCCTGAACCTGTTTCCGATCGAGAACCGGCTCTCGCCGAGAGCGGCCGCGGCGCTCGCCAGCGACGCGGTCAACCGCTACCCGTACTCCGAGACCGATGTCGCGGTCTACGGCGACGTCAGCGGCCTGAACGACGTGTACGACTACTGCGTCTCCCTCACCAAGGAGTTCTACGGCGCCCGGCACGCCTACGTGCAGTTCCTGTCCGGCCTGCACACCATGCACACCGTGCTCACCGCGGTGACGCCGCCCGGCGGGCGGGTGATGGTGCTGGCCCCCGACGACGGCGGCCACTACGCCACCGTGACGATCCTCCGCGGCTTCGGCTACCAGGTCGGGTTCGTGCCGTTCGACCGGCAGGCGCTGGAGATCGACTACGCCGCGCTGGCCGAGCGGACGGCCGAGCAGCGCGTCGACGTCATCTACCTGGACGCCTCCACGGTGCTGCGGATGCCCGACGCCCGGGCGCTGCGGGCGGCCGCCCCGGACGCGGTGCTCTGCCTGGACGCCTCGCACCTGCTCGGCCTGCTGCCCGCCGCGCCCGACACCCTGGTGCTCGACGGCGGCTTCGACAGCATCTCCGGCAGCACCCACAAGACGCTGCCCGGCCCGCAGAAGGGACTGCTGGTCACCAACAGCGACGCCATCGCCGAGCAGGTCGGCGCCCGGATCCCGTTCACCGCGTCCAGTTCCCACTCGGCGAGCGTCGGCAGCCTGGCGATCACCTTGGAGGAGCTGCTGCCGTACCGGGAGGAGTACCCGCGCCAGGTGATCGCCAACGCGCGTGAGCTGGGCCGGCAGCTGGCGGCGCGCGGCTTCGACGTGGCGGGCGGGAGGTTCGGCTTCACCGACACCCACCAGGTCTGGGTCCACCACCCCGAGGGCAACACCCCGCACGAGTGGGGGCGGCTGCTCACGGCGACCGACATCCGCACCACCACGGTGGTGCTGCCCAGCAGCGCCCGCTCCGGACTGCGGCTCGGCACCCAGGAGTTGACCCGCTGGGGGATGAAGGAGCACGACATGGCCACGGTGGCCGAGCTGCTGGAGCGGCTGCTGCTGCGCGGCGAGAAGTCCGCGTCGGTGGCCGCGGACGTCCAGGACCTCGCCCGGTCCTTCCCCGGGGTGGCGTTCGCCGGCCGGCCCGTGCCGCTGGCCGTGGCCTGACCCCTCGCGCGCACCCGCCGCGGGGACGCACCGCAGGTGCCACGGCCGTACGGCCCGTCCCCGCGGCGGCGCGGGACCGAAGGAGCGCAGCCATGCCCGACCCGACCCTGCGCGGAGCGCCGGTCCGCGCCGACCGCTTCCGCTCGGTGCTGAGCCACTACCCGACCGGGGTGGTGCTGGTCACCGCACCGGCGCGGGACCCGGCGCAGCCCCCGCCCGCGATGATCGTCGGAACCTTCACCTCGGTCTCGCTCGACCCGCGCCTGGTGGGCTTCCTGCCCGCCAAGTCCTCGACCAGCTGGCCGCGGATCCGCGCGGCCGGCCGGTTCTGCGTCAATGTGCTGGCCGCCGACCAGCAGCAGGTGTGCCGCGGCTTCGCGGCCCGCGACCCGGCCCGCTGGGAGGTGCCGTACCGGCTGACCCCGGCGGGCTGCCCCGCCCTGACCGACGCGCTCGCCTGGCTGGAGTGCGAGCCGGCGGGCGAGACGGACGCGGGCGACCACTGGTTCGTCACGGCCACCGTGCGGGACCTGGCGGTGCAGCGGACCGGGCCGCCGCTGGTCTTCCTGCGGGGCGGCTACGGCCGCTGCGTGCCGTGATCCTCGCGGCCGGCGCCGCCCCGCCGGCGTGTCGTCAGCCGCCGTCGTCCTCCTCGCTGCGGCTGCCCGCCCGGGCGGCGGCGAGGAACAGGACGAGGGCGGCGGCGGAGCCGCCGAGACCGATCAGCAACCAGAGCATGATCCTCCTTCTCCTGAGTTCTCGGCAGATCACCCGCCGGCCATGAGCCCGCGCCCGGACGGGGTCATTCGTGCCCGCCCGGCGCAGTGCCGGGCGGGCCGGGCTGCCGGGTCCCCGGGCCGGTGGCAGGCTGGACGAGCCGTTCGTCCGTGCCGCCCGACCCTCGTGGGGACAGCAGATGACTCCGTCCGGAAAGCTGGCCTCGCTCCCCTGCGGGCGCCGCAGCAAGTGGGTCGTGCTGGCCCTGTGGCTGATCCTGGTGGTGGTGGCCGGGCCGCTGGCCGGCAAGCTGATGGACGCCGAGGACAACGAGGCCTCCAGCTGGCTGCCGGGCAGCGCCGAGTCCACCCAGGTGCTGGACGAGCAGCGGACCTTCCAGCCGGTCGACACCGCGCAGGCCGTCGTCGTCTACCAGCGCACCGGCGGCATCACCCCCGCCGACCGGGCCGCGGCCGAGCGGGACGCCGTGCAGTTCGCCACCGTGCCGCACGTGGTCGGCAAGCCGGTCGGGCCCCAGCTGTCGGCCGACGGCCAGGCGATGCAGACCGTGGTGCCGGTCGCCGTCGGCAGCACCGGGTGGAACGACCTGCGCTCGGCCGTGGACGACATGCGGGCCATCGCCGCCGACGGCGCCGACGGGATGGTCACCCATGTCACCGGCCCGGCCGGGATCGGGGCGGACCAGGCGGCGGCGTTCGCCGGCATCGACGGCACCCTGCTGTTCGCCACCGTCGCGGTGGTGGTGATCCTGCTGCTGCTGACCTACCGCAGTCCGACGCTGTGGCTGCTTCCGCTGCTGTCGGCGGGCGTCGCGCTGTTCGTCGCCCAGGCGGTCATCTACCTGCTGGCGGAGCACGCCGGACTGACCGTCAACGCGCAGAGCGCCGGCATCCTGATCGTGCTGGTGCTCGGCGCGGGCACCGACTACGCCCTGCTGATCACCGCCAGGTACCGCGAGGAGCTGCGCCGCCACCAGGACCGGCACGAGGCGATGGCCTTCGCCCTGCACCGCGCCGGCCCGGCCATCCTGGCCAGCTCGGCGACGGTGGTGGCGTCGATGCTCTGCCTGCTGATCGCCGAGATGAACTCGACCCGCGGCCTCGGCCCGGTCTGCGCGATCGGCGTACTGGTGGCGCTGGCCGCCATGCTCACCCTGCTGCCGGCGCTGCTGGTGATCTGCGGCCGCTGGGTGTTCTGGCCGGTCAAGCCCGCGTACGGGACCGCGGAGCCGACCAGCACCGGGCGGTGGGCGCACGTCGGCGGCTGGATCGGGCGCCGGCCGCGCAAGGTCTGGATCGTCACCTCGCTGGCGCTGGGGGTGTGCTGCATCGGCCTGGTGTCGCTGAACGCCTCCGGGCTGTCCACCGCGGGCACCTTCACCGACAAGCCGGACTCGGTGGCGGGCCAGGAGGTGCTGGTCGCGCACTTCCCCGGCGGGACCGGCGCACCGCTGACGGTGATCAGCAACACCGTCCCGGCCGAGGCCGTGCGGGTGGCCGCCGCCACCACCCCGGGGATCTCGGCGACCACCCCGGTGGTCGTCCACGGCGATCTGGCGACCTTCCAGGCGGTGCTGGCCGACCCGCCGGACAGCCAGGCGGCGAAGGACACCGTCGACCGGGTCCGCACCTCGGTCCACGCGGTGCCGGGCGCCGATGCGAAGGTCGGCGGGAGCACCGCGATCGTGCTGGACGCCGGACGGGCCGCGTCCGCCGACAACCGGGCGATCATCCCGCTGGTGCTGGGGGTGGTGCTGGTGATCCTGGCGCTGCTGCTGCGGGCGGTGGTGGGGCCGCTGGTGCTGGTGGCGACGGTGGTGCTCTCGTACGCGGCGACGATGGGCATCAGCGCGTTCGTCTTCGCGCACGTCTTCCACTTCGACGGGCAGGACAACGCGTTCCCGCTGTTCGTGTTCGTGTTCCTGGTCGCGCTGGGGATCGACTACAACATCTTCCTGATGACCCGGGTCCGCGAGGAGGCCACCCACCGCGGCACCCGGGCGGGGGCGGTGGCGGGACTCGCCGCGACCGGCGGGGTGATCACCTCGGCCGGTCTGATCCTGGCCAGCACCTTCGCGGTGCTCGGCACCCTGCCGGTGGTGGGCTTCGCGGAGATCGGCTTCGCGGTGGCGCTGGGCGTCCTGCTGGACACCCTGGTGGTGCGGTCGGTCCTGGTCACCGCGCTCACCATCGACCTGGACCGGCACATGTGGTGGCCGAGTGCGCTCTCCCGGGCCGGGCGGCCGCCGGCCCCGGCCCCGCGGCCGGGCCTGGACCCGACCTGACCGACGGCCCGCGCCGGTCCCGGCCCGGGAGCCGCGCGGGCCGCCGACGGAGCGTCAGGAGGCGGCGTCCACCAGGGACTTGCCCATGCAGATGCTGTCCGGGTGGTCCTTGTAGTAGCCGAACTTGTCGATCGTCCGGTAGCCCTCGGAGGCGTACAGGGCGACCGCCTCGGGCTGCCTGTTCCCGGTCTCCAGCACCAGCCTGGTGCGGCCCGCCGCGACGGCGGCCAGCTCCAGGTGGCGCAGCACCCCGCGGGCGAGTCCGCGGCCGCGGGCGGTGGGCACCACGTACATCCGCTTGAGCTCGGCGTCGCCGGCGGCCAGGCCCTCCTCGTCGTTCTCGTTGACCCGCCAGCCGCCGCAGGCGACCGGCTCGTCGTCGAGGTAGACGACCACGAACAGGCCGTACGGCGGGTCGAAGTGGTCGGGGTGGATCGAGGTCTGGTCCATGTCGCCGTAGCGGCGGACGTACTCCTGCTGGACCTCGGCCGACAGCTTCGCGGCGTCCGGGTGGCCGAAGCCGGTGGTGCGAATCTCCATGGCAGCCAGCCTACGGGCGCGGGTCAGCGGTTCTCGAAGCGGGCCGCCAGGTCCTCCTTGCCGAACATCCGGGCGGTGTCCAGGGCGGAGGGGGTGCCCGCCTTCGGGTCGGCGCCGCCGGCCAGCAGGGCGTCGATGACGGCGGGCTCCCCCTTGAAGACGGCGCCGGCCAGCGGGGTCTGGCCGCGGTCGTTGACCCGGTCGGGGTCGGCGCCGTGCGCGATCAGCGTCCGAACGCTCTCGGCGTGGCCGTGGTACGCGGCCAGCATGACCAGGGTGTCGCCGCGGTCGTTGGCGAGGTCGGCGGGGGCGCCGGCGTCGAGGTAGGCGGCCAGCAGGGCGTGGTCGCCGGCGCGGGCGGCGTCGAACAGCCTGCCCGCCAGCGCGATGACGTCGGCGTCGGGCTGCTGCGGTGCGGAGTCGGTCATGGCGGACCTTTCGTGGAGACCGGCGGACGGTGCGCGTGGGGCTGCACAGGCACCGTAGCGGACGGCATCGGGGTGGATGTCAACGCGTCCGTTCGGGCGAATTTCGACAGGGCGGGGAGCGCCGCGCGGCAGGGCGGGGACGCCTGTTGCGCGGCCGGGCGGTGCAGGACGTACACAGCCGACCGGCCCGGACCGGCAAGATCCACCCATTTGCCACGTTCCATCATCTATTACTTTTTGTCACGATTAGGGCACTTTCTGTAACACCTGTCCCCCGCCACCTCTCCGAGGAGCAGACCCGTGATCCTCTCCATCTCCGGCATCGTCCTGTTCGGCACCATCGCCTTCCTCTTCTTCCGCCGGGACGGGCTGAAGATCTCCCATGCGCTGGTGTGCGCGCTCCTCGGCTTCTACATCGCCGGCTCCTCGATCGCCCCGAGCATCCAGGCCGGCGGCGCCAGCCTGGCCAGCCTCATCGGCGGCCTGAAGTTCTGAGCCCCCGCTCGACCCGACGGCCCGGCGCGGATCCCACCGCCCCGGGCCGTCCCCCGACCGCCGCCCGCACCGGCCGCCGTCCCGCCACCAGCCGTCCCACCCGCCCGGGGAGTCCCGCCATGTCCCTCACCCGCCACCTCAGCCGGGGTCGCGACTTCGCCCGCACGGCCGGCGACCACGCCGCCGACATGTTCGCCCCGCTCGCCCTGATCGGGCGCGGGCTGCGCCGCCACGCCGACTGGGCCAAGGGCCGCTGGGCGGCCACGCCCAAGGAGCGCCGGGGGCCGACGCTGTTCCTCACCCTGGCGGCGCTGATCGGCACCGCGCTGCTGCCGCACGGGCCGCTGTTCGCCGTGGTGGCGCTGATGGCCAGCGCCGCCTGGGTCGGCCGGCAGCCGAAGGCCGCCGCCGAGCCGGCCCCGGACGTCGCCGCCGTCAAGCTCGCCGCGCTCTACGCCGCGCTGACCCCGTACCTGGCCGGACCGGAGGAGCTGGGGTCGCCCTACCGCCCCGACGGCGAACTCAAGGACGTCTTCCACGGCTGGGAGTTCGACCCGCTGGGCCGGCTGACCTCGCTGGAGCTGTCCTACCCGGTCTGGTTCACCGACACCGAGCCGGCCGCCCGGGCCCGGATCGAGCAGGTGCTGCAGGGCAAGGCCGGACGGGGCCGGGAGTACCGCTTCGACTGGGACGAGGAGTCCAACCGGCTGCGGCTCACCGCGCTCGCGCCGCTGTCCACCGGGATCACGGCGCAGCCCTTCGTCACCTCCCCGGGCGAGATCGTGCTCGGGTTCACCGACAGCGACGGCAGCCACCGCACCATCCCGGTGGTCCAGGACGGCGTGACCGCCCAGCAGCCGCCGGTGGTCTGGCGGACCGGCCCGCGCTCGGCCGAACCGCACCTGCTGATCCTCGGCGGGGCCGGCACCGGCACCTCCTCGCTGCTGCGCTCGGTCGCCCTGCAGGCCCTGCCGTACGGCGACCTGGTGGTGATCGACGGGGCCGGCACCGGCGAACACGCCTGCCTGGTCAACCGGCCCGGCGTGCACACCGTGGAGACCAGCCTGCACGGTGCGCTGGCGGCGCTGGAGTGGGTGGCCAAGGAGACCGAGCGCCGGCTGACCGTGCTGAACGCCGCCCGGCACCACGGCATCGCGGCGCCCGAGGACGCCACCCGGCCGCTGTGGCTGATGCTCGACCACCCGACCGAGCTGTCCGAGCTGGCCCAGGCCGAGGGCCGGACCGACCCGCAGGACCTGCTGGAGACGCCGCTGCGGCACGGCCGGGCGGCGCGGGTGACGGTGGTGTTCGCGGACGACGTCGAGGCCAGGGACCGGGTCTCCGCCACCGTGCGCTCGACCTGCCGGGCCCGGGTGGTGCTCGGCCCGACCACCCCGGAGGCGGCCGCCGCCGCGCTCGGCGCGCCGCTGGACATCGCGCCCGCCGCCCGGACCCCGGTCGGCCGCGGCTACGCCCGGGTGGGTGCGGCCGCGCCGGTGCGCCTCCAGGTGCCCGCCACCGTGGACCCGCTGGACGAGGAGGTCTCGCCGCAGCTGCGGGACGCGGTGATCGCGCTGCTCCCGCACCGGGACACCCGGATCGAGGCGCCCGCGCCGTCCGCCGCCCCGGCCGCTCCCCCGGTGCCCGGCCACGCGCCCGCCGTGGCGGCGGACGGGCAGCCGGCCGACCCCGCGGCGGCCCCGCCGGCGCCGGCCGTGGTCGAGCTGGCCAAGGAGCCGCAGGCGGTCCGGCCGGACCCGGTGTGGTGAGTGACCGCCGAGGCGGCGGACGGGGCCGGCGGACGGGGCCGGCGGGCGGGGCCGGCCGGCGCGGCTCGACCCGCTCCGGACGTCATGACCAAGCGAGCATCAAGGACATGACGATAGGGTGTCCCGACGCCGATTCGACGGTCGCAATGTGCACAAGATCTGACACACAGGGTGATATCACCGCTGAGATGTGACAAATCGGGCGGCGATGGGTACAAACAGGGGCGGCACGACAGGCGACGCCCGTCCCGGGACGGGAATCTTCGTCGGCGGCCGAGCGTTGGACCGAACGACGAAGACAGCGACCACTAGTCCTGTGGGCCAGAAGCCCGGGAGGCACGATTCATGAGCGAGCGAGCTCTCCGCGGCACGCGACTCGGGGCGACCAGCTACGAGACCGACCGCGGCATCGACCTGGCTCCCCGCCAGACCGTCGAGTATGCATGTCAGAACGGACACCGGTTCGAGGTTCCCTTCTCCGTCGAGGCGGAGATCCCCTCGGTGTGGGAGTGCCGGTTCTGCGGCCAGGAGGCCATGCTGCTGGACGGCGATGAGCCGGAGGAGAAGAAGGTCAAGCCGACGCGTACCCATTGGGACATGCTGATGGAGCGTCGGACCAGGGAGGAGCTGGAGGAGGTGCTGGCCGAACGGCTGGCGGTCCTCAGGTCCGGCGGGATGAATCTCGCGATCCACCCGCGTGACACCCGCAAGAGCGCATAGCGGTACCGCACACCAGGAAGGGCCCCGGGCGATCTGCCCGGGGCCCTTCCTCATGCTCCTCATGCTCCTCGTGTCCTCATGCTCCTCGTGCGCTCGGTGATCGTGCCCGGACGGGCTCGGTGCCGGAGGGACTCAGTGGGTGAGCGGCGGGCGGTACGCGGTGTCGGGGCCACCGCTGCCCGGGGCGGGCGGGTCGACCACCTCGCCCTGGATCACCTTGCCGTCGGGCCGGTGGATCCGCAGCTGCTCCTGCAGCCGCAACGCGTCCGCGAAGCGGTCCGCCCCCACCGGAGCGGTGGAGTGCAGCGCCCGGCCGGCCAGCCGGCGGCCCAGCGCCCGCCACAGCGCGCGGGTCGGCGGGAACAGCAGGCTCAGGCCGAGCAGGTCGGACAGGAAGCCGGGCAGCATCAGCAGGACGCCCGCCAGCACGGTCATGCTGGTGCCGGTCTGCGGCTGCTCCGAGCGGGGGTTCTTGGTCTGCTCGACGGCGGCCGCGAACGCCCGGCGGCCGGCCCGCTTGATCAGCGAGCCGCCCGCGAACATCCCGGCGATCAGCAGCAGCAGGACCGCGGGCCAGCTCAGCACCCCGGCCACCACGGTCAGCAGCCAGATCTCCAGCACCAGCCAGGCGGCGACGGCGAGCGGCAGGAAACGCCGCACTCGGCCCCGCGGGGCCGGGCGGACCTGGTCAGTTGTCTGGGCCACGGTACGAATCCACTCCATCGCGGTGCTCCTCGCACCGCCGGCGGACTCCGGCCGTGGCTACGGCACCTGTGGGGTCAACGGCTCGGAGCCGGCCGATGTTCCACCCCGGCGGCGCCGGCGCAGACCGGTGGCCGCCGCGAAGCCGCAGGCCAGCAGGCCCGCCACGGCGAGCGCCCACTCGGGCGCGGCGCCCACCCGGTCGGCCACGGTGGTGCCGTCGCGCAGCGGCACCACGGCGTTCAGCACGGCCGGGGTCAGCTCCTCGGTCCGGGAGACCACCGAGCCGTCCGGGGCGATCACCGCGCTGATCCCGCTGGTGGCGGCGATCAGCACCGCGCGGCCGTGCTCGACCGCGCGCAGCCGGGACATCGCGAGCTGCTGCTCGGGCTGGCCGCTCTCGGCGTAGGTGGCGTTGTTGGTCTGGACGACCAGCACCCGGCCGCCGTCGTTGACGGTGTCGCGGACGATCTCGTCGTAGGCGACCTCGAAGCAGATCACGTCGCCGATCCGGGCCGGGCCGAGCTGCATCACGCCGTTGTGGGTGCCCGGGTAGAAGTCGCGGGCGACCCGCTGGAGGCGCTCGATCACCTGGGACAGCTCGGCGCGGAACGGCACGTACTCGCCGAACGGCACCGGGTGCTGCTTGGTGTAGGAGGCGCCGGGGCCGCTCACCGGGTCCCAGACGATGCCGTTGTTCTGCACGTGCTGGGCGTCCGGGCCGTCCACCAGGGCGCCGACCAGGGTCGGCACGCCGATGCTGCGGACCGCCTCGTCGATCCGGGCGTACGCCGCGGGGTCGGAGTAGGGGTCGAGGTCGGAGGAGTTCTCCGGCCAGATCACGATGTCGGGGCGCGGGGCGCGGCCCGCCGCGACGTCCGCGGCCAGCCGCTCGGTCTCGGCGGCGTGGTTGTTGAGCACCATCATCGGGCGGCCGAGGAAGTCCATCCCGGGCTTGGCCACGTTGCCCTGCACCAGCGCGACCTTGACGGTGTCGTCGGCGCCGGTGGGCACCGGCACCAGGTAGCCCGCCAGCAGCGCCGCCAGCGCGCCCACGGCGCCCGTGGCGGCCAGCGGGAAGGAGCGCCGGGGGCCGTGGCGCAGCCGCAGCGCGGCCCAGGCCAGCAGGGCGCCGGACAGCGCCACCGCGAAGGTCACCAGCGGGGCGCCGCCCAGCGCGGCCAGCGGGGTGAACGGGCTCGCCGTGTTGGCGAAGGCCAGCCGGCCCCACGGGAAGCCGCCGAGCGGCAGCCGGTCCCTGGCCCACTCCTGGGTGACCCACAGGCAGGCGGTCCACAGCGGCCAGCCGGGCAGCCGGGAGGTGAGCGCGAGCGCGCCGCCGAGCAGCGCCAGGAACAGCGCCTCCACCACCGACAGGCCGATGGTGGCGTCCCAGCCGATCACCCGCAGCCAGGACAGCAGCGCCAGGAAGAACGGCAGCCCGAACGCGAAGCCGGTCCAGGCGCCCTGCCGGACCGTGCGCCCCCGGGTCAGCAGCGAGAAGCCGGCCACCGCCAGGAAGGACAGCGGCCACAGGTCGTACGGCGGGAAGGAGGCCGCCAGCAGCAGGCCGGCGAGCACGGCGAGACCGGTCCGGGGCAGGCCCGCCCGGATCCGGGCGAGCCGCCCGGGCCGCTGCCGGGGCTGCCCGGCGTCGCCTGCCGCCCCGGCGTCCGCCGCCGGGTGCTCCTGCTGTACGGGCAGGGCCACCTGCGTACCGCCTCTCTCGTCGGGTCCGTCCTCGATCCGGCCGCCCACGATCGAGAGCCGTCCGAAGACGGTACCCCGCACCAGTATCCGCCCGGCTCACGGGGTGTCGCGGCTCACACCGGCCGGGTCCGGGCGGGTCACCGCACGTGCACCGTGCGGCCGCGGACCACGGTGCGCAGGCAGGTGGGCAGGGGTGCGCCCGGGGTGAGGTCGGGCAGGCCGGGGGTGCCGGAACGGGGGTCGGTGGACCAGCCGGCCACCCGGTCGTCGGGGGCCTGCACGACCAGGTCGGTGGCGTCCCAGACCGCGAAGCTGGCGACCGCGCCGGGCACCAGCACGCCGTCCTGGTCGCGGCCGAGCGCCCGCCAGCCGCCGCGGGTGTGGGCGGTGAAGGCCGCGCGGACCGAGATCCGGTGCTCCGGGGTGCGGTGGAAGGCGGCGGCCCGGACGGTGCCCCAGGGGTCGAGCGGGGTGACCGGCGCGTCGGAGCCGAAGGCGAGCGGGACGCCGGCCTTCAGCAGCGCGGCGAACGGGTTCAGGCCGGCCGCCCGCTCGGCGCCCAGGCGCTGGACGTACATGCCGTCGGGGCCGCCCCAGGCGGCGTCGAAGGCGGGCTGCACGGAGGCGGTCAGGCCGAGCTCGGTGAAGGCCGCGATGGCCTTGTCGTCGAGCGACTCGGCGTGCTCGACCCGGTGCCGGGCAGCCTTCACCCGGGCGGGGCCGACCCGGTCGGCGGCGGCCCGCACGCCGTCCAGGACGGCGGTCACCGCGGCGTCGCCGATCGCGTGGAAGCCGGCCTGCAGGCCCGCCTCGGTGCAGGCGGCGACGTGGTCGGCGATCTGCTCGGCGCTCAGGTAGGCGGCGCCGGTGTGCTCGGCGTCGGCGTAGGGGGTGTGCAGGCAGGCGGTGCGCGAGCCGAGCGCCCCGTCGACGAACAGGTCGCCGCCGGCGCCGACCGCACCGAGCCGCCGGGCGGTGTCGATGCCGCCGAGCTCGCCCCAGTAGCCGAAGACCTCGGGGCCGTCGGTGGCGGCGGCCAGCTCCAGCAGCGCCGCGAGGTCCTGCTCGGAGGAGATCTGCGGGCCGGCGCACTCGTGCAGGGCGCCGATGCCGAGCTCGGCGGCGCGCCGCAGGGTGGCCAGCTGGGCGGTGCGACGCTGGTCCGGTGTGAGGTGGGCCAGCGCGGCGGCCCGTACGGCGTGGTGGGCGTCGCGGCTGAGCGGGCCGTCGGGGTGGTGGCCGGGGAGGGCGGCCAGGTCCTCGGTGAGGGCGCGCAGCGCGGTGGAGGCGAGCGCGGAGTGCACGTCGGTGCGCGACAGGTACAGCGCGGCGCCGCCGGACGCCCGGTCGAGCTCGGCCTGGGTCGGCGGGCGGCCCTCGGGCCAGCCGGACTCGTCCCAGCCGTGGCCGATCAGCACGCCGCCGGCGGGGGCGCCGGCGGCGAAGCGGGTGATCCGCTCCAGTGCCTCGGCCAGGGTCGGGCAGCCGGTCAGGTCCAGGCCGGTGAGCGCCAGGCCGGTCGAGGTGGCGTGCACGTGGGCGTCGACGAAGGCCGGGGTGACCAGGGCACCGGCCAGCTCCACCACCTCGTCGGCGATGTCGGCGTAGGCCTCGGCCGCGCCGTCGCTGCCGACCCAGGCGACCTGCTCCCCCTCCACCAGCATGGCGGTGGCGAAGGGGTCGGCGGGGCTGTAGACGTTGCCGCCGCGCAGCAGCACGGTGCGGTTGGTGCGTTCGGTCATGGGCACAAGTCTGCACCCGACCGGTGCGCGTCAGAGCTTCGGGGGGCGCGCCTCGTACGGGGTGGACAGCACCACGGTGGTGCGGGTGGAGACGCCGGCGGCGGACCTGATCCGGGCCAGCAGGTCCTCCAGGTCGCCCGGTCCGGGGACCCTGACCTTGAGGATGTAGTTCTCGTCCCCGGCGACGCTGTGGCAGGCCTCGATCTCGGGCAGCTGGACCAGCCGGTCCGGGGTGTCGTCGGGGGCGCTGGGGTCGAACGGCTTGACGGAGATGAAGGCGGTCAACGCCAGGTTGACGGCCTGGGGGTCGACGATCGCCGTGTAGCCGCGGATCACCCCCCGCTGTTCGAGGCGGCGCACCCGCTGGTGCACCGCCGAGGTGGACAGGCCGGTGGCCTTGCCCAGGTCCGTGTAGCTCATCCGGCCGTCTTCGAGAAGCAGCTGGACGATGCGCTGGTCGAGATCCTCCACAAGGCGCAAACCTAGCGCCCCCGGGGGCCGTACGCCGACCCGGCGGCTCATCCGCCCGGCGCGCGGCGATCCGGCGCACCGCCCGCGGCCCGCCGGTCCCGGCGGGGGCGCCGCAGGCCCCCGCCCGGCCCCGTTACCGAACCGGCGCATTGCAGGGGGCACATGCCATCAGAATGTGGCGAAGGACACACCCCGTGCATCATCGTGCGCCGACCTGCAGGGTTATGACGGTCCGTCGGCGGGAAGTGCTGCTGTTGGCCCGGGCTTACCGAGGCCGGCCCGATCCGAGGGGGATCCCGATGCCTGCCACTGACCAACGCTCGTCGAGCGTCGAGGACGAACGCGCCGAGACCGGACGGCACGAGGACGACGGCTACGCCGAGTTCGGCCCGACCCCGGGGGCGGACCCGGGCGAGGCCGAGACCTGGGAGATCGTCCGGGTGCACTGCCCGTCCTGCGACCGCCCGATCGCGCTGGTGGGCGACGAGGACCGGCTGCCGCTGCACGCCGTCCTGCCGACCGCCTGGCACCCCTTCTCGCCGGCCGTCTGCGCGGGTTCCGGCTCGCCCGCCGACGACCTGGCCGAGTGCGACGCCGCCGAGCACGCCGGGCCCGGCCTGGACGAGCTGCTCGCCCTGCCCGCCGAGCTGGACTGGCGCACCCAGCCGTTCTCGCACGCCGGGCAGCGGCGCACCGTCGAGGACGCCCCGCCGGTGCCCGCCCAGCGTGGTGCCCGGGGACGGCGCTGACCGCTGCCGGCGCCGCTCCCCGGGCCCGCGGTCACCGGCCGGTCAGGTGCCGGCCGATGACCAGGCGCTGGACCTGGTTGGTGCCCTCGACGATCTGCAGCACCTTCGCCTCGCGCATGTAGCGCTCGGCCGGGTAGTCCTGGGTGTAGCCGTAGCCGCCGAGGACCTGCACCGCGTCGGTGGTGACCCGCATCGCGGCGTCGGTGCAGAACAGCTTGGCCATCGCCGCCTCCTTGGAGAAGGCCAGACCGGCGTCCTTGAGCCGGGCGGCGGCCAGGTACAGCGCCCGGCCGGCCTCGATCTGGGTGGCCATGTCGGCGAGCATGAAGGACAGCCCCTGGAAGTCGGCGATCGGCCGGCCGAACTGCTGCCGGGTGCCGGCGTAGTCGACGGCCAGGTCCAGCGCCGCCTGGGCCACGCCGATCGCGCAGGCCGCGATGCCGAGCCGGCCCGAGTCGAGGGCGGCCAGGGCGATCTGGAAGCCCTGGCCCTCCTCGCCGATCAGCCGCTCGCGGGCCACCCGGACGCCGTCGAAGTGCAGCTGTGCGGTCGGCGAGGACCGCATGCCCATCTTGTGCTCCGGCGGGGCCGCCGAGAGGCCGGCCGCGCCGCCCGGCACCAGCAGGCAGCTGATGCCGCGGGCGCCGTCCTCGCCGGTGCGCACCATGGAGCTGTAGAAGTCCGCGTGGCCGCCGTGGGTGATCCACGCCTTGGTGCCGCTGACCACGTACTCCTCGCCGTCCACCACCGCGCGGGTGCGCAGCGAGGCGGCGTCGGAGCCCGACTGCGGCTCGGAGAGGCAGTACGCGCCGAGCTGCTCGCCGCTGAGCATGCCGGGCAGCCAGCGGTCGCGCTGCTCGTCGGTGCCGAAGACGGCCAGGGCGTGGCAGGAGAGGGTGTGCACGCTGACGCCGAGGCCGACGGCCAGCCAGCCGGCCGCCAGCTCCTCCAGGACCTGGAGGTAGACCTCGTAGGGCTGGTCGCCGCCGCCGTACTGCTCGCCGTACGGCAGGGACAGCAGGCCGGCCCGGCCGAGGGTGCGGAACACCTCGCGCGGGAAGCGGTCACCGGCCTCGTCGGCGGCGGCGTGCGGGGCGACCTCGTTCTGTACCAGCTCGCGGGTGAGGCCGAGCAGCTCGCGGGCCTCCTCGCTGGGCAGCTGACGGTCCACGGGCTTGGCGGATACGGCGCTCATGGCTGCGTCTCCTCGATTCGGCGGGCCCTGGTGTGGCGGGCCCGGGGACGGGGCTGACGGGTCTGGGTGGACCGTCACCGGCCGAAGTGAACGGTCGTTCACAGGCGCGGCGATGCGAGTATGCCCGATATCGGCCCAGGCAGTCACCGTCGGCGGTCGAACGCCCATCGAACGGAGTCCTAGAGTGGCCAGGTGATTGACCCGGCCGACACTCGCGACATCTCCGACATACCGGAAATCCCGGACAGCCTGCCGGACCGGCTGGGCGCCCTGGCGCCCTCGCTCGGCCCGGTGCGGCTGGTCGCGGTGGACGGGCACGCCGGGTCCGGCAAGACCACCTTCGCGGCCCGGCTGGCCGCCGCGCTCGGCGGGGCGCCGGTGGTGCACCTGGACGACCTGGCGACCCACGAGGAGCCGTTCGGCTGGGTCGGACGGCTGCGGGCGCAGGTGCTGGCACCGCTGGCGGCCGGCCGGACCGCCGAGTACCGGGTCTACGACTGGACGCTGCGGCGCTTCACCTCCACCCGGCGGATCCCGGCGGCGCCGGTGGTCCTGCTGGAGGGGGTCGGCGCGGGACGGCGCGCGGTGCGCCCGGCGCTCGCCGCCCTGGTGTGGATGGAGCTGGACGCGGCCGCCGCCCGGCGCCGGGGCGAGCTGCGGGACGGTCCGGAACTGGCCGAGTTCTGGGCCGGCTGGGCCCGCGCGGAGCGGGCGCACTTCGCCGCCGACCCCAGCCGCCCGTACGCCGGCCTGCGGGTCGACGGGGTCACCGGACGGATCGTCCGGGGCACCGTCGGTGACCCCGCGCACGGCCCTTGACCTGGGACGTCGCCAGGACTTAGGTTCACTTCACGCGGGAGATAGTTGATCCCGCAACATTGGACTCGGCGCCTCCGGCCTGTTCCCCCGTGAGCCGGAGGCGCCGTGCTGTCCTCCCCCGCCGCCCCCGCCGGGGCCAACAGCCCGGCCACCCCTTGGATTTGAAGCGGTGCGGCACCCTTCCGGATCAGCCTCGCGCCGGTACGATTCCAGTCAGGCGCACAGGCGCTCCGGGGGTTGCGGACGGACGGGCGGGGGTTGCCTGCCGCTCGTCGACCGACTTGGCCTCGATGCACTCGGCGGGGGGCGTGAGTGGCGGTGGAGACGTCCGACTTCGGTTCCGGCGGCCCGGGGGCTGCCCGGCAGGCCGACCGCGCCTGGCTGCGCGCCACCGACGCCTACGCGGCCGGTTCCTACGCGCGCGCCGAGGAGGAGTTCCGCACCGCCGTCGAACTCGACCCGGCGATGGCCGACGCCTGGCTCGGCCTGCACGCGCTGCGCAGCGACACCTCCGGCGCGCTGCTCGCGATGTACCGCCACCAGGACCGGTTCGGGGAGCAGCGCAGACGCCACCGACGGCCGCTCAGCTCCTGGTACTGGCTGGGCTGGTGGGTGCAGCCGGTCCTCGAGGACACCCGCGACCTGCTGCTGGCGCACGCCTCGCACTGGCTCGACGGCCGGCACCTGGCCGAGCTGGACCGCGCGCTCGCCGAGTGCCCGCCGCCCGAGCAGGACCCCTCGGTCCGCTTCCTGCACGCCTGCCGCTCCTACCTGGTGAAGGACTGGGAGCAGCTGATCCGGGACACCGACCGGCTGCTGGACGACCCGGTGCTCGGCATCGAGGCCGGGCTGTTCGGCGGGATGGCCCGGGTCCGGCTCGACATGTGCGCCCAGGCCCAGGCCCCGCTGGCCGCGTCGCTGGCCCGCTGCCGCTCCGAGCAGCCGCAGCGCAAGGAGCTGCGGTACTGGCTGGCGCGGGCGTACGAGGGCGCCGGGCGCAGCGCCGCCGCGCTGCCGCTGTACCGTGCCGTGCACCGGGCCGATCCGGCGTTCATGGACACCTCCGCGCGGCTGGCCGCGATCGCCACCGACGGGGTGCTGGAGGGGCTGCTGCTCTCCGACGAGGACCGGGCGATGCTCGAACCGGCGCTGCCCGACTCCGAGTTCGACCCGGATCCGGATCCTGACCCCGGCGCCGGCCGCGGGCCCGGGCCCGGGCCGGGCGCCGGACCGCAGGAGGGCCCGGCGCCGGGCCAGGAGCCGGCCGAGGCCTCCGAGCCGTCCGGTCCCGGGGGGTTCGGCGTGGCCGCCCCGGCCGGCGGGGGCGGGCCGGGCGGCCGGTTCGGCTCCCCCGCTCCCGGGGGCGAGGCCGCGGGCGACGCCGCCGGCGAGCCTCCCTCCGCGGACCGCTCGGCGTGCGCCGCCGGTCCCGCGTCCGCGGCCGTGGTCGCCGGGCCGCAGGACCGGCCGGCGGCCGGCGCGGTGTACCCGCGCGGCGCGGGCGGGGCGGCGGGCGACGACGGCCAGTTGGCCGAGGCGCTCGCCGCACTCGAGCGGATGGTGGGCCTGGATCCGGTGAAGCGGCAGGTCAGGGCGTTGTCGGCGCAGCTGCGGATGGCCCGGCTGCGGGCCGACCAGGGGCTGCCGGTGCAGCCGCCGAAACGTCACTTCGTCTTCTCCGGGCCCTCCGGCACCGGCAAGACCACGGTCGCCCGGATCCTCGGCCGGGTCTTCCACGCGCTCGGCCTGCTCTCCGGCGACCACCTGGTCGAGGCGCAGCGGGCGGACCTGGTGGGCGAGTTCCTCGGCCAGACCGCGGTCAAGGCGAACGAGCTGATCGACTCGGCGCTGGACGGCGTGCTGTTCATCGACGAGGCCTACAGCCTGGCCAACTCGGGCTACACCAAGGGCGACGCGTACGGCGACGAGGCGCTGCAGGTGCTGCTCAAGCGCGCCGAGGACAACCGCGACCGGCTGGTGGTGATCCTGGCCGGCTACCCGGCCGGGATGAACCGGCTGCTGGCCGCCAACCCCGGCCTCAACTCCCGGTTCACCACCCGGGTCGACTTCCCCAGCTACCGGCCCGCCGAGCTGGCCGAGATCGGCCGCACGCTGGCCGCCGCCGACGGCGACGGCTGGGACCAGGACGCCGGCGAGGAGCTGGCCTCGATCTGCGCCCACGTGGTCGGCGAGGGCTGGATCGACGACCTCGGCAACGGCCGCTTCGTGCGGACCCTCTACGAGAAGTCCTGCGCCTACCGGGACCTGCGGCTGTCCGCGCAGGGCGGGCTGCCCAGCCGGGAGGACCTGGCGGCGCTGCGCCTGCCCGACCTGCTGCAGGCCTACGGCGAGCTGATCGACGGCCGCGGCGGCACCTGACCCCGGGCCCGGACGGCGACCGCCCCCGGCCTCGGCGGGCTCGGGGGCGGTCCGCGGGCGGCGGGGGTGTCAGGTGCGGGCCGCCGGGCGGTGGTCCGGGTCGTGGACCTCGCCGACCAGCTCCTCCAGGACGTCCTCCAGTGCGACCAGGCCCAGCTGGCGGCCGTCCGGGGCGGCCGCCACCGCGAGGTGCGCGGCGTCCCGGCGCATCGCCCCGAGCGCGTCGTCCAGGCGCATGGTGCCCGGGAGCACGGTGACCGGACGCCACAGCCGGGCGGGCACCGCCGCGTCCGGGTCCTCAACCTCCAGGCTGTCCTTGACGTGCAGGTACCCGCGGACGGTGCCGTCCGCGCCGACCACCGGGAAGCGCGAGAAGCCGGTCCGCACCGCGAGCCGCTCGATCTCCCGGCCGGTCACGTCGGTGCCGACCGAGACCAGCTGCTCGGGCGGCAGCAGGACCTCGGTGATCGGCCGGTCGCCGAGCTCCAGCGCGTCCTCCAGCCGCTCCTGGCGGCTGCGGTCCAGCAGGCCCGCGTCCCGGGAGTCGGTGAGCAGCAGGACCAGTTGCTCGGTGGTGAAGACCGACGCCACCTCGTCCCGGCCCTGCACCTTGAACAGCCGCAGCACCGCGTTGGCGAAGGCGTTCAGGAAGCGGATCACCGGGGCGATCCAGCGGGCCAGCCGGTCCAGCGGCGGGCCGAGCCACAGCGCGGCCTTCTCCGGGCCGGCCAGCGCGATGTTCTTGGGCACCATCTCGCCGACCACCATGTGCAGGAAGACCACCAGCGCCAGGGCCAGCGCGTAGCTGAGCGGGTGCATCAGCGACTCGGGCACGCCGATCGCGTGGAACGGCCCCTCCACCAGGTCGGCGATGGTCGGCTCGGCGAGCGCGCCGAGCAGCAGTGAGCAGACCGTGATGCCGAGTTGGGCGGCGGCCAGCATGGCGGAGACGTTGGACAGCGCGTGCAGCACGGTCCGGGCCCGCCGGTCGCCGGCCTCGGCGAGCGGTTCGATCTGGCTGCGCCGGACCGAGATGACCGCGAACTCGGCCCCGACGAAGAAGGCGTTGCCGAGCAGCAGCAGGATCGAGGCGGCCAGCAGGAGCACGGTCATCGGGTCTGGTCCTCGTCGTACCGGTCGTCGCGGGTGCGCCGGATCTCCACCCGGCTGGTGCGGTGCCGCTCCACGGCGAGCACGGTGAAGTGCCAGCCGGGCAGCTCGGCCTGCTCGCCGACCTCGGGGAGCTTGCCGAGCAGGTCGGCGAGCAGCCCGCCGAGGGTCTCGTACGGGCCCTCCGGGGCGTGCAGGCCGATGCTCTCCAGCTGGTCGGTCCTGGCCCGGCCGTCGGCCTCCCAGACGGGCAGGCCGTCGACGGCGGGCAGCGGGCGCAGCTCGGGGACGTCGGCGGGGTCGTGCTCGTCCTGCACCTCGCCGACCACCTCCTCGACGATGTCCTCGATGGTGACCACGCCGGCGGTGCCGCCGTACTCGTCGACCACGATGGCCATCGGCTGCTGGCGGCGCAGCAGGTCGAGCAGGCGCTCGGCGGGCAGCGTCCCGGGGACCAGCAGCGGGGTGACGGCGAGCGGGCCGACCCGGGTGGCGGCGCGGTGCTCGGCCGGGACGGCGAGCGCGTCCTTGAGCGTGACCGTGCCGCTGACCTCGTCCAGGCTGTGGCCGTAGACCGGGAACCGGGACAGGCCGGTGGCCCTGGTCAGGTTGATCACGTCGGCGGCGCTGGCGTCCTGCTGGAGGGCGGCGACAGCGACCCGGGGGGTCATCACGCTCTCCGCGGTCAGCTGGCCGAGGCCGAGCGTGCGCACGAAGAGGGTGGCGGACTCCTCGTCTATCGCGCCCTCGCGGGCCGAGTGCCGGGCCAGCGCGACCAGTTCGGCGGGCGTGCGGGCGTGGCCCAGCTCCTCCTGGGGCTCCAGGCCGATGGCCCGGACCAGCCGGTCGGCGGCGCCGTTCAGGACGGTGATCAGCGGCCGGCAGACGGTCGAGAAGGCCCGCTGGGGACCGACCACCGCGTAGGCGACCTGGACCGGCCGGGCGATCGCCCAGTTCTTCGGGACCAGCTCGCCGATCACCATCTGGACCACGGTGGCGAGCACCAGTCCGCCGATGACGGCGACGGTGGTCGCGGCGGAGGCGGGGATGCCCACGGCGGTCAGCACCGGGGAGAGCAGCTCGGAGAGCGCGGGCGCGGCGAGCATGCCGACCACCAGTGAGGTGACGGTGATGCCCAGCTGCGCGCCGGAGAGCTGGAAGGAGAGCTTGCGCAGGGCCTTCAGCAGGCCCTTGGCGCGGCGGTCGCCGCCGGCGGCGGCCCGTTCGACCTCACCGCGCTCGACGGTGACGAAGGCGAACTCGGCGGCCACGAAGAGGCCGTTGGCGAGGATGAGCAGCACGGCGGCCGCGAGCATGAGCCAGGCGGTGGTCACGGGGCCGCCTGCCTTCCGTGCGTGCGGGGCGAGGCGGCGCTGGTACTACCGGACGGATCGTCCATCGAGGGGAGGTGTCACTCCTCTGGTCGGGATGGGCTCGAAGGCGGCCGGGTGCTTTGCCCCGGCTTTACCAGCGTAGACGATACCCGAACGAGTGTAGGGATCTTGTTCGGTGGGGCCGCGGCGGCACGCCGGGAGCGCTCAGGAGGCCTGGTGGCCGTCGACCAGGTCGCGCAGGGTGCGGGCGGCCGCGATGGCCCGGTCCCGGCCGCCGCCGGCCTGGATGCCCACGGCCGCCAGCGCGGTGCCGTCGGCCAGGTCCAGCGTCACCCAGGGATCGCCCGCCCGGAAGTTGACCCGGACGATCTCCGCCCAGGCCAGCCGGCGGCTGCGGACGAAGTTGACCACGGTCACGCCCCCGGCGTCGGCCCGCACCCGCGGCCGGGCCAGCATCAGCGCGACACCGGCGAACAGCAGTCCGCTGACCACCATCGCCACCCGGTCGTTGAGGTGCCAGTTGGCGGGCAGCGCGAAGGCGATCACGGTGAAGACGATCACCAGCAGCACGGACATCGGCACCAGCACGGCCCGGGTGCGGCGGGGGGCCCAGGTGACGGGGAGGGCGTCGGCGGTGGACACGTCGTGGCTCCAGGGGGAACGGGCGGAGGCCGCCAGGCCCCCGCCCGCGTCGGGTCGGTCGGGTTGCTCGGAGGAGGTCAGAGGCGGCAGGCGTGGATGTTGGTCACCAGGATCGCCCGGGCGCCGATGCCCCACAGGTCGTCCATGATCCGCTGGGCCTCCTTGCGGAGCACCATCGAACGGACCGCCACCCAGCCCTCGGTGTGCAGCGGCGAGACGGTCGGCGACTCCAGCCCGGGGGTGAGGGCGACCGCCTCGCTCACCTTCTCGACCCGGATGTCGTAGTCCATCAGCACGTAGCGGCGGGCCACCAGCACGCCCTGGAGGCGGCGCATGAACTGCTCGACGCCCGCGTCCTCGCCCGCGCCCTTGGGGCGGATCACCACGGCGTCGGAGACCAGGATCGGCTCGCCGAACACCTCCAGGCCCGCGTTGCGCAGGCTGGTGCCGGTCTCCACCACGTCCGCGATCACGTCCGCGACACCGAGCTGCACCGCGGTCTCCACCGCGCCGTCCAGCTTGGTCACGGTCGCCTTGACGCCCTGCTCGGCCAGGTGCTGCTCGACCAGGCCGGTGTACGAGGTGGCGATCCGCAGGCCCTCCAGGCTCTGCACGTCCGTGACGTCCAGACCGACCGGCTTGGCGAACCGGAAGGTGGAGCCGCTGAAACCGAGCGACAGCACCTCCTCGGCGTCGGACGCGGAGTCCAGCAGCAGGTCGCGGCCGGTGATGCCGACGTCCAGCCGGCCGGAGCCGACGTAGACGGCGATGTCGCGGGGGCGCAGGAAGAAGAACTCCACCTGGTTGTCCGGGTCGACCAGCACCAGTTCCTTGGGGTCCTTGCGCTGCCGGTACCCGGCCTCATGGAGCATCTCCGCCGCGGGACCCGAGAGCGAACCCTTGTTGGGGACGGCGATGCGCAGCATGAGAGGCGGATTCCTTCGCTGGGAGGCGGTTCGGTACGGAGCTGGGGGTGCGGATCAGAGGTGGGCGTAGACGTCGTCGAGCGTCAGCCCGCGCGCGACCATCATCACCTGAAGGTGGTACAGGAGCTGGGAGATCTCCTCGGCCGTCCGCTCGTCGGACTCGTGCTCGGCGGCCATCCAGACCTCGGCGGCCTCCTCGACGACCTTCTTGCCGATCGCATGGACGCCCTGCTGGACGAGCTGCGCGGTACGGGAGGACGAGGGGTCGCCGGAGGCGGCCTTCTGCTGGAGCTCGGAGAAGAGCTCCTCGAATGTCTTGGAAGCCATGATGAACTCACCTTACGGCCTGCCGGCGAGGGGCCGGTAAACAGTTCCGCAACGTGGACAGTCCGCTGGACACCCCCGCGGGGCCCGCCGGCCGCGGTGGTCCGGGCCGGCGGGGTCGGGTACCTCAGTGCCAGGGCTCGGAGACCGCGCGCAGCGCGGCGACGGTGGCCAGCGCGGCGGTGACGGCCTCGTGGCCCTTGTCCTCGGCCGAGCCGGGCAGGCCCGCACGGTCCAGCGCCTGCTCCTCGTTGTCGCAGGTCAGGACGCCGAAGCCGACCGGGACGCCGGTCTGCACGGCGACCTCGGTGAGGCCGAGGGTGGCGGCCTGGCAGACGTAGTCGAAGTGCGGGGTGCCACCGCGGATCACCACGCCGAGGGCGACCACGGCGTCGTAGCCGCGGCCGGCCAGCTGCTTGGCGGCGACCGGCAGTTCGAAGGTGCCCGGGACGCGGACCACGGTGGGCTCGTCGATGCCGAGTTCCTTGAGCGCCCGGTGGGCGCCGTCCAGCAGGCCGTTCATGACCTGGTCGTGCCACTGCGCGGCGATCACCGCGACCCGCAGGTCGGCGCAGTTCTTCAGGGTCAGCTCGGGGGCTCCGTGGCCGCTCACGTCTCTACTTCCTGTTCGCTGGATGGGGTCGGGCGTGGTCGGGATGGGTCGGGATGGGGGGTGCGGGTCAGGCGCCGTCGTCGTCGAGCCAGGGCAGCTGGTGGCCCATCCGGTCCCGCTTGGTGCGCAGGTAGCCGAGGTTGTGCTCGCTGGTGCGGACCGCGAGCGGCAGCCGGCCCTTGACCTTCAGGCCGTGCTCGGTGAGCGCGGCGTGCTTGTCCGGGTTGTTGGTGAGCAGGGTCAGCGAGCGCACGCCGAGGTCGGCGAGCATCTGGGCGCCGATGCTGTAGTCCCGGCCGTCGGCGGGCAGCCCGAGTTCCAGGTTGGCGTCGACGGTGTCACGGCCCTGCTCCTGGAGCTCGTAGGCGCGCAGCTTGTGGGCCAGGCCGATGCCGCGGCCCTCGTGGCCGCGCAGGTACAGCACCACGCCGCGGCCGGCCTCGGCGATCTGCTGCAGCGAGGCCTGCAGCTGCGGGCCGCAGTCGCAGCGCAGCGAGCCGAACACGTCGCCGGTGAGGCACTCCGAGTGCAGCCGGACCAGGACGTCCTCGCCCTCGGGCAGCCGCCCCTCGGCGTCCAGTCCGCCGGCCACCAGGGCCAGGTGCTCGACGCCGTCGATGGTGCCGCGGTAGGCGACCGCGGTGAACTCGCCGTGCTCGGTGGGCAGCGCGGTGACCGCGGCCCGGTCCACGTGCAGCTCGGTGCGGCGGCGGTAGGCGATGAGGTCCTCGATCGAGATGATCGCCAGGCCGTGTTCGCGGGCGAAGGCCACCAGCTCGGGCAGCCGGGCCATGGTGCCGTCGTCGTTGACCACCTCGGCGATCGCGCCGGCGGGGGCGAGACCCGCCAGCCGGGCCAGGTCGACGGCGGCCTCGGTGTGGCCGGGGCGCACCAGCACCCCGCCCTCGACGGCGCGCAGCGGGAAGACGTGGCCGGGCCGGGTCAGGTCGCCCGGCTCGGTGGCGGCCGCGGCGAGCAGCCGGACGGTGCGAGCCCGGTCGGCGGCCGAGATGCCGGTGGAGACGCCGTCGCGGGCGTCCACCGAGACCGCGTACGCGGTGCCCTTGCGGTCCTCGTTGACCCGGGTCATGGGGGGCAGGTCGAGCCGGTCCAGCTCGTCGCCGGTCATCGGGACGCAGATCACGCCGGAGCTGTAGCGGATGGTGAAGGCCATCAGCTCGGGGGTGGCGGCCGAGGCGGCGAAGACGATGTCGCCCTCGTTCTCGCGGTCCTCGTCGTCCACCACGATCACCGGGCGGCCGAGGGCGATGTCGGCGATGGCTCGCTCGACCGGGTCGAGCACCGGCTCGTCGACGATCTGATCGGTGGTCATGCCGTCACTCCCTGGGGGACGTTGGTGCGCCCGGGGCGCGGGGCGCGGCTGCGCAGCCACCAGGAGCGCAGGCCGAGCAGCACCAGGACGAAGTAGATGCTGTAGGTGAGGCCGGAGAAGGCGTAGCCGCTGTTGAAGGCGAGCGGGACGCCGACCACGTCGACCGCGATCCAGGCGAACCAGAACTCGACCCAGCCGCGGGCCTGGGCATACATCGCGGCCAGCGTGCCGACGAAGATGTAGGCGTCGGCCCACGGGCTCCAGGACCAGGACGGGTTGGCGAAGTAGAGCCCGGCGAGGGCGAGCGTGCCGAGCGCCAGCGCGGCGGTGAGCGCGGCCCGTTCACGCCAGGAGGCGAACCGGACGGCGATCTCGCCGGAGCTCCGCCGTCCCTGCTGCCAGCGGGTCCAGCCCCAGGCGGCCGCGGCGATCACGATCACCTGCTTGCCGATCAGGCCGGGGTTGGGCGAGTCGCCGCCGAGGTAGGCGGTGATCAGCACCGCACCGGAGAGCAGCTGGACCGGCCAGCTCCACACCGAGCGGCGCCAGCCGAGCGCGAGGCCGGCGAAGCCGAGCAGGTTGCCCAGCATGTCGGACCAGATCACGTGCTGGCCGAAGGCGGTGAAGGCGGTGCCGCCGAGCCAGTTCACTTCGGCTCCCCGGCGATGGTGGCGGGCAGGGTGCGGGTCTCGAGCAGCCGCTCGACGTACTTGGCGAGGACGTCGACCTCGAGGTTGACCGGGTCGCCGACGGCCTTGGCGCCGAGCGTGGTCAGTTCGAGGGTGGCGGGGATCAGCGAGACGGTGAAGGAGTCGAGGGCGGCCTCGACCACGGTCAGGCTGACGCCGTCGACGGTGATCGAGCCCTTCTCGACCAGGTAGCGGGTGATGCCCTGGGGCAGCGAGAAGCGCAGCACCTCCCAGCGCGGGGTGCCGTCGGCGTCGAGGTCGCCGCTCTCGCGGGAGAGCAGGGTGCCGGTCGCGTCGACGTGGCCCTGGACCAGGTGGCCGCCGAGCCGGGCGCCGAGCGACATGGCGCGCTCCAGGTTCACCCGGGAGCCGGGCCGCAGCGCGCCGAGGCTGGAGCGGTGCAGCGTCTCGGCCATCACGTCGGCGCTGAACTCGCCGGTGCGGGCAGCCAGTTGCTCGGGCTTGTCGAGGACGGTCAGGCAGACGCCGTTGACCGCGATGGAGTCGCCGTGGCGGGCGTCCGAACAGACCACCGGGCCACGCAGACGGATACGCGAGGAGTCGCCGATCTCCTCGATGGAGACGACCTCGCCGAGCTCTTCGATGATGCCGGTGAACACCCGGGTTCTCCTCGCGCTTGGGGCGCGGACTCCGGGGCGGCACATGGGAGATGACGCGGACAGCCGGTACGGGCGGTGACACCCCGCGCCCGGCGCCGTCGCCGGACGGGAGCTCTCCCGTCGCACCTGTGCCACGGCTCGCGGGGCAAGCCGTGGTCCAACTGATCCGCCGCGCACGCCTCCCATCCGGACTTTAACCGTCGGTCCAGGAATTTCACCTGGTCAACCGGCCGCTGGCTGCGGACGGGTCGCGGACTGTAACCGCCGGTTCGGATTTTCACCGACCCCGGAGTGCGCTGAACGTCACTGCTACTACACCTGTCATTCTGCCACGGCCGCCGAGCGGGCAGCAGACCCCCGGCATGTGGCCTGCTTCACTCCGCCACCGTCCGGTCACGGGAATACCGGCGGCCCCGCGACGGCCGGGCGCCGCAGCCGAAATGCCTTCCCCCGCGGGCCCGCACCCGGCTAGGTTCCCGGTACGTGAACACACCGTCCGCGCCCCGCAGCCCCGTCTTCGCCGCACTCGCCTCCACCGCCGTCCGGGAGGTGACCGGGCTGCGCGAGCTGTACGAGGTACCGAGCGACCTGGTCCGGCGCAAGGAGGTCGACCGGATCCACGAGGCGGCACGGAGCGTGATCGGCCTCTCCCCCCTGGTGTTCCTGGCCAGCGCCGGCGCCGACGGACGCTGCGACGTGACCCCGCGCGGCGGCCCGCCCGGATTCGTCTCGGTGCTGGACGAGTACACGCTCGCCCTGCCCGACGCCACCGGCAACCGGCGGCTGGACTCGCTGCACAACATCGTGGAGACCGGGCGGGCCGGCCTGATCTTCGTCATCCCGGGCCGCGAGGCCACCCTGCGGGTCAACGGGCGGGCCTGCGTCTCCACCGACCCCCGGCTGCTGGAGCGGCTCACGCCGGTCGGCAGGCCGCCGCGCAGCGCGATCGTCGTCGAGGCCGAGGAGGTCTACGGGCACTGCCCCAAGGCACTCCTGCGCAGCTCCGCCTGGAAGCCCGAGCACTGGCCGGCCCCGGACGCCGCCCCGAGCTCCGCCGAGGTCACCCTCTCCCACCTGGGCGACCCGACGCTGACCCTGGCGGACATCCTCCGCTCGGAGGCGGAGTCGCTGCTGTACCGCTACGAGTGACGGCCCCGGCGCCGGGCCCTGGCGCCGCGTCAGGGTGCGGGCGCGGTCGACGGCTCACGACTGACGGCTCATGGCTCGCGGCTCGCGGCTCACGGCTCACGGCTCACGGCTCGTGGCTGACGGCACATCAAAAGCCGGGCGGACAGGAAGCCTCCCTGTCCGCCCGGCATTTCGCGCGATACGCGCGCAGTCTCAGTTCGCGGCGTCGGCCGGCGGCTGCACCGGGGCCGGGGCCTGCGCCCGGTTGCTGCGCTCGGTGAAGTTCTTGACGGCGGCGGCGATCAGCACGACCGGCAGAATGAACACCTTGAAGAAGATGAAGTAGCTGCCACCGTCGAAAATGACCCCGAGGTAGACGCCGTAGCCGAGGAATCCGATGCCGAAGAGGGCGTTCAGAGCCCGCATTCCGGCGCCCTGGCCCAGTCCGGCAGCGGCGATGCCGACGAGGGCCAGACCGCTGACGAACAGCAGGACGACGTACCAGGAGAACAGCGGATCGGCGGAGAAGTCGAGGTTCAAGAAGAATTCCCAGGTGAGGTGAGGTGGGGCGACGGTCCGCGACTTTAGCGGATCGATCTGACATCCGCTCCGTCGCGGCCCGGCACGGAAGAGAGCCCGCCGAACCGGGCGGGGGCCCGATCGCGTGGCGGCGCCAGAATGCCATGCGGACATCCGGGTTGACCACGGATTATCCACGCCGGTGGGTCGGCCGGGAAATCCCCGAATGCCTTTCAGCATCAATTCGGGCAATACCGGTCGAGAGGCCCATGAACGGGCCAAGCAGTTGCAAGGTCGGCCCAATGCCCCGAACGGCCGGGGTGCGGACCGCCGGTCCGGCGCGCTCCCCCGTACCGGTGAATCCCGGGCCGTACCTCGGACTCGCCGCCCGGCCGCCCGGCCGGCGTCAACTCCGCTGGCGGACGGCCGAGCAGGCGTCCCACGGCGGGCCGCCGCCGGCGCCCCGGGACGGGCCGCGGGCGCACAGGAGCGGACCGCCGGGCGGGGATACTCGGCCCTGTGCGCATTCTGATCGCGACCGCCGGTTCGCGCGGCGACGTGTCCCCGTTCCTCGGGCTCGGGAGCCGGCTGGCCGCCGCCGGGTTCACCGTCGCACTGGCCACCCACACCACCTTCGGGGACCAGGTCCGGTCAGCGGGGCTGGAGTTCCGGCCGCTGCCGGTCGACCCCCGGGCCGAGCTCGCCTCCGAGCACGGCCAGCGGCTGCTGCGGGCGGGCAGCGGCCCGGCGACGGTCGGGCGGCTGATCAGGATGACCCGGCGGTTCCTGCCCGAGCTGGCGTCGGGGGTGCTGGACGCCGTGCGGCAGGGCACCGACCTGGTGCTGCTCTCCGCGCCGACGGCGCCACTGGGGCAGGTGGCGGCCGAGGCGTACGGGGTGCCCAGCGCGGGGCTGTACCTCCAGCCGCTGCGGCCGACCGGCGCGTTCCCCCCGGTCGTCGGCGGCAGTGCCCGCTCGCTCGGGCGGCGGGGCAACCTGCTGGCGGGCCGGGCGGCCGACCTGGCAGTGGACCGGCTATACGCACCGACGGTCGCCGCCCTGCGCGCCCGTCTCGGGCTGCCGCCCGTCCCGCGCGGCCGGCGCCGACGGGCCCGCGAGGACTGGCCGGTCTTCCACGGCTTCTCCGCCTCCGTGGTCCCCCGGCCCGCGGACTGGACGGCCTCCGCCCGGATCAGCGGCTACTGGTGGCCCTACGACGACGGCGACTGGCAGCCACCCGCCCGGCTGGCCGAGTTCCTCGCCGCGGGGCCGCCGCCGGTGTACGTGGGCTTCGGCAGCCTGGTGGTGGCCGACGCGCAGCGGCTGGGACGGACCGTCGCCACCGCGCTGCGTGCGGCCCGGGTCCGCGCAGTGGTCCAACGCGGCTGGACGGGGCTCCGGTTGGACCAGCCCGACGTGCTCACGGTGGACGAGGTCCCGCACTCCTGGCTGTTCCCCCGGATGGCGGCGGTGGTGCACCACTCCGGCGCGGGCACCACCGGCGCCGGACTGCGTGCGGGCGTGCCCGCCGTGCCCGTACCCGCCCAGCTCGACGGGGCCTTCTGGGCGGCCCGGCTGACGGCTCTCCGGGTCAGTCCGGGGCCCGTCCCGCTGGCCCGGCTGACCCCCGGCCGGCTGGCGGACGCCCTGCACCGGGCGGTGCACGACCCCCTGTACCGGGCGCGCGCCCAGCAGTTGGCCGGCCGGCTGGCGGCCGAGGACGGCGCGGCGGACGTCCTGCGGTTCGCCCGGCGGATCGCCGACGGTGGCGGCGGACCGCGCCCGGCAGCGGCCGAATGACGACACCGGACGGGCCGGACGGCCGGGGCCGGGTGCGGCAGGCGGGCCGAGCGGGCGGACGGCAGGCGCACCGGCGGGCCGGACCGCCGGGGCCGGGCGGGCCGGGCCTTCCGCCGCGAGAGGCGGGCGACCGGCGACCGGCCGGGGACCGGGCTGCGGCCGCGGCCGTGCCCGACCCGGCTCCGCCGATCGCACCTGCCTCGCGGCTCGCGCTCCGGGCTGACGCCACGACCCCGGACTGACCCTGGAGATCTCCCGGGTGTCGGAGACGGCCGACGAGGTCGTCGCCGCGCTGCGGCAGCTCGTGTCGCAAGCTCGTGCCGCAACTGTCCTCCTCCGCGGCGCCGGTGAGCCGTGCGCCGGTGAGCTGTGCGGCGGTCGCCGAGGTGCTCGGCTGCCCGGCCGACGCCGTGCCGGCCGCGCGGCTGGACGGGCGGATCGTGGGCACCCTGACGCTGGTGGTGTTCCCGCTGCCGAGCGGCCTGCGGGCCTGGATCGAGGACGTGGTGGTGGACGCCTCCGCGCTCGGCCACGGGGCCGTCCGGGCGCTGACCCGTGACGCGCTCCGGCGAGCGGCCGAGCTGGGCCTGCGGACGGTCGACCTCACCTCGCGCCCGTCCCGGGTGGCGGCCGGCCGGCTGTACCGCTCGCTCGGTTTGGAGCCGCGCGATTCGAACGTCCTCAGGTACTCGGTGGACCCGGCCGGGGAGCCGCCCACCCCCGTGGGGCAGGTCCCCGGCCGGTGATCGGGGTGCCTCCGGGGCCGCCGAGGCCCGGCGGCCCGGTACGGCGCCGGCCGGCGCGGGGCGGATGGCCGGGTCAGTCCGGCAGCAGCAGGTTCACGTCGCCGAACTCATGCCAGAGGTAGCGGCCGGCCACCGCCTCGGCGTAGCAGCGCTCGAGCAGCGGCCGGCCGGCCACCGCCTCCAGCATCAGCAGGTGCGAGGCCTGCGGCTCGTGCCAGCCGGTGAGCAGGCCGTCCACCGCGCGGACCCCGCGCTCGGGCGTGATCACCAGTTCGGTCCAGCCCTCGGCCGGGTGGAGCCGCCCGGCCGGATCCGCCGCCGATTCGAGCGCCCGGACCACGGTGGTACCGACCGCGACCACCCGTCCGCCGCCGGAGCGGACGTGCTCCACCAGGCCGGCGGTGCTCGGCGGGACCCGGAACCGTTCGGCGTACGGCGGTTCGTGGGCCTCCGGCGAGGCGACCCCGGTGTGCAGCGTGACCGGCGCGACCAGGACCCCGCGGGCGGCCAGCCGGGCCACCGTGGCGGCGGTGAACGGCCTTGCCGCGCTGGGCATTTCGCTGCTGCCCGGCTCGGTCGCGAAGACCGTCTGGTAGGCCTCGATCGGCCAGTCCCGGTCGACGTAGCCGTAGCGGATCGCCCGGCCGTACCGGCCGAGGTACTCGATCGGCGGGCCCGGCAGGACCAGCCTGGCGTGCCACAGCCGGTGGGTGTGCGGGGCGGTGAGTTCCGCCGACGCGCCGCCCGGCAGGTCGACCCGCAGCCCGGCCCGGGCGGGCGAGCTGCCCGGCGGGTAGTACACGGCGGCGCCCGCGGTGGGGCGGCGCAGCTCGACCAGGTGGTGGCCGAGCGGGTCGGGGCGGGCGGTGGACAGGTGCAGGGCGACCTCCGTGCCGTCCGGGAGGCGGCCGGGCAGGGCGGCGGGCACGGTGGCCGAGTTGTTGACCACCAGCAGGTCGCCCGGGCGCAGCAGTTCGGGCAGTTCGTGGAAGTGCCGGTGTTCGGCGGCGAGGGTGTCGCGCCGGCCGACCAGCATCCTGATGCCGTCGCGGGCGAGGCCCCGCGCCTCCGCCGGTGCGTGGGCCGAGAGTTCGGGCGGGACGGTGACGGCGATGCGGCCGTCCGGTACGTGACCGACCGTCATCTCACTCACCGTCCGCGAGCAGGGCCGCGGCGCTGTAGCGGCCGGAGGCGGGACGGTCGCGCAGCAGGGCACGGAAGGCGGGGACGACGGTGGCGGGCAGCGGCCGGTCGGAGATGTCCTCGCCGGGGAAGGCCTCCTGGTGCATCCGGGTGCGCAGGTCGCCGGGGTCGACGGCCCAGACCCGCAGGTCCGGCTCCTCGCGGGCGAGTACGGCGGAGATCTGGTCGAGGGCGGCCTTGCTGGCGCCGTACGCGCCCCAGCCCGGGTACGGCTCGACGGCCGCGTCGGAGCTGATGTTGAGGACGGCGCCGCTCCGGACGCGCAGTTGGTGCAGCAGGAGCTGGGTGAGGACGGTCGGGCCGAGCACGTTGGCCTCGAAGGTCTCCAGCAGCCCGGGCCGGGGGTGCTCGGCGAGGGTGGGCAGCGGGGCGCCGTTCAGGTCGTAACCGGTGAGCGTGGAGGCGTTGTTGACCAGGAGGTCGGCGCCGCCGAGCGCGGCCGCGGCCTCGGCGAGGCGCACCCGGTGGTCGTCGTCGACGACGGAACCCGGCAGGGCCACCACCTCGGTGACGGCGGCGAGTTCGGTCTCCGCCTCGGCGAGGGCGGCGGGGTCGCGGGCGGTGATCACCAGGTGCCAGCCGTCGGCGGCGAGCGCGCGGGACAGTTCGCGGCCGAGGCCGCGGGAGGCGCCGGTGACGACGGCGACGGGTGCCCGGCCGGGCCGGCGGCCCTGCGGGGCGTGGTGGTGGAGGTGGTGCGGCTCGCGCTGCGTTTCGGTCATGCCCCGAGCCTGCCTCCCGGACCGTCCCCGGCAGATCGGGCGCCGGCCGCGAGCGCGGCGGGCCCTTCGGCGTAGGCCGCCCGGACCAGGACCACCGGACCAGGACCGGGACCGGCCCGGACCGGGAGCGGCTCGGGCCGGGGCCGGACGCGCCGGTGCCCCGCGCACCCCTGGGTGGGGGTGGGCGGGGCACCGGACGTGCGTCGTGCGTGGGCCTTACTTGGTGAGGCCGGCCTTGACGGAGCAGACCGGCCAGGCGCCGGGGCCCTGGGAGGCGAGGACCTTCTCGGCGACGTTGATCTGCTGGGCCTTGGTGGCG
>NZ_JBXQQB010000032.1:46712-95835 GCF_057220535.1 Kitasatospora sp. NEAU-CNBT7 | reverse complement strand
CGGGTCAGAGGCTGCGGGCGGTGATGTCGCCGTGGGCGGTGGTGGCGTGGACGGTGAGTTCGGCCGCGGCGCCGGCGGTGTTGGCGAGGGCGTTGTGGATCCGGCCGTGGCCGGTGCCGGCGTCGAGGGTGGCGGACACGCCGCAGGCGGCGCCGATGACGATCGAGCCGGCCTCGGTGCGCAGGTCGACGGTGCCGCGTACGGCCTCGGTGATGTGGAGGTCGCCGTTGTGGGTGCTGATCGTGGCGGGGCCGCCCAGGCGGCCGACGGTGATGGGGCCGTCGAGGACGGTGAGGTGGGCGGCGGCGGTCTCGTCGAGCTTGACGGTGCCCCGGGCGCCGTCGAAGGTGACGTTGCCGAGCCGTCCGACGCCGCGCAGTTCGGCGGCGGCGCACTTCGCCTCGAGGTGGGAGCCGGCGGGCAGTCGGACGGTCACCTCGACGGCGCCGGAGGAGCCGAGGATGCGGCTGTCGGCGGGCTCGGCCGCGATCCGCAGGACGCCGTCGCGGTGGGTGACCGCGGTCCGTCCGGCCGCCTTCACGTCGCGGCCCTTGGAGGCGTCCGCCGGGCGGACCTCCACCACGGTGTCGGCCCGGTCCGCCGCGATGAGGCTGATCCGGCCGGCGGGGACGTCGAGGACGACGGAGACCGGGGCGGGGGTGTCGAACTTCTGCATGGTGCACTCCTTCGGACTGCTGTTTCTGATGAGAGAAACGCTACGTTGCATTTGATGAACTGACAACGAGTCCGTTGTGCATGAATCGCATATTTGCAGGTAGTTAGCGGTAAATCGTTGCGTCGGGCTCGACGATAATGCAACGACCGGGTGGGTGGGCGTTGCAATGGGATCGAGCTGAACGCTACTCGGCGGGGTGTGCCGGGTCCGAGCCCGGACTTGGGACTCTCTTGGGGTGGCGGTCGGCCCGACAGGGGTGGCCGGGGGTGCGCCGGGAGTCGGGCGCAAGGCCGTCCGGGAGGGTGGGTGCCGGTCGCTCCGCGACCACGCGCGGGGGCCTTGACGGGACGGTGCCGCGAGTGTCGACCAGCGTCAAGTACGTTCCGCCGCCGGTCAGTTGACTGATCGACCGGAGAGCGGAACCGCGCACCCTCCGTGCCGGACCGCACGGGAAGCGGGCTGACTGGACGTCAGATTAATGCGGGGGAACTTCCCGGGGAAGAAGCGCGGGTGGGGCCCGATCGAGCTTTCCCGTGTCCGGTATGCACACGTAGCGTTGAGGCGCTCGGTCATGTCTTCACAAGAGGTCCTCGCGTGCGTCACCGCCGTTCGGGAGCGCTCCCGCGCCGGGCGGCCCGGAGGCCCGAACCACGGGAGCGGCAGTGGATGGTCCGGCGCTTGAGGGGCGCGACCGCGGTGGCGTGCGCTGGGAGGGGCTGCAGGCCGAGCGGGGTGCCGGCGGCCGGTACCGCTGGCAGTTGAAGGCGCCCAACGGCCGGGTGGTGGCGATCTCCCCGCCGGTGTACGAGACCTCCGCCGAGGCCGAGCGCGGTTTCGCCGAGCTGGTGGCCGTCGGTCCCGTACTGGTGGCCAGGATCACCCATGTGCGGGAGGGGCTGGGCTGGGTCTGGGTGGTCCCGGGCCCGCGCGGCAACCCGCTGGTGCGCTCGCACCGCGCGTACGAACGCTACGCCACCTGTCAGAGCGCCTTCCGAAGATTCGTGGCCCTGCTCGCGAAGCAGGGCGAAGGGTGGCCCACCGAACCCGGGGCCGGGCGGTGACGGTGACCGCGGGCCGCCGGCCGCGGCTGCTCGCCGTCCAGGGCCCGGACGGGACCGTCGGGTGGTCGCTGAGCGCGGTCAACGGCCGGCAGCTGGGCTGCTCGGTGAAGCTCTTCCGGTCGGAGGAGGAACTCCGGTCGGCCCTGCGAGAGTTGCTGGTGGAACGGGCGGCGCTGAGGTACCAGCTCGCGCAGGGCGGCCCGCACCTGTGGGTGTGGACGGCCTGCCTGCCGGTGCGGTCCACCCGGCCCGGCGCCGCCGACCCCGGGCCGGTCGCCCGCAGCGCGCGGGGCTACCTGAGGCGTGATCAGTGCCGGCAGGGCATCGAGAGTTTCCGCAACGCTCTCCAGCAGTTGGAGCAGTGGCTGCGGGTGCCCGGCCCGCCCGACCGTTGGCCCTGGTGAACACGGGTGGGACCGCAGGGTCCGGTGCGGCACGGTGGCCGACAGGTGACCGGCCGCACCCCGGGTCGCCACCTGGAGAAGAACGGTGCCGGGCCCGTGCGGCCGGTCCGGTCGGCCGCCGGACGGCGCCACGCCCGCGCTGAGCTGCGGTGACGCGGGCCGAGGTGGCCGTTCACATCCGCTGGCGGTCCGGCCGGGCACATGCGGACGGCACTTCCCGGCCGTGGGCGCTGCGGCAAGTATCGGTGCCGCCGGGGGCGCCGCACACGGGGGCCGCCGGAACCGTGGATCCCTCCCGGATCCCGGGTCACGCGATGTACGTCTCTCCCACCGGAGGAAGAGGAACATGCGTCACACCGCCGCCAAGCTGCTCGCCGCCACCGCGATCACCGCCTCGCTCGCGACCGTCGCGGTCACCCCCGCCTCGGCCGACCCGGCGAGCCTCCCGGCCGCCGGCTCGATCGTGGGCGTGGGTTCGGACACCACGCAGGCCCTGTACAACCAGTTCTCCACCGACTACAACGCCTTCCTGGCCGGCAGCGGCAGCACCGCGCCCCGCCTCTACAGCTGGGACGCGACCGGCAGCTCCCCGATCACCACCAAGACCGGTGCGACCTCCATCACCCGCCCGAACGGTTCCGGCGCCGGCATCTCCGCGCTGAACGCGAACACCAACGCGACCGTCGACTTCGCCCGCTCCTCCCGGGCCAAGCAGGCCTCCGACCCGGCCACCTTCGACTTCGTGAACCTGGCCAAGGACGCCGTGACCTGGTCCGCCAAGGCGGGCGGCAACGCCCCGGCGAACCTGACCACCGCCGACCTGGTCGCCATCTACACCTGCACCAAGACCAACTGGAACCAGATCAACGCCTCCTACCCGAACGCCACCATCAAGGCGTACCTGCCGCAGGCCTCCTCCGGCACCCGCTCCTTCTTCCTCACCGCGATCAACGGCGGCGGCTCCGCCCTCACCCCGGGCGCCTGCGTGGTCTCCGGCCCCGAGGAGAACGAGGGCACCGACCCGGTGCTGAACGACGCGAACGTGGTCTTCCCCTACTCGGTCGGCCACTACGTGGGCCAGCTGAACGGCCACACCACCGCCACCGACGACAAGGGCGTCCTGACCGTCCGCCAGATCGGCGGCGTCAGCCCGCTCACCGGGACCAACACCCTGAACCCGGCCTTCGCCGCGGGTTCCTACGGCCGCGTGCTCTACACCGTCGTCCGTGACTCGGAGTTCGGCGTCGGCAGCCCGCTGCGCAACATCTTCGGCCAGACCGGCTGGGTCTGCAGCGCGACCGGCGGCAAGGCCTCCATCACCAGCTACGGCTTCCTGAACCTGCCGGGCACCGCCTGCGGCACCTTCTAGTCGCGGGCCGGGACCAGCCGGCCCGCCACAGCAGCGTTGCCGCAGCAGCACAGCAGCACAGCAGCACAGCAGCACCGCCGCAGCGCGGTATCGCCGCACCGCCGCGCTGCGGCACCGGAACAGGCGCAGGTGCCGCCGCACCAGGGCACCCGCGGTGACCGGCACGGCACCACCCGGTCCCGCCCGCCGACGGCCCCAGGCCGGGCGGGCGGGCCCGGCCCGGCCCGTTCCGTACGGACGCCGGCCCAGCCAGTCCAGCCGACCCAGCCAGTCCAGTTCGCCCAGCTCGGCCAGTACGCCCGGCTCATCCGGTACGCCCGGTGAGCCCGGTCAGCCCAGTACCCCCGGGAGCCCGCCGCAGCGGGTCCCAGTAGTCGAGGAGAGTCGCCGATGTCCCGTCCCGCCGCCCGTCTCGCCGTCCGCATCGCCGCCGGCACCGCCACCCTGGCCCTCGCCGCCGGTGCGGTCGCGGCCACCCCCGTCGCCGCCGTCGCCGCCACCCCGGCCTCCGGCAGCGCTGTGGTGAACGAGAGCAACACGTTCTTCCAGCAGGCCGCACTGGCGGGCATCGTCGCGCTCCCGCTGCCCTCGGCCTCGGGCTCCTACGACGGGACCACCGGCCTCTCGGCGAGCTTCCCGGTGACCGGCGGTGTCGCCGACATCCCGCAGTTCTACGGCACCGTCGAGCTCGGCGGCAGCCTGCTGGTGATCGACGTGAAGACCGGCAGGTCCCTGGTCTTCAAGCAGCTCGCGTTCAGCGTGGACACCTGGCAGCTGACCGGCGTCCCGGCCGGTGCCACCAGCCCGATCGCGCTGCTGGACCCGGCCGGCGACACCCGGGTCATCCGCAACGGCACCCTGCAGACGCTGACCTCGGTGGACCTGACGGTCGACGCGCAGGCCGCCCAGCTGCTGGACCAGAAGCTGAACACCACGTTCTTCACCGAGGGCCAGTCGGTCGGCTCCTTCGCGCTGAACTTCACCCCGGCGTCCTGACCTCCGCGCCGATCTCCGTCCCGACCTCCGCCCGACCGGTTCGGGGCCGCGGCTCCACGCGCGGCCCCGAACGGCCGTCTCCGGCGGTACTGCTCCAACGGGCTTGCTGTGGCCGGTAGTTGACCACGGAGACAGAGAAGTCTTCATTCCAGCTGGCCAGTTGGGGCCTCATACACCTGAGCGACAGTCGGCCGCCATGTCGCTCTGGCCAAATGAGGTCGTCCGGTGGCCGAACCACCCGTTCCGCGCCGCCGCCTCCCACGAACCAGGCTGGTCCGGCCGTCCCGCCGCACCCGGAGGTGCCCGCCATGAGAATCCGCCCACCCCGTCCGTTCGGCCGCCCGAGGTGGCCGAGGATGCTGTTCGCGGCGTCCTTCGCCTGGGCGGTGGTGGTGGCGATCGGCATCGTCCCGCTCGGTCTGGACACCGCCCCGCAGGCGCACGCCGCCGGTGCGGTCACCGTCACCGGGCCGGCCGTCTGGCAGCCCGCGACCGGCGACTACGGGCCGCAGGGCTCGGTCACCGTCAGCCCGGCGACCGGCCTGACCAACCAGGTGGTCCAGGTGTCCTGGACCGGGTTCACCCCCACCGTGGACATCTTCGGCAGCCCGGTCAGCACCGTGCGGCACCCGTCGAACGGCGCCTACGACGCCAACGCGGTCTACCCGGTCCGGGTCTACCAGTGCCGCGGCAAGGACCCGCGGCCCACCGACTGCTACGGCTCGCTGCTGTACGGCGGCGACCCGGCGAAGGGGTTCCAGCAGTCCGCCCCCGGCGCGGGCCTGAACGCCCCCGAGTTCCCCACCAACATGGTGATCGGCGCCACCCGGCCGGACGGCTCCGGCTCGCTGTCGATCGAGGTCTGGACCGCCCAGCAGAGCCAGACCCTGGGCTGCGACCAGAACCACCCCTGCTCGCTGGTGGTCGAGCCGAACTACGGCGGCGACCCGATCGGCGCCTACCAGGCCGAACCGGGCGCCATCAACTGCGAGGACCACTCGCCGGACGTCGACTACTTCTACAACTCGGCCACCGACGCGATGCTGGACCGCACCAACGTCGGCCCCGACGGCTGGCGCTCCGGCGAGGCCTGCGCCTGGACCCACCGCACCGTCGTCCCGCTCACCTTCGCCCCCTCCGCCGACGACTGCGCGAGCGGCGCCGCCGCGTTCTCCGCCACCGGCCTGGAGATGGCCAACCGGGCGATGCAGCAGTGGCGCGCCGGCCTGTGCCAGGGCGACAGCCCGCTGAACCTCCAGTACACCTTCGGCGGCGGCGAGCCGCAGGCCCGCGCCGCCTTCCTGCGCCGCTCCGGCAGCGACCTGGCGCTGACCGCCCGCCCGGACACCGGACCCGCCACCCGGCCGTACGTCTACGCGCCGCTGGCCACCTCGGCGATCTCGATCGCCTACCTGGTCGACGACGGCTCCACCCACCAGCAGATCCGCCGGCTGCGGCTGAACGCCCGGCTGCTCGCCAAGATGCTGACCCAGTCGTACCGGATGGCCGGGCAGGACGACATCGAGTCGGTCCAGGGCAACCCGCTCTGCCTGTTCGACGACCCGGAGTTCCGGCAGCTCAACCCGAGCGACCCGGTGAACGGCCCGGTCTGGCCCGGCTGCCTGATCAACGGCGACTTCCGGGCCAGCTCCCCGGTGGTGGTCGGCGGCACCACCGACCTGGTGCACCAGCTCACCTCGTGGATCGCGGCCGACCCGGAGGCGGGCCAGTTCCTGCAGGGCGCCGCAGACCCGTGGGGGATGCACATCGACTCCTTCTACCTGCGCCCGAAGTTCGCCGGCTACCCCGTCGACGCCTTCCAGCCGCAGGACTACTCCGGCCCGAGCAGCTGGAAGCAGTTCGAGTGGAACCCGCTGCTCGGCGGCCTCGGCCAGGTCACCCGCAGCGCCCTCCAGGCGCTCGCCTCCTGCCTCAACCCGGACCTCACCCCGACCGGCGGCCACAACAAGTGCGTGCCGCAGCCGGTCGGCGAGCGCGGCTTCTTCGCCGTACTGGACTCCGGCTCGGCCCAGGCGATGAGCCTTCCGGAGGCCGAACTCCTCAACCCGGCGGGCGGATTCGTCGCCCCCACGCTCAGCGGCATGCAGGCGGCGGTCGCCGACATGCCGGTGGACGCGGCCACCGGCACCCAGGAACTCCCGTACGGCGACCGGGGAGCCGCGTTCGCCAAGGACACCGCGGCCTACCCGCTCACCACCGTCCAGTACGCGATGCTGCCGACCGAGGGTCTGGCGGCCGGCAAGTCCGCCGCGGTCTCCCGCTTCGTCCGGCAGGTCACCGACCCCGGCGGCGGTCAGGTCTACGGCTGGGCGCCCGGACGGCTCGCCCCCGGGTACGCCGCCCTGACCGGCGCCCAGGTCACCCAGGCGCAGACCGCCGCCCAGCACGTCGCGGCCCAGGACGGCACCCTCCCCGGCAACCAGAGCGCACCGGCCGCCGCCACCGGTGGCCCGGGTGGCTCCGGCTCCACCGGCAGCGGCGCCGGGCAGGGCGGCGGCGGCCCGGCCACCGGGGGCGGCTCCGGCTCCGGCGGCTCCACCGGGACGGCCGGCGGGAGCGACCCGCAGCCCGGGGCACCCGCGGCCGCGACCGGCCGGCCCTCGCCCGGCGCCTCGTCCTCCGCCCTCGCGGCCGCACCGGTCGGCCGTCCGTCCCCCGACCGGGCCGGGGCGGCCCGGATCCTGCTGCCGGTGGTGCTGGTGGCGGGCGGTGTCCTGCTGGTCGGCGGCCCGGCCGCGCTGCTGCTCGGCGGCACCGCCGCCGGCGGCCGGATCACGGGTGCGGCCCGCCGGTCCTGGTCCCGCTGGACGGGGACCGGCGGCTGACCCGACCCGCCCGGCGTCGGCGCGGCCCACCGTCAGGGCCGCGCCGGCGCCGGGCCGCCCACCCGACCGCCGCCGGGTCCCCGACGCCGCCGGGCCCCGTACGTCCCAGTCACCGCACCGCGCCAGCACGGCCGGGCCCGCCGGAGAGAGACGAACCGATGGCATCCCACGTCCAGTCCGCAGCACCCCCGGCGCCGCCCGCCGACGAGCCGGCCGAGGACCGGCCGCGCGCGATCGGCGCGCCCGCCGCCGTCGGCGACCGGGTCTTCCGGGGCGTCCTGCGGGCCGCCGGGCTCTCGGTCTTCCTGATCATGGGCCTGATCGCCTTCTTCCTGCTGCTGCGCGGCTCCCAGGCGCTGCGCGCGGTCGGCTGGTCGTTCTTCACCGAGTCGCGCTGGCAGACCGCCGCGCACCGGTTCGGCATCGCCGCCGTGCTGCCCAACGGCCTGCTGATCGCCCTGATCGCGCTGTGCATCGCCGTCCCGGTGGCGCTCACCGCAGCGGTCTTCATCTCCGAGTACGCCCCGGCCGGGCTGCGGTCGGTGCTGATCTCGCTGGTCGACCTGATGGCCGCGATCCCGAGCATCGTGTACGGGCTGTGGGGGCTGTTCTTCCTGCAGCCGCGGATCGTCGGCCTGGTGCGCTGGCTGGCGCTGCACCTGGGCGGGGTGCTGCCGTTCCTGAAGGTCCGCACCGGCGACATCGGCACCTCCTACACCTCCTCGACCTTCATCGCCGGGGTGGTGGTGTCGCTGATGATCATCCCGATCGTCGCCTCGCTCAGCCGGGAGGTGTTCTCCCAGGCGCCGGCCGGCGAACGGGAGGGCGCCTACGCGCTGGGCTCCACCCGCTGGGGGATGGTCCGCACGGTGGTGCTGCCGTTCGGCCGGGGCGGGGTGATCGGCGCGGTGATGCTGGGCTTCGGCCGGGCGATGGGGGAGACCATCGCGGTCGCGCTGATCATCTCGCCCTCGTTCAAGGTGATGGGCCACGTGCTGGAGAACGGCGCCAACTCGATCTCCGCCCTGATCGCGCTGCGCTTCGGCGAGTCGGACGCGCTGTCGCTCTCCGCGCTGATGGCCGCCGGACTGGTGCTGTTCGCGCTCACCCTGCTGGTCAACCTGGCGGCCGGCGTGGTCATCAACCGTTCGCGCTCCGGCGCCACCACGGCGGACTGACCCGTGCACCCCGCCCCGCCCGCCGCCGAACCCCCGGAAGGGAACCACCCGATGAGCCCCGCCACCGCGACCGCGCCCGTGGCCGACGACCCCGACCGGCCCGAACGCCGCCTGCGGCTCGGCGGGGTGACCCGCGCCGACGTCTGGACGGTGGCCGCGGCGGCCGGCGGCTCGCTGGCCCTGGACTGGCTGCTGTACGAGCGGCTGCTGCCGTTCAGCGGCGCCCTCGGCTTCCTGCTCTGCTGGTACCTCCTCTTCCTGGCGGTGTACTTCGCCGCCGGCCGGCTCCAGTGGGACCCGCTGTCGGTCCGCGAGCGGATGGTGTCGGTCCTGGCGTGGAGCTCCGGCCTGCTGGTGATCGGGCTGATCCTGGACCAGATCGGCTACGTGCTGGTCCGCGGCCTCGACGCGGCGCAGCACCTCAACTTCTTCACCCAGTCGATGGAGCACACCGCCGCGCTGTCGCCGATCACCTCCGGCGGCGCGCTGAACGCGATCGTCGGCTCGCTCGAACAGCTGGGCCTGGCCACCCTGTTCGCGGTGCCGCTGGGCATCGCCGCGGCCGTCTTCATGTCCGAGGTCGGCGGCCGGATGGCCCGGCCGGTGCGGACCCTGGTGGAGGCGATGACCGCGCTGCCGTCCATCGTGGCCGGCCTGTTCGTGCTCGGCGTGGTGATCCTCACCTTCGGCGCCGAGAAGAGCGGCCTGGCCGCCTCGCTCGCCCTGACGGTGATGATGATGCCGATCGTCACCCGGGCCGCGGAGGTGGTGATCCGGCTGGTGCCCGGCACCCTGCGGGAGGCCTCGTACGCGCTCGGCGGCAGCCAGTGGCGCACGGTGTGGAACGTGGTGCTGCCCACCGCCCGGCCCGGTCTGGTGACGGCGGTGGTGCTGGGCATGGCGCGCGGCGTCGGCGAGACCTCGCCGGTCCTGCTCACCTCCGGCTTCACCGCGGGCATGAACCTCGACCCGCTGGAGGGCCGCCAGGTCTCCCTGCCGCTGTACATCTGGAACTACGTCAAGCAGCCCTACCCCGACATGGTCGCCCGGGCGTTCGCCGCCGCGCTCACGCTGATGGTGATCGTGCTGGTGCTGTTCGTGGCCGCCCGCGTGCTGGGCGGGCGGCCCGCCGGGCGGATGACGCTGCGCGCGCGCCGCCGGCAGGCCCGCGCCGACCGGGCGGCGGCCGGTCAGGTCCGCACCGCGACCGCCGTCACCGCCGCCGAGGCCGTGTGATGACCACGACCATCCGATACCGCTCTCGAGGAGTCCCCATGACCGGGCCCAGGACCGCGCGTCCGCTGGCCGTCCTGCTCGGCGTCCTGCTGGTGCTGCTGGCGGGCGGGCCCGCGCACGCCGCCACCTCGCTCAACGCGGACGGCTCCAGCTGGGCCGGACCCGCCATCGACCAGTGGCGCCAGGACGTGGCGCCGCAGGGCATCCAGATCAACTTCAGCCCGGTCGGCTCGGCCGCGGGCCGCACCCAGTGGGCCAACGGGCAGGACGACTTCACCGCCTCGGACGTCCCGTTCCGCTCCCGCCCCGACACCGGCGTCAACTCCGGCGGCGCCACCTCCGGCGCCGGCCAGCCGGAGAACCCGGTCTACGGCTACTCGTACGTGCCGATCACCGCCGGCGGCACCGCGTTCATGTACAACCTGGTGGTCGGCGGCAAGCGCGTCACCGACCTGCGGCTGTCGCCGGACACCCTGGTCGGCATCTTCACCAACCGGATCACCTCCTGGGACGACCCGAAGATCACCCAGGAGTACGGCCGGGCGCTGCCCAAACTGCCGATCACCCCGGTGGTGCGCTCCGACGGCTCAGGCGCCACCGCCCAGTTCACCCGCTGGATGGAGCACACCCACCAGGGCGAGTGGGACGCCTACTGCGCCAAGGTCAACGGTGTCGGCTGCGGCGACTACACCGAGTTCTACCCGCCGTCCGGCCGGATGGTCGCCCAGAACGGCTCCGACGTGGTGGCCGGCTACATCCAGTCGCCCACCGGCCTCGGGGCGATCGGCTACGACGAGTACGCCTTCGCCAAGCGCTCCAGCTGGCCCGTCGTCAAGGTGCTGAACCCGGCCGGCTACTACAGCCTGCCGACCGCCTCCAACGTGGCCGTCGCGCTGACCGCCGCGAAGATCCGCGGTGTCGACGACGCCACCTCGCCCGCGGACCCCGACTTCCTCCAGCAGAACCTCGACGGCGTCTACACGATGACCGACCCGCGCTCCTACCCGGTCTCCAGCTACAGCTACCTGATCGTGCCGCGTGCCGCCGCCGCCCTCCCGCCGCCGCCGCGCTTCACCAACGACAAGGGCAGCGCGCTCAGCCGGTTCATCTCGTACGTGCTCTGCGAGGGCCAGGGCGAGGCGGACAGCCTCGGCTACTCGCCGATCCCGCGCAACCTGGTCCGCGGCGGCATGCTCCAGGTCGGCCACATCCCCGGCAGCGCGAGCACCGTCGACCCCAACTCGCTGAACAACTGCGCCAACCCGACCTTCAACGCGGCCGGTGAGCTGACCGTGCTGAAGAACGCCCCGCAGCCCAGTCCCTGCGACAAGCAGGGCTCGCCGCTGGACTGCACCGTGCAGAACGGCCAGGCGGTCGCCAAGTCCGGTACCGGCGGCGGCACCTCGTCCACCGGCGGGACCGGCGGCGGCTCCGGGGGGGCCGGGACCGGCGGCACCACCGGCGCGGCCGCGGCCGGCGGTACGGCGGGCGGTGCGGCCGCCGCCACCGGCACCGACGGCGTGGTCGACCCGCAGACCGGTGAGGTGGTCACCGCCGGGAGCGGCGGTGCGGGCGGCGGCGGTGCGCCGGCGGCCACCGTGGTCGCGGTCGGCGGGCGCCCCGAGGACTGGGTCCTGTCCACCCTGACCGCGGTCGAACTGCTCGGCGTGGTGGCCGTGCCCCCGCTGCTCGGCCACTGGCTGCAGCGGCGGCGCCGGGCCGCGGCGGGGGGTGCGCGATGACGGCACCGACCCTGGAGCGGCCGCCCGCGGACGGCCGGCCCGCCCGGCCCGAGGCGCCCGCCGCCCGTCCCGCCCGGCCCGAACTCCCGGGCGGGCGCCGCCGGGTGGTCCAGGCGGGCTGGGCCGCGACCCTGGCGGCCGCCCTGCTGCTCGGCTTCGCCGGCTACCTGCTGGCGCTCTCCGGGCTCCAGCAGCAGCACTTCCAGTCCACCGCGTACAAGACCTTCCGCGACCAGCTGGCCAACGCGGTGGCGCCGACCGGGCCGACCGGTGACGGCGAGCCGGTCGCGATCCTGGACATCCCGGCGATCGGCCTGCACCGGGCCGTGGTGGTCGAGGGGACCGCCGGCCGCGACCTGATGCGGGGTCCGGGCCACCGCCGGGACACCGTGCTGCCCGGCCAGCGCGGGACCTCGGTGCTGTTCGGGCGGGGGACCGCGTTCGGCGCGCCGTTCGGCGCGCTGGCCGACCTGCGGGTCGGCGACCGGATCACCGTCACCACCGGCCAGGGCAGCTTCGGCTACACCGTCAACACCTACGGCGACGGCGACCACCCGATCACCGATCAGGCCCCGGCCCGGCTGGTCCTGGTCACCAGCGACTCCGGCTGGATCCCGACCGGCACCGTCCTGGTCGGCGCCCGCCTGGACGGCGAACCGCAGCCCTCGGCCGGCGGCCGCCCCGCGCAGCTGCCCGCCGACCGGGCGCTCGCGGTGGACGGCGGTGCCCTCGCCGCCCTCCAGCTGTGGGCGCTGGCCCTGCTCGGAGCCGCCGCCGTGACCACCCTCGCGGTGCGGCGCTGGCACGGCCGGGCGGCCTGGCTGAGCCTGGCGCCCGTGCTGGGCGCGCTGCTCTGGGCGGTGTACGAGAACGCCGCCGCCCTGCTGCCCAACCTCTACTGACCCGACCTCCCCGCCCCACTCCATCCCGGCCCGACCTGCGACGACCCGACCTGCGACGACCCGCTCCCCACCGACCGATCCCGGAAGGACCGCACCCATGACCGACGCGACCCACCAGCCCCTCGCGTCCTTCCCCGCCCCGGCCGGCCACCCGTCCGCCGCCGCTTATGCGCCGCCGCCCGGTCCGGCCGCCGAGGCCGACACCGCCCGGCTGCCGGCCGTCACCGAGCCGCCGGGCGGGCCGGCCGGGCTGGAGACCCGGGCGGTCTCCGCCTGGTTCGGCGACCGCAAGGTGCTGGACCGGGTCTCGCTGGCCATGCGCGCGGGCGAGGTGACGGCGCTGATCGGCCCCTCCGGCTGCGGCAAGTCCACCTACCTGCGCATCCTCAACCGGATGCACGAGATGGTCCGGGGCGCGGCGCTGGCCGGCGAGGTCCTGCTGGAGGGCGAGGACGTGTACGCGCCGGGGCGGCGTCCGGCGGAGGTCCGGCGCCGGATCGGGATGGTCTTCCAGCGGCCCAACCCGTTCCCGGCGATGTCCATCGCGGACAACGTCGCCAGCGGCCTCAAGCTGGCCGGCCTCAAGGTGGGCCGCCAGGAGCGTGAGCACCTGATCGAGTCCAGCCTGCGCCGGGCCGGGCTGTGGAACGAGGTCAGCGGCCGGCTGCACACCCCCGGCGGGGCGCTCTCCGGCGGCCAGCAGCAGCGGCTGTGCATCGCCCGCTCGCTCGCGGTCTCGCCGGAGATCCTGCTGATGGACGAGCCCTGCTCGGCGCTCGACCCGACCTCCACCCGCCGGGTCGAGGACACCATCGCCGAACTCAGCGGCCGGCTCACCATCGTCATCGTCACCCACAACATGCAGCAGGCCCAGCGCGTCTCGCAGTCCTGCGCGTTCTTCCTGGCCACCCACGACACCCCGGGCCGGATCGTGGAGGCCGGCCCCACCCGGCAGATCTTCGGCAGCCCGGCGGACCGGCGGACCGCCGACTACGTCGGCGGCCGCTTCGGCTGAGGTCCGGGCGCACCCCGGCCCCGGGCGGCGGGGTTCGTGCCCTGCCCTGTGCAAGACTGCTGCGATGACCGACAGTGACGCGGCCCCCGGCCCCGCCGCCCCGGCGGCCGCGGGCCGGCTCGGGCTCACCATCAAGCGGGCGGAGCAGACCCTGATCGCCCGCAAGACGCAGGCGCTGCGGGAGTTCGACCTCACGGTGCCGCAGTACTCGGTGCTGCTGCTGCTCTCCGGGTCGAGCGGGATGTCCGCCGCGCAGCTCGCCCGGGAGTGCATGGTGACCCCGCAGACCATGTCCACGGTGCTGGCCAACCTGGAGAAGCACGGGCTGATCGCGCGCAGTTCGTCCGAGCTGCACCAGAAGGTGGTGGTCAACCGGGCGACCGAGGCCGGCCAGGCGCTGGTACGGCGGGCCGACCGGGCCGCGCTGCGGGTGGAGGGGGCGCTCAGCGGGGAGTTCGCGCCGGACGAGCTGGCGCTGTTCGAGAGCTTCCTGGAGCGGGCCGTCCGGGTCCTGGGCGAGCTGGCCTGACCGGGTGGGCCGGGCTGCCGGTCCCAACACGCCGAGGCCCGCTCGGCACCGTGCCAAGCGCCGGTCGTCGGCGGATACTGGCGACATGCCCCAGAACCCTGAGAGCCCCGAATTCCCGGAGGACTTCGACGAGGAATCGCCGGTGGTCGTCGAGGCGGACGACGAGGAACGCGAGGTGGACGGCCACCTCGGCGACGACCTCGAAGCGCTGCGCGAGCGCCGCGCACTGGGCGCGGGGGACTCCGACGACGGTGACGCGGTCGAGCAGACCCTCGAGGTCGGCCTCGACGAGGACGAGTACCGGGTCTGACCGGCCGGCCCCGCGGACCGGGCGGGCCGCCGGCGCGCTCAGAGCGCCTTGCGCCGCTGCAGCCAGGCGAACGCCGCCCACCCGGGCAGCATCGGCAGGACGAAGGTGAGCAGCCGGTACAGCACGACCACGGCCAGTGCGGTGCCGTCGTCCATCCCGCCGATGCTGGCCAGCAGCTGCTGCAGCGCCGTCTCGACACCGCCGACGCCGCCCGGGGTCGGCACCGCCGAACCCACCGCGTTGCCGGTCATCAGGGTGAAGCCGACCGCCGAGTAGCCGGGTGCCTGGCCGATCGCCCGGGCGCAGCAGTACAGGCAGGTCACGAAGGCCATCGAGACCAGCAGCTGCCCGGCCACGCCGGCGGCCAGCTTGCCGGGCTGCTGGAGCAGGTCGAGCAGCCGGGGCAGCACCTCGGCGCGCAGCGGCCGCAGCAGCGCCTGGATCCGCCGGCGCAGGCTCGGGACGGCCATCGCGGCGAGCACCAGCAGTCCGAGCAGCGCCGCGACGATCCCCATCACCACGGGGTTGGGCATCTCGCTCTGTGGGCCGCGTCCGACCACCCAGCCGAACAGTGCGAGCTGCAGCAGGTGCAGCACCATCCCGAGCAGCTGGGCGGCTCCCACGCTGGACAGCGCCTGGGCGGTCGGGATGCCGCTGCGCTGCAGGTAGCGGGTGTTCAGCGCGGCGCCGCCGACGGCGGTGGGGGAGACCACCTTCACGAAGGAGCCGGCGATCTGCGCGACCAGGGTGCGCGAGAAGCTCAGCCGCTCGGGGACGAAGCCGATCAGCCCGAGTGCCGCCGCGAGGTGGCTGAGCATCGCCACCGAGGCCGCGGCGGCCAGCCAGACCGGGTCGGCCCCGGCGAGGACGGTGACCGGGTTGGTGCCGCGGAACAGTTCCTTCAGCAGCAGGAAGCCGGCCAGCATCCCGGCCAGCACGGTGATCAGGGTGCGCGGCCGCAGCCGTTCCAGCCGGACCGGCTCGGCGGGTGCCTGCGGCAGGCTGCGCAGCGCCTCGGCGCGGACCTCGGCGACCAGTCCGGGGTGTTCGCGCAGCGCGGTGCGGGTCTCGCGGGCGAGCGCGATCGGCTGGAGCACCGGCAGCGCGGCGCAGACCGCGGCGGGGCCGAGCGCCGCGGTGGCGGAGTGCACGGCCCGCTCGGGGCCGACCCGCAGGGCGAGCACGGTCAGCAGTCCGGCGAGGTCCAGCCGCAGCAGCAGCTCGCTCGCGGCGATCTCGCCCTCGGCCAGGTCGACCAGGTGGACCGCGCCGTCGGCGTCCACCAGCAGGCTGCGCGGGCCGATGGTGCGGTGCGCCAGCCGGCGGCGGCGCAGCAGCCGCAGCTGCTGCCAGGCGTCGGCCAGGACCTCGTCGGTCAGCTCCTGGTCGGCCAGTTCGGCCAGCGGCCGGGCGGCGAGCCGCGGGTAGGCGACCACGGCGGCGTCCGGGCCGAGCTCGGCGACGGCCACCGGCGCGGGGGTGCGGACCCCGGCGGCGGTCGCCGCGTACGCGAGCAGGGCCTGGCGTTCCAGGGTGGCGCGCAGCGGGCGCAGGCCGAGCGCCGGGGGTGCGGTGCGCAGCCGCAGCAGCTGCCAGATGCGGTGCAGCAGGCCGCTGGCCTGGGCCTGCCGGTCGAGCAGCCGGACCTCCAGTTCGGGGCGGCCGTCGTGCTGGGTGACCAGGTAGCGGCCGGGTCCGGCGTCGCGGACCCGGTCGGGCCGTACGCCGGCCCGGGCGAGGGTGGTGCGCAGCTGCCGCTCGGTCGGCAGGCTGGTGGGTTCGCCGATCGCGTACCGGGTGCCGTGGGCGACGGTCCAGCCGACCAGCAGGCCGAGCAGCAGGGAGAACGGGGTGGCGTAGCCGGTGAGCAGTCCGGACAGGCCGGCCGAGGTGACGGCGACGGTGAGCGCGGTGCGCCAGCGGGCGTGCCCGACGGTGCCGACGGTGGTCATGAAGGCGAGGACGGGGGCCAGCAGGCCGTACACCGGGTCGGTCCGGCCGGTGCCGCCGGGCGCGGGGTGGGTGAGGGTGTCCAGTCCGCCGGCGGCGAGGTCCAGGGCGAGCGCGAGGCCGAAGGCGATCACGGCGGCGAGGACGCCGTCGGTGACCCGGCGCCGGTCGCCGCGGGCCAGCCGGGCGACCGCGAACGCGGTGGGGACCAGCAGCAGGGCGGCGGTGCACAGGGCGGCGGCCACCAGGACCGGGGTGTGCGGCAGGAGCCTGGCGCCGATGGTGATGTCGGTGTCCAGGCCGGCGGCGGTGCGCTCGGCGTAGTCCGCGACCAGCAGGGTGAGGCCGATGGCGGCGAGGCCGGCCGGCAGCCGGATCAGTGCGGCGGGGTGCCGTACCCGCAGCGGGTCGCCGGACCTCGGGCCGCGCTGCGCGGGATGCCCGGCGGCCGAGGTCAGCGCATGATCGTCTGGTATCACCGTGGCCACGCGGCATGCTCCCACACGGGTGTGAGCCCCAGCCGTCGTCCAGGGGGAATGCCAGGGAACAATCAGGGGTGTATAACAGCGGATATCCGGACATACGCCATGGATGCCGCACCCGTGCGGCCGCCCTCCCCGCACCCGCGGGGACCGGCGGACGCCGAAGGGAGGTCGACGATGAAGCGATCGACGGCCAAGATGACCAAGCTCCGCGAGGGCACCCAGGAGATCCTGGAGCGCCGCGCGATGGCCGCCTCGACCGGCCCGCTCGCCCCGCAGCTCCACACCGACACCCCGACCGCCGCCCGGACCGGCCCCTACTTCGGGGACGACACCTTCAGCCACGGCGGCCGCCGCAGCTTCGGCGCCACCGCGCCACCGCCCGGCCAGGCCCACCACGCCGAGCTCCCCGGCCACCGGCACCGCGGCGCGGAGAAGCACTCCGCGCACTGACCTCCCCGGCGGGGCGGCCGTCCGGACACCGGCGGCCGCCCCGCCGGCCTGCGCGGCGGCGGCCTGTGCGGCGGCGGACGGGAACCGCCTGCACCGCCGGCCGCCCGGGTGCGAGAGTGGTGCGCGACACCGCCGCGTACCGAGGGAGCGCCGCCATGACGGACAGCCAGCCGATGCAGACCCGCGACCAGTGGCTGGCCTCGCTGCCCCGGGTCTACGCCGCCGCCGGCTGCCTGATCACCGACCCGGCCGGCCGGGTGCTGATCGTCAAGGCCGGCTACCGCGAGCACTGGCAGTTCGTCGGCGGCACCGTCGACCGCGGCGAGAACCCCCGGCAGTGCGCGGGCCGCGAATTGCTGGAGGAGACCGGCATCGTCAAGGAGGCCGGCGACCTGCTGGTGGTCGCCTGGACCAACCCGTCCGACGGACTCGACCACCCGGCGGGCCACTTCCTCTTCGACCTCGGTACCATCGCGGCCGACACCCCGGTCACCCTCCCCGCCGGCGAACTCGACGACCACCGCTGGGCCACCGTCGACGAGGCCCTGGAACTGCTCGGCCCCGCCCGCTCGCTGCGCCTGGCGGCCGGCCTCGAGGCCCGCGCCGACGGCCGTACCCGCGTCCTGACCACCCCCACCTCCGGCTTCTGACCGCCCCGGCCCGGGGACGCCCTCCGGGGGCGCCGGCGGCTCAGGCCGGGTTGCGCCAGACGTACGCGGCCGACACCGGGTGGCTGCGGTACTTCTCCCACTGGGGCTTCAGCGCGATCCACTCCTCGTCCACCACCGCCTCGCGCATCTCGGCCAGCTGCCAGCCCGCCGCCAGACCCGCCGAGAGGTGCTCGCCGACCAGGTGGATGTGGGTCGTGATGGCCGTCGGGGTGCCGTCCGCCGCCGTGAAGTGGGTCGGCATGCCGGCCGCCATGATGAAGTACGGGTGCAGGCCGACCAGCACGAACAGGCCGCCCGGCCGGGCCAGCCGCCGGGCCTCCCGGTACAGCGGCCCGAGGTCGGCCAGGTGCTCGTCGACCAGCGAGGACACCACCAGGTCGTAACCGTCGCCGGGCAGTCCGGTGGCCGCCAGATCGGCCTCGACCAGCCGGTCGTGGGCGCCGCGGGCCCGGGCCCGGTCGAGCATCTGCGGGGTGAGGTCGACCCCGTCGACCGCCGCCACCCCCCGCCCGCGCAGCCAGGCGCCGGTCCGGCCGGTCCCGCAGCCGAGGTCGGCCGCGCGCCGCGCCCCGTCCCACTGCGGGACCGCGAGCCGGTCGAGCACCGCGAGGTCCATGGCGTCCTGCACGGTCTGCTCGTAGGTCTCGGCCCAGCCGGCGTAGCCGGTCCGGACGTCCACCATCGGATAGTTGCGGCTGTCGAAGTCGGCGAAGTCAACCATGCCGCCAGTGTCATCGGCGCGCCCGCCGCGCGGCCAACGGTTTACCGCCGGCCGGCGCTCGGAGCGGGAGTCTCAAACCGTCGTGGCCGCGCGCGCGAAGCCGACCGAAGCGTGGAACCGCTGCGCCGAGCCCCGGGCCGCGCCGGTCGGCCCGCACCAGGAGCTCGTTGCGCGGGTCCGCGTCGATCGCCGCGAACGCGCTCTCGTACGCTGCCCCGACGGTGATCGCGGCCGGGTCGAGGACCGCGCGCTCGTCGGCGAGCAGGACGAGGATCGCGGGCAGGTCGGGGCGGGCGGCGGTACGCAGGATCACGGCCCGGGTGCAGGCGGGGACGAAGGAGCGTGGAGCGATGGAGCCGGTGAGCTACCGCGAGGCCGAGGTGCCGGCCGAACTGCGCGCGCAGGTCTGGGAGTTGCAGGAGCTGGCCTGGCCGACCGGGGAGCCGGACCCCGGGTTCAGCCACGATCCGGCGCTGGACCCGCGCTCGATGCTGCTGCTCGAGGGCGGCGCCGTGGTCGCCGCCCTCGACCTGCTCGGCAAGGAGATCACCCACGGTGGGCAGGTCTTCCGGGCCCGCGGGCTGTCCGCGGTGGTCACCGACCCGGCGCGGCGCGGGCGGGGCCACGGCGGCCGGCTGGTCGCCGCGGCCCGGGCCGCACTCGGCCCGCTCGGCGCCGACCTCGGGATCTTCAGCTGCGACCGCCCGCTGGTGCCGTTCTACGTCCGGGCCGGCTGGCAGCCGCTGCCCGGCACGGTCCTGGTCGGCGGGACGCCCGAGCGGCCCTTCCCCAGCGACCGCGCGGGCTTCGACAAGGTGGTGCTGGCCGACTTCGTCACCGCCCGGGCCCGCGCACACCGGGCGTCCTTCGCCGGTGCCCGGGTCGCGCTGCACCCCGGTGAGATCGACCGGCTGTGGTGACCGGCCCCACCGGGCGCGGCAGCCGGGCCGCTCAGTCCAGCAACCGGGCCCGGACGGCGGCCAGGTCGGCGGCGGGCAGACAGGACTCGGGGTCGAACTCGGCCAGCACCTCGTGCAGCGCCGCCTCGGCGGTGGTACCCGCCTCCCGCAGGATCTGCTCGATCACCAGCCCCTCGTCGGGCCGGCCGAGCATGCCCCACAGCGGGCGCAGGTTCTCGGTGCTGAGCAGGTAGTCGGCGGCGACGGCAGCCGGCTCCACCCCGGCCAGCGCCAGCAGCACCAGCGCCGCCAGCCCGGTACGGTCGCGGCCCGCCCCGCAGTGCACCACCACGCCGCCCGGCCGGGCCCCGGCGACGGCGCCGACCAGCGCGGCCACCGCGTGCGGGCAGTCGTCCAGGTACGGCCGGAAGGCCAGCGGCGTGCCGTCCAGCGCGCCGAACCGGGCCCACCAGCCGGGCCCGGCCAGCTCGTCCAGCGGCACCCGGACCAGGTCCAGATCGGCGGGGTGCGGCAGCCGCGGACGGAAGTCCGCCTCGTCCCGCAGGTCGACCACGGTCCGGATGCCGTAGGCGTACAGCGCGGCCCAGCCCTCGTCGGTCAGCGAGTCCAGGTTGTCGGCGCGCACCACGGCGCCCCGGCGGGTGCGGCGGCCGTCGACCGTGGGCAGCCCGCCGAGGTCGCGCACGTTGAGGCAGCCGTCCCAGGCCAGCTGTCGGTCGTCCGTCGTCTCGCTGCGCATGCCGCTGGGTCCCCCGGTGCTCGGTGCCCGGGTGGCCCCGTGCCGCCCGGCTGGGTATCAGGACGGCTGACGGACCGTCGGCGGTTCCCCGGCGGCCGTCCGCCCGGCCCGGCCCGGGCCCCGGGTCAGCCCGGCCCGGCCTCGAACACCCACAGCGCGCGGCCCAGCGTGTCCAGGCAGCGGACCCGGTCGAAACGGTCGTCCCCGGCGGACAGGAAACCCAGCGCGGCCGCCTCCAGCACCTCCCGGGCGACGGGGTCGGACCGGCTCCACGCACCGTGCAGCAGCAGGGCGCCGCCGAGCAGTTCGGCCCGGCCGATCCGGGGGACGGCGGCCAGTGCCAGCGCGGCGTCGACCTCCGCCAGTTCGTCCCGGGACAGGTACCCGGCGGCGTCCGGTTCGGCCAGCCGGCGCAGCAGCTCGGGCAGCGCGTAGTGGCGGACGGCGGCCACCGAGTCCTCCACCGCGACCAGCCAGCGCGGCCCAGGCGCGACCTCCCACCAGACCTCCCCGCCGGCCGGCAGCAGCTCGCCGATCCCGGCCCGCCAGGCGGGCGGCCCCGCACCGGGGGACCTCGGGGTGATCGCCAGCCCCAGGGTGTACCGGACGGACCGCCCGCCGTCGGGCCCGGCCGCCTGCGGCTGCGGGGTCCGGACGTCGAGCAGCACCTGGCGGGTCGGGTCCGGCAGGGTGAACGCGTGCGGCCCGCCGGTGAAGCCGAGGGCCCGCAGGGCGGGCGCGAAGTGGTCGCGGAGGGCTTCGGCGAAGAGCTGGTGGGCGGTGGTCATCACTGTTCCGTGGGGGTGGCCGGGAGGGCGGGCACGCGGGGGAGTGTGCTCCGTCCACGAACCTATGCCTCGGGCACCTTTGCGGGCAGCGGGCGAATGGCAGTGGCTGACAGGACCTTCGTCCCCGTCCGATCCGCCGGGTGCGCCCCCGCGCCCGCCCCGGTGCGCCCCGGACCCGGCCGTCACGGCCCCACCGGGATGACGCATCATGTGGCTGGTGCACAGTGCAGAACACCCCGGGGCGGGCACCGGCGACGGAGCCGGCCGTCCGACCGTCCACGAGCGGGCGCCCGACCGGCGGGCCGACCTGGCGGCAGCCGTCCAGGCCGCCCGGGACGGGGACGAGGCCGCCTTCCGGGTGCTGTTCCGGGCCGTCCAGCCGGGCCTGCTGCGCTACCTCGGGGTGCTGGTCGGCGGCCGGTCCGAGGACGCCGAGGACATCGCCTCCGAGGCCTGGCTGCAGGTCGCCCGCGACCTCGGGCGCTTCAGCGGCGACTCCGACGGCTTCCGGGCCTGGGTCGCCACCATCGCGCGCAACCGGGCCATGGACCACCTGCGCCGCCAGCGCCGCCGCCCGGTCGCCGACCTGCCGGTGGAGTACCTGGCCGACCTGGCCGCCGCCGAGGACACCGCCGGCGCCGCCCTGACCACGGTGACCACCGCCGACGCCCTCGCGCTGATCGCCCGGCTGCCCCGCGACCAGGCCGAGGCGGTGCTGCTGCGGGTGGTGCTGGAGCTGGACGCCGAGAGCGCCGCGCGGGTCCTGGGCAAGCGGTCCGGCAGCGTCCGGATGGCCGCCCACCGGGGACTGCGCAGACTCGCCGGACTGCTCGAGGCGGGCGGCGGGGCCGCCGGGGGCCTGCCGGGGAGGCCGGCCGTCGAGCCGCCGGCGGGGGTGCCCGCGGCGGCGGACCGCCGGACCGCGAGAAAAATCTCCCCGCCGGGTGTGACACCGCGAACAGCCGCGACGCTGAAGGACATGAGATGAGCACCAACCGATCCCGCCGGATCGACCGCGAGACCGCCGAGCAGCTGCTCGCCGGTGCCGGGGCCGACCCGGAGGCCGGTCGGGCCGCCGCCACCGGCCACCCGGCCCTGGCCGGGCTGCTCGCCGCCGCTGCCGCCCCGGCCGCGGACGGCGAGGCGGACGGTGAGGTGGCCGGGGAGCGGCAGGCCCTGGCCGCGTTCCGGGAAGCCCGTCTCACCTCCGCCGCAGCCACCGGCTCGGCCCGACCCACCAGCACGGCCGACCGGCCCCGGAGACGAACCATGGCGGACACCGCGCTCGCGCGGGCCTTCAGCGCGAAGGCCCTCGCCGCCGCGTTCGCCGTGACCGCGCTCGGGGGTGTCGCCGTCGCCGCGGGCACCGGGTCGCTGCCGCCGGCGCTGGGCGGCGCCCCGGCCCCGGCCCGGCCGCCGGTCAGCGCTCCCGCCGTACCGGCCGCCACCGGCTCCGCCGCGGCCGGCGCGCGCCCGTCCGGGAGCGGTACGGCGTCGGTCCCGCCGGACCGGGCCCGGCCGGGCGGCTCCGCCGCAGGGTCCGCACCGGCGTCCGGGTCCGCCCCGGCGCCCGGCACGGGCACCCGCCCGCAGGACGGTCCGACGTCCGCCGCCCCGAGCGTCGACGCGGCCTCGGCGGCGCCGGACGCCCCGCTCTGCCGTTCGCTGCGCGACCGGCTGCGGGCCGGCGAGCGGCTGGCCGACCTGCTGAAGGAGCAGGCGCTCCAGCGGCTGTCGCGCTCCGCCGGCGGCACCGGGCGGACGGCGGGGTACTGCGCGGCCGTGCTGCACGAGGACTTCCCCGGGGACGGTTCGTCCGACGGGCAGGACGGCTCCTCGGGCGGCAAGGACGCCCGGCCCTCGGGCCAGGCCAAGGCCGCGACGGCCACCCCTTCGGCCTCCGGCGGCCGCCGGGGGTGAACGCCAGAACTCCGGTCGGGCCGCGGGCGATCCCCCCGGGCCCGCGGCCCGACCGGTGACCCGGCCCTGCCAGGGCCGGGCCCGCCGCCCGTGCGGCGACGGCCCCCGGCGGGCCGGCGGCACCCGGCGCAGGCCGGGCGCCCGCGAGACTCCGGGCGGTCGGTGGGCTCCCCCCGTGTCCACCGCCCGCCCGGTCCCCGCCCCCGCGGCGGCGCCCGCTGCGCGGCCGGGCCGGCGCGAGGCGTCCCGCCTGCAGCTTCGGCCGCGGCCCCGCCCGGCCGCTATCGTGCACAGATGCACGAGGCGACCTGGAGCCTTGGGCCGACGGAGTGAGGGGAGCGGTTCCCGGTGATCGGACGTGCACTGAACGGGCGCTACGAGCTCGTGGAGATACTCGGCGTCGGCGGCATGGCCACGGTCTGGCGCGCCGTCGACCGCCAGCTCGGCCGCCAGGTGGCCGTCAAGGTGCTCAACGGCGGCCTCGCCGACGACCCGCGCTTCGCCGACCGGTTCGGCCAGGAGGCCCAGCACGCCGCGATGCTGGTGCACCCGCGGGTGGCGATGGTCTTCGACTCCGGGGTGGACCAGGGGGCCCCGTACATCGTCATGGAGCTGGTGCAGGGCCGGCCGCTGAGCCGCCTGATCGCCGAGGCCGGGCGGCTGCCGGTGGAGCGGGCGGTCGGCGTCGCCGCGGCGGTCTGCGAGGCGCTGGCCGCGGCCCACGCCCAGGGCCTGGTGCACCGGGACATCAAACCCGGCAACATCATGATCACCGAGGACGGCGGGGTGAAGGTGGTGGACTTCGGCATCGCCCGGGCCGGCTCCTCCGCCTCCCGCCTCACCCAGACCGCGACCGTGGTCGGCACCGCCGCCTACCTCTCCCCGGAGCAGGCCACGGCCGGCGCGGTCGACGGCCGGGCGGATCTCTACGCGGTCGGCTGCGTCCTGGTCGAGATGCTCACCGGCGCACCGCCGTTCGACGCCGACACCCCGGTCGCCATCGCCTTCAAGCACGTCAGCGAGTACCCGGTGCCGGTCTCGGTGCACCGCCCCGACGTCCCGCCGGCCCTGGACACCGCCGTGCTGCGGCTGCTCGCCAAGCACCCCGACGGCCGACCGGCCGACGCCGGCTCGGCCCGGGCCGAGCTGCTGGCCGCCGTCCCCGGGACGCAGCCCGCCGACCGCACCGGCGAACTGCTGGCCGCCGGCTCCGGTGCGGGCGCGGCCACCCAGGTGCTGCCGCCGGTTCCCGCCGCGCCCTACCCCGACCAGCAGCGCCGCACCTCGGTGCTGCCGCCGGTGCCGCAGCAGGCCGGGTACCCGCCCCACCCACAGCCGTCGTACGAGCAGCCGCCGTACGAGCAGCACCGGCCGGACCACCGCGACCACGACGAGCAGCCGCCGGCCCGCAGCAGGCGCCCGCTGGTCCTCGCCGGCGCGGGGGTGGCGGTGGCGGCGGTCGCGGTGGTGGCCGCGGCCCTCAGCCTGAACGGCTCCGCCGCCGACACCGCCGGCGCCGCCGTTCCCAGCACCCCCGTCTCCCCGCCGGCCGCCACCGCCTCCGCCGCCGCGCCCCCGCCCGGCGCGGCCACCACGGCGCCCGGCCGCACCACCTCGCCGTCGGCCTCCCCGTCCGGCTCCGCCTCGCCGTCGCCCGGCGGCAGAACCAACCCGGCGGTCGGGATCGCCCAGCTGCGGGCCGCCGTCGCGCAGACCAGGATGCCCAAGGACCGGGACCGCCAGGCCGACCTGCTGCGGGTGCTGGACACGGCGGCCCTCGCGGTCGTCGGCCACCGCCCGGACGACGCCGAGGACGCGCTGCGGGAGGCCCAGCGGCTGGTCAAGGACCTGACGAAGCGGCACGCGGTCGACGGCGACACCGCGCAGGCCTGGCAGTCCAGGCTGAGTTCACTGATCGCCGCGGTCCACGACCAGCAGCAGGACCAGAACGGCTGACCCCCGGCGCCCGGCCCCCCGGCTCAGTCACCGTGGCGGCGCTGGTCCGCCCGGTGCTCCATGGTGGTCTTCAGCCGGCGGCTGATGGCGGCGCCGCCCGCGGTCAGGAAGACCAGGGTGTAGAGGATCTGGAGTATCACCACCACCCGGGCCGCCTGCCCGACCGGGACGATGTCGCCGTACCCGACGGTGGCCATCGTGATCACGGTGAAGTACAGCGCGTCGACCTTGGTGTTGATGCCGGGGAACTCGTTCGGGTTCTTGGCCATCGCCAGGTAGGCGGTGGAGAACAGCAGCATCGAGAAGCAGAGCACCACGATGATCACCAGCACCGGGTGGCCGCGCTCCCCGATCAGCTCCATCTGGATCTGCCGCAGCAGACTGACCGCCACCCCGACCAGCAGCACCGCGAAGACCGTCCAGCTGAGTGCCGGGTGGTGCGGGCCGAACACGTCCAGCGGCAGCAGGAACCAGACGGTGATCATCAGGAACGGGAGACCGAGGATGATCACCCAGGCCAGCGGCTGGGCTCCGCGTCGGGCCATGGGCACCCCCGGCAGTCGGGACGCGTCGGACCCGTCCAGCCTGCCGGAGGCACCGCCGCCGCGCCCCCCGCACCGGGGCCGTTCGGACGAACCGGATCAGCCGAGCCCCGCCCGGGCGGCGTCACCCGGGGTGGCGAACAGCCGGTGCGAGGCGTCCTCCTGGGCCAGCCGGCGCAGCGCCGCGAGTGCCGCGTCACCCAGCACGGTGCCGATCACCGCGCTCTCCACCAGGCCGTCCGGGTCCGGGTGGGTGGCCACCGCCGCGACCTCGGCCGCCGCCAGCCGCTCGGCGGCCTCGGCGTAGTCCTCCAGCAGGCCGACCAGCTCGCCCTGGCCCAGGGTGCGGAAGGTGACGATCACCTGGGCGAGCGCCTGCCGGGCCGGGCTGTCCGGCTTGACCTGCCAGCCGAGCCGGCCCACCAGCTCCTCGACTGTTCCCTCGGCTTGCCGGCGCACCTCGCCCTCGCCGGGGCTCTCGCCCTCGGCGAGGCCGGCCGGGGTGGGCGCCGTGACGGCGCCGAGCGCCACGCCGAGCGTCTCGTGCAGCGAGCCGCCGGGGGTGTCGAGCGCGGTCAGCACCTCGCGGGCCGCGGCGATCGACAGCCGGCCGACGTCGATCATGGCGCGGACCAGCTTGAGCCGGTGGACGTGGGCGTCGCCGTACTGCGCCTGGTTGGGGCTGGTCAGCTCGCCGGCCGGGAGCAGGCCCTCACGCAGGTAGTACTTGATGGTCGGGACCGGTACGCCGGTCCGGCTGCTCAACTCGCCGATGCGCATGGCTGTCCGCTCCCTCGTCTCCGCTGAATGGATAGCCTACCTTCCTACTACGGTGGGCTGCGCGGCGTCGGCGCCCGCCGCGGCCCCGCCCGGCCTCACCGGCCGGCGCCGGTCCCCGGCGCGGTCCGTTCCGGCTGGTCGAGGAACTCCAGCACGGCCAGCACCAGCAGCAGCACGACGGCCATCCAGATCACCACCACCACCGTCGGGTAGCTCCACAGCAGCAGGGCCAGCACCGCGGCGCCGGCCGCGATCCAGCCCATCCAGGCCTTCCAGCGGTGGACGAACGGCCCGACCGGGCCGAGCCGCATCCCGACCCGCTGCGCCGACTCCCGCAGCGCGCCCAGCCCGCGCTGCCACAGTCCCCGGACGGCGACCGCGCGCCGCCCCGGCCCGGTCAGCCAGGCCGACAGCGCGACCAGGATGCCGAGCGCCAGCACCACCCGGATCGAGGCCCGCAGGTAGCGCACCAGCGTGTCGTAGACCGCCGCGGCGGCCGACTGGTCGACCCCGGCGGGCAGCCGGTCCAGGTAGATCACCCGGAACACCGACAGGCCGATGCCCAGCACCACCGCGCCGGCCGCGATCGCCAGCGCCGCCGTGACCGCGGCCCGCCGTCGCCGTACCGCGAGCAGCACGCCGCCCACCGCGCAGGCCAGCGCCAGCACCGGCAGCCAGAACCCGGCCAGGTCCAGCAGCCGCAGGCCGCTCTGCGCCTTGCGGACGGCGTCGGACTGGATCAGGACGAAGTCGGTGTGCACCTCGGGGATCTTGTCGGCGATGCTCACCCCGTTGGCCACCAGCCGCTCCTTGACCTGGGCGATCAGCGGCGCCAGGTCGAGGGTCACCTTGTCGCCCTGGATCTGGACCGAGCCGCCGCCCTCGCCGGTGAGCAGCCGGTCGACGGCCGCGTGCGCGTCGCGGTTGACGGTCACCCAGATGGTGACGAAGGCGTCGCTGGTCACCAGCCGCTCCACCTGGCCGTGCACCAGGCCGGTCAGTCCGCTGGTCAGCGCGGAGCCGAGCTTCTTGAGGGCGGTGTCCAGCAGCGGCCGGTCGGCCGGGGCGACGTCGTCGAGCAGGCTCTCGATCGGGATGTTCTGCATGATCAGATCGGTCACCCGGTTGGTGACCGCGGTCTGGATGGCCGGGTTCTCGGCCAGCGGCTTCATCGTGGCCACGTACCGGTCGGTGTCGGTGAGCTGCGACTTCGTCCAGGAGGAGACCACGGCGAGCGGGGTGAGCACGGCGGCCAGGGTGATCAGCAGCGCGGCCAGCAGGGACCTGATCCGGTGCCGCTGCGGGCGGTCCTTGGTCTCCAGCACGGCCACCCGCTTGCGGAGGGCGGCGAGTTCGCCGGCGTCGGCCGGCCGGTCGGGCGGCTTGCTCCCGGGCGGCTTGCTGTCGGGCGGCCCGCTGTCGGGTGGTCGGCTGGCGGGTGGCCGGCTGTCGGAGGGGCCGTCGTCGGACGGTCCGCTGTCGGGGGAGTCGCCGGGCTCGCCGGCTCCAGGGGTGGCCATGGACGTCCTCCGGGTTGCTCGGCGAGCGGTCGAGTACCAGGAGATACCAGAACAAATCGGACGGCCACTCTGTCGTCGGCGTGTCCGGAAACGGCAGAACCCCCGTCCCGCGGTGGCGGGGCAGGGGTTCCGGGGTGTGCGGGCTCAGGCGCCGGTGGCCGACTTGGTGGTGTCGGCGGACTCGGTGACGGTGGTCGGCTCGACCGCCGGGCGGGGCTGCTCGGCCGCGCTCTGGGCGGTGCCGTTCTGGGCCTCGGCCGGTGCGTCGTCCTCACGCAGGGCCTTCGTCTCGGCCTTGAGGATACGCATCGACTTCCCGAGACCACGGGCCATCTCGGGCAGCTTCTTGGAGCCGAACAGCAGGACGAGCACTGCCACCATGATGATGATGTGCCAGGGCTCGAGACCGTTACGGAACATCCCTGACCACCGGTCCTTTCGCGGAAGTTCTCGCCGAACGCAGATCGGACGGAGGTGCCCGACCTGGCCCAGTATGCCTGGCCCGGTCGGCGAACGTATACACCCGTCGGCAAACGGCAGCCGAAAACCAGGTGATCTGCACCTTGTGGTCTGGACCACTGTGGGGCCTCGGCGGCAGCTCAGCGACCGGCCAGGACACACCCGGCGCTGCCGGCCGCCGCCACCACGACGGTCGCCGCCAGAATCCGCAGCGGCAGCGCCGGGACGGCCCGCGGCGCCGCGCCCGGCCGCTCCAGCCCGCGCCGGCGGCGCAGCCCGTACCCGAGGAAGCCGCAGGCCGCGGCCGCCAGCAGGCCGCCGGTCGCGGTCAGCGCCGCCCGGTCCGCGACCAGGCCGGACCGGAGCACCAGCAGCGCGTCCACGGTCAGCACCAGCGCGGTGCGGCCCCACGCCAGCAGGGTGCGTTCCGGCTGCAGGCCGGGGTCCCGGCCCTCGGGGGCGGCGGTCACACCGCCGACCCGATGATCAGTGCGGTGAACACCGCGGCCGCCGCCACCACGCACAGCGAGAGCACCAGCACGATCCGGGTGTACGGGAGCCGGCCGCCCTCCCGGATCGCCCGTTCGACCCGGGCCCAGCGGCGGTACGCGGCGCCGCCGAGCCCCGCCCCGCCGACCGCCAGCACCACCGCGAGCGCGGTGCGGACGCCCTGCGGCGCCAGCCCCGGGGTGAGCTGGTCGATCGCGACCGCTCCCGCCAGCAGGGCCAGCGCGGTACGGATCCAGGCGAGGAAGGTCCGCTCGTTGGCGAGGGTGAAGCGGTAGTCGGGGTCCTCGGTCTCGCGGCGCCAGGCTGGTTCCGGCATCGGTGGCGGGCCTCCTGCGGTCGGTCGCCGGCAGTGCGGTGGTGGGTGCGGGTCCGACGCTAGGTCGGCGGCCCGGCCGGGCCGGACAGGCGCGCGGGGCCCGCGCTCCTCGGCGGTGGGCCGTCGCACGGGCGGGGCCCCGGCCGACTGGTGTCGGCCGGGGCCCGGATGATCCGCGTGGGGGCGGCCCCGCCGGGCCGCGCGGCCGCCTCAGACGGCGGCCGGCCGGTCGACGCCCCGCCGGACGCCCTCCTGCCCGGGGTTATCCTGCTGGTCGCTCTCCTGCCGGGCGGGCTCCTGGGGGTGCCGGGCGGGCTCCTGCGGGCCGGCGGGCAGGTGCCGCATCAGCCGGTTGGCCGCGAGCGCGGCACCCAGCATCACCGCCAGGCCCACCACCGCCGCCACGTGCATCCCGTCCGCGAAGGCCGACCGGGTGACCGCCAGCAGGTCGGTCCCGGCCTGCCCGCCGAGCTGCCCGGCCACGGTGACCGCACCGCCCAGGGTGTCGTGGGCGGCCCGGGCCGCCCCGGCCGGCAGGCCGTCCGGCACCCGGCCGTCCAGCTGCGCCTTGTAGACCGCCGCGCCGGCCGCGCCGAGCAGCGCGATGCCCAGGGAGCTGCCCAGTTCGCTCGCGGTCTCCGAGGTGGCGGAGGCGGCGCCGGCCCGCTCGGCGGGGGCGGCCGAGACCACCATCTCGGCGGTCAGGGTCATCGAGCCGACCGCCCCGGCCGCGATCACCCCGGAGGCGGTCAGGATCACGGCGAGCGGGGTGTCCGGGCCGATCAGCGTCATCAGGCCGAAGCCGGTCGCGCTGAGCAGGAAGCCGCCGCTCATCAGGGTCGCCGGACGGACCTTGCCGGCCAGCGCGCCGATCCCGCCGACCGCGGCGCCGACGCCGACGCTCGGGATCAGCGCCCACAGCGAGGCGGTCAGCGGGCTGAACCCCTTGACCAGCTGGAGGTACTGCGAAGTGAAGAGGGTGAAGCCCATCATGGCGAACATCGCGATGGTGTTGACGGTGATCGCGCCGCTGTAGGTGCGGATCCGGAACAGGCCGAGGTCGATCAGCGGGAAGGCCGCCGTCCGCAGCCGGGCCACCAGGCCGGCGCCGGCCAGCAGGCCGCCCGCCAGGGCCAGGGCGGGCGCCGGGGCCCAGCCGTCCACGGCCAGGGTCTTGATCCCGTACACCACCGGCATCACGGTGGCGATCGACAGCGCGGCGCCGGCCAGGTCGAAGCGGCCCCGAGGGGGCGTCCGGTACTCGGGGAGCAGGGCGGGCGCGGCGAGCAGCACCAGCAGCATCACCGGGACGGCGGCCAGGAACGCCGAGCCCCACCAGAAGTGGTCCAGCAGCAGCCCGCCGGCGACCGGGCCGAGGGTGGCGCCGCCCATCATCGCGCCGCTCCAGATGCCGATCGCGGCCTGCCGCTGCCGGGGGTCGTGGAACATGTTGCGGATCAGCGCCAGCGTCGAGGGCATCAGGGTGGCCCCGGCGACGCCGAGCAGCGCCCGGGCGGCGATCAGCGAGCCGGCCCCGTCCGCGTACGAGGCGAGCAGCGACGCCGCGGCGAACCCGGCGGCGCCCGCCATCAGCAGCCTGCGGCGGCCGATCCGGTCCCCCAGCGCGCCCATCGGGATCAGCAGGCCCGCCAGCAGGAACGAGTAGATGTCCATGATCCACAGCTGCTGGGTGCCGCTGGGCTTCAGGTCGGTGGCGATGAAGGGGACGGCGAAGAAGAGCACGCCCATGTCCATCGCGATGACGAGGGTGGGGAGCAGGAGGACGGCGAGGCCGATCCATGCGCGGCGGCCGGCGCGGCCGGTGGTTGCGGTCATGGGGATGACTGTACGAGCGTCTGGCACAGCTGTCTAGTACAAGTGTCTAACTCACTCGTCTCACTCATCCGTGCGAGACATCCGTCCAGGTCCTCCCGTAGCATCGGCCGCATGGGAAACCGTGAGGATCTGCTGCTCGGCGCCAAGCGCTGCCTGTCCGAGAAGGGCTACGGGCGCACCACCGCCCGGGACATCGCCTCCGCCGCCGGGGTGAGCCTGGCCGCGATCGGCTACCACTACGGCTCCAAGGAGGCGCTGCTCGGCCAGGCCGTGATCTCGGCGCTGGAGGACTGGGGCGACGCCGTCGGCGCGGCGCTCGCCGGGGCGAGCGGCCTGACCGACCCGCGCGAGCGGTTCGCCGCCTCCTGGGACCGGGTGCTGCGGACCTTCGTCGAGTACCGGGGGCTGTGGACCGCCCAGTTCGAGGTGATGGCCCAGGCCGCGCACACCGACGACCTGCGGGCGGCGTTCGAGGCGGCGCAGAAGGACGGCCGGCTCGGCCTGTCGGCGATCTTCCAGGGGCTCGAGGAGGTGCCGGACACCCCGGACGAGCTCACCCGCGGCGCGTTCTACCAGGCCCTGCTGGCCGGGCTGGCCGCGCAGTGGCTGCTCTCACCCGAACAGGCGCCGGACGGTGCGCAACTGCTGCGCGGGCTGGAGCTGGTCAGCGAGAGCGTGCTCGGCGAGGTCCGGCCCCACCAGCAGTGAGGTCGGGTCCCACCGGCTGCGAGGGCCGGTCCCACCAGCGCCGAGGGCCGGTCCGCCGGGCGGCCGTCAGTTGGTGACGGCCGTCAGCAGGACCACCGAGTCCAGGTGCGCGAGCAGGCCGTGCCGCTCCTGCGGGATCGGGCGCAGCTGACCGGCGGCCACCTCGTGCCGGCGGCCCGCCACGGTCAGCGAGACCCGGCCGCGCAGTACCAGCAGGCTGGCCGCGACCGGGGCGTTGTGCTCGTCCAGCGCCGCACCGGAGCGCAGGGCGATCACGGTCTGCCGCAGGACCCCGTCGTGCACCAGCAGATGGGCGCTGCGGCCGTGGGCACTGGCGGCCGCCTTCGCGCTGTGCTCGTCGGCCAGCGCGTTGAGATCGACGGGAACGGGCTCGGACATCGCGGCCTCCTGCGTGGGCGGGACCCCCGCCGCGACCCTAGGGCCTGCCCGCCCCCCGGCGCGCGCTGGAGCGCCGCCAGGGGGTAGCACGGGCGTGCGGCCCCGCTCCGGGTGCGGCTCGGCCCGGGTGGCCCGATGGTGGAGGTATGGCGACACATCAGAGGTTCACCGACGGATTCAACGTCAATCGTTCGATGCTCACGACCGGTGCGCTGCTCACCGGGTTCGGGGCCATGCTCGGCCTGGCCGGTGCGGTCATCGTCGGCGTCTCGCTCGCGCAGGCGGGCCGCGACTTCGTCCGGCAGATGGACACACCCCCGACCGAGCTCGCGAGCCGCGCGATGCACCAGGCCAGGGCGGCCTCGATGGCCGGCCGGGACGCCTGGCGGGCGGAGGCCGGCAACGGGTCGATGCGCTGACCGGCACCGCAGTGCCCGCAGTACCTGCCGTACGCCCGCTGCCGCCCCGGTGAACGCCGGGGCGGCAGCGGGCGCGTGCCCGGCCCGCGGGTGCGGGTACCGGGACTACAGACCCAGGGACTTGGCGATGATGCTGCGCATGACCTCGCTGGTGCCGCCGTAGATCCGGAAGACCCGGTTGTCGGTGTAGAGGCGGGCGATCGGGTACTCCAGGATGTAGCCGTAACCGCCGTGCAGCTGGAGGCACTTGTCGATGACCTGGGAGGCCGACTCGGTGCAGAACAGCTTGGTGGCGGCGGCGTCCGCCACGGTCAGCTCGCCGTGCTGGTACAGCTCCAGCGCCCGGTCCACCATCGACTGCTGGGCGACCACCTGGGCCTCGCAGTCGGCCAGCGTGAACTTGGTGTTCTGGAACTCGGCCACCGCCTGGCCGAAGACCTTGCGGTCCTTCACGTAGGCCAGCGCGAAGCGGACCGCGGCCGCGGCCGAGGCGTAGGCGCCGACCGCGATGGCGAGGCGCTCCTGCACCAGGTTGTGGGTGAGGTAGGAGAACGCCTTGCCCTCCTCGCCGAGCAGGTCGGCGACCGGCACCCGGACGTCGCTGAAGGCCAGTTCGGCGGTGTCGGAGGTGCGCAGGCCGATCTTCTGCAGCTTGCGGCCGACGGTGTAGCCCGGGGAGGAGGTGTCCACGCACAGGATGGACAGGCCCGCCCGGCGGTCCGCGGGGTCGTACGGCGAGGTCCGGCAGACCACCAGGACGAGATCGGCCAGCACCCCGCCGGTGATGAAGGTCTTGGCGCCGTTGAGGACGTAGTGGGTGCCGTCCTCGGAGAGCCGGGCGGTGGTGGTGATGCCCGCCAGGTCGGAGCCGGCCCCGGGCTCGGTCATCGCGATGGCGGTCATGATCTCGCCGGAGACGAAGCCGGGCAGCCAGCGCTGCTTCTGCTCCTCGTTCGCGTACTCCAGCAGGTAGGGCAGCACCAGGCCGGTGTGCACACCCGAGGAGCCGAAGGTGACACCGGCCCGGGCGCACTCCTCGCTGACCACGGCCTGGTACTTGAAGCCGCTCTCGCCCGCGCCGCCGTACTCCTCCGGCACCTCGATGCCGAAGACGCCGAGGTCGCCGAGCTTGCGGTAGAAGGAGCGCGGCGGGTGGCCGTCCGCCTCCCAGCTCTCGTAGACCGGGACGACCTCCTTGGAGATGAAGTCCCGGATGGTCTCCCGGAAGGCCTCGTGGTCCTCGGTGAAGACGGTACGGCGCACGGCGGCGCTCCCTTCGGACAGCGGCTGATCGCGGGACAAGTTAATCGCCGGTAGCCATGGCTGTCCAGCACTGCGGCATCCGGCGCGGGCATCCCCGCAGGGGCCGTCCCCGGGCCTCGGCGGCCCTCAAGTGAATCCTTGCTACCCTGAGTGCCGATTTCGTGGGCCGGCTGTGAAGGGGTGGACGTGGCGGCGGATCGCGAGGTGGTGCGGCGGCCGCCCGGGCGCCGGGCCCAGCTGCTGGCCGCCGCGGCCGGGCAGTTCCACCGCGGCGGGTACCACGGGGTGTCGATGGCGCAGGTGGCGGCCGAGGCCGGGATCACCGCGCCCGCGCTGTACCGGCACTTCGCCAACAAGCCCGAGCTGCTGCGGTGCGCCCTGGAGGCGGAGCTGGCGGCCCTGGGCGAGGCGGTCCGGCGCGGGGCGGACGGACCGGCGGCGCTGTGCGCGGAGCTGGCGGCGGCGGCCGTCGACCACCGGGCGTTCGGGACGCTCTGGCAGCGCGAGGCCCGACTGCTCCCGGCCGGACAGCAGGCCGCGCTGCGCCGCGAACTGCGCGGCCGGGTGGGGGAGATGGCCCGGATCGTGGGCGGGCCCGCGGACGCGGAGTTCCGCTGCTGGTCGCTGCTGTCGGTGTACGGCAGCCTCTCGCACCACACCTTCGCGCCGCCGCGGCGGCGGTTCGAGGAGCTGCTGCGCGAACTCGGAGCTGCGGTACTCGCCGCGGCGCCGGGCGGGTCCGCGGCCGGCGCCGGTCCGGCGGACGGCGGTCCGGCGGGGTCGCGGCGGGAGGCGCTGCTGGTCGCGGCGGTCCGGCTGTTCGACCTGCGGGGCTTCGACAACGTCTCCACCGACCAGCTGGGTGCGGCCGTGGGCATCGCCGGCCCCAGCGTGTACAAGCACTTCGCCACCAAGGCGGAGCTGCTGGCGGCCGCCCTGGTGCGCAGCCGGGAGCGGCTGTGGCACGAGGTGGGCGGGGCGCTGGCGGGGCCGGGCGACGCGCGCACGGCGCTGGCGGCGGGCCTGGCGGCGTACCTGGACTTCGCCCGGGGGCACCGCCACTACCTGGGGGCGATGACCAGCGAGACCGAGCGCCTGGCGCCGGCCGACCGCAAGGCCGCGCTGGACTTCCGCCGGGACTTCCTGCGGACCTGGGTCGACCTGCTGGGGCAGGTGCGGCCGCAGGACGACCGGGCGCAGGCGCGGATCCGGGTGCACGCGATGTTCGCGCTGGTCAACGACGGGGTGCGGCACCGGGCCGGCGGCGCCGAACCCGCGCCCGGGCTGGACGCGTTGAGCCGGGCCGTGCTGGGACTGGACTGACCGCGGCGGCGCAGGGGTGAGGGGCGGGCCCGCGCGGCCCGCCCCCCACCCGGTCACGGCGGTGCCGCCGGGCCGCCACCGGTGGCGGCCCGCCGACAGCCGGGTCGCGGCAGCCGGGTCGCGGCAGTCCGGTGGCGGCCTAGTAGAGGACGAACGGGTAGTAGACGTGGTCCGCGAGGTTGCCGTTCCCCTGGAGGGTGCCGATGGCGCCGGAGTTGCCGGTGACGCCGAGGCTGTTGTTCTGGTTGCTGCCGCCGGAGCCGGTGGCGGTCTGCTGGGTGCCGTTGGCGTTGCCCAGGACGCCGCCCACGATGTTGCCGGAGCCGGTGTTGCTGACGACGGTGCTGTTGGAACCGGACTCGGCGCCGGCGCCGTTGTCGGCCTGGGCGGTGCCGATTCCGACGAGGAGGAAGGCTCCGAGAGCGGTGACGGCGGCGGCCGCACGAATACGGGACACGGTGGTCTCCAAGCTTGCTGATGCGAAATATGGCGCCCCGGGGTTGGCCGCCCCTGGCGCGCCGGAACTGACGTCGCGTCATCATGATTGCCCGGACGGCCTATTGGCTTCCAGCCCTGGCTGCCCGTTTCGCTCGAAGGTGTCACAGATATCGGATAAACCCCTAACGGCCGAGGCGTCCGAAAGGTGCGGGTCCGGTCCGCGATCCCCCGGACGGCGGTGTCCCGCCCCCACCCGGCGCGGTGGCCCGGTGTTGGCCCGCACGTCAACTCCGCGTTGACCGGCGGGTGCGCGGAGTGCGGCTGCGGAAAGCGCTGGTCGACTGATAGTCGTACTGGCAGACTGGGGCCTCATGTCTCAAGGTCTGCCGCCCGGCCACGGGCCCGCCGGTGAATTCCCCGCCGCCGACAATCTGCGTACGACCGAGGTCGATCTCGGCGGCCTGGTGAGCGTCCTCGCCACCCACCTCTACTCCACCCCGCTGGTCGCCCTGCGCGAACTGGTGCAGAACGCCCACGACTCGCACACCCGCCGCCGGCTGGAGGACCCCGGCCACACCGCGGCCGCGCTGATCAGGGTCAGCGGCGACCCGGCCCGGCGCACCGTCGTGATCGAGGACACCGGCGCCGGCCTCACCGAGCCGGAGATCCACGCCTACCTGGCCACCGTCGGCACCGGCTACACCAGGATGCTGCGCGAACTCACCGGCAACCAGGACCTGATCGGCGCCTTCGGCCTCGGCTTCCTGTCCGCCTTCTCGGTCGCCGACGAGGTCACCGTCACCACCACCTCGCACCGCGAACCGCACCTCGGCCACCGCTACCGCTCCCGCGGCGGCGAGCAGTACAGCGTCGAGCCCGCCGCCCCGAGAGCGGCCGCCGGCACCGCCGTCGAACTGCGGCTCAAGCCCGAACACGCCCACCTCGCCGACGAGGACGCGCTGCGCGAGGTCCTCGCCCGGTACTGCGTGCTGCTGCCGGTCCCGGTCCACGTCGGCGAGGACGACACCCCGGTCAACGGCGTCCCGGTGCCCTGGCGCGGACCGGACCAGGACGACACCCACACCGCCCGGATGCGCTTCGCCGCCGCCTTCGGCCGGCGCTTCGAGCCGCTCACCGCCTTCCCGCTGCGCCCGGTCGAGGGCCGCACCGACGCCGTCGGCCTGCTCTGGGTGCAGGACGGCGGCACCTACGGCTCCAGCGACAACCGCGACCTCGCGGTCTACCTGCGCGGCATGCTGCTCTCCGACGACGCCCGCGACCTGCTGCCCGGCTGGGCCGGGTTCATCGGCGGCGTGGTCGAGTCGACCCGGCTCACCCCCACCGCCAGCCGCGAGGACCTCCAGCGCGACGACCACTACCGCGCCCTCCAGCAGGCCCTCACCGACGCCATCGTCGACGGCCTCTACGAGACCGCCCGGCTGCACCCCGCCGCCTGGCGACGGATCCTCGCCCGGCACGGCCAGGACCTGCTCGGCGCCGCGCTCTGCGACGACCGGCTGTTCACCCTGCTCGCCGACGACGTCCCGGTGCCCACCTCGCAGGGCGACCTGACGGCCGGCGCGCTGCGCGCCGCCGGCGGCGGCGCGGTGCACGTCGCGCTCGGCAGCGGCGGCGGCTTCGAGGAGATGCTCTACCGCGCGATGCAGGTGCCGATCGCCCGCGGCGACCGGTACGCCGTGCTCCCCTTCCTGCGCCGCTACGCGCAGCTGCGGGAGTGCCGGATCGTCGAGCTCGGCAGCGAGAGCGGCAACCGCGAACTGTTCCGCGACCCGCTGCACCCGCTGCCCGCCGAGGAGAGCGCCTGGCTCGCCGCCGCCCTCACCGACGAGGGCGAGCAACTGGTCGCCGCCCGGTTCGACCCGCCCGGCCTGCCGCTGGTGCTGGTCCCCGACCGGGAGGCCGAGCTGAAGGCCAGGATCGAGGACGACCAGGCCGACGCCCGGATCCCGTCCGCCGCGCTGCGCCTGGCCCGCGCCTTCACCGCCCGCACCGAGGGCACCGTCAAGGCCCGGCTGTACCTCAACCTGGCCTCGCCCGCCGTGCAGGACCTGCTCACCGCCTACCGGGCCGGGCACACCGGCAGCACCACGGCCGCGGCGCTGCTGCGCTCGCTCAAGGTCATCATGGCCTCGGCGGCGGGCCCGGCGGCCGGCGACCTGACCGCGGCGCTGGCCGGCATCGGCACCGCGGTGTCCGCGCTCACCGCCGCGATGCCCGAGGGCCTCGCCGTACCCGAGTCGCTCGCCGTACCCGGCCCGCGCCCCGGCCCGCGCCCCGGGCCGGACGGCGGACCGGCCGACGCGCCGGCCGCGGACGAGCCGCCGGGCGCGCCCCGATGAGCCGCGTCCGCCGCACCACCGAACGAGCCGCGCACCCGGCGGCCGCACCGCACCACGGGGGGAACCAGGCATGACCACCGACATCTGGGGCTGGGTGCACGACACCCACCGGCAGCTGAACGAAGCCGGCCAGCACCGGCTGGCCACCGCGCTCGCCGAGATCGCCGGCCACGCCGTCGACGGCCGCAACGAACAGCTCGACGCGATGTACCCGGAGGCGCTCGCCTCCGCCCGCGCCCTCGGCCTGCCCTGGGTCGAGGTCTTCCTGCGCCACTGGCGGCTGCAGAACCTGCTCAACAAGCGCCACCAGGGCGAGGCGGCGATGGCCGAGGCCGTCTCGCTGCTGGAGTTCGCGCACCGCGAGGAGACCGCCTCCTGCCCGCAGTCGGTCTGCGCCGTCCAGGACTTCACCATCTGCCACGCCAACATCGACGGCCCCGGCTACGTCCCCGAGCGCCTCGCCGTGCTGGAGGAGACCCTGCAGCGGGTCGAGCCCGCCCGCGCCTGCTTCGACTGCCTGTCCCGCGAGTACGCCGACACCCTGGAGGACGACGGCCGCTGCGAGGAGGCACTCGGCCACCTCGACCGCGCCCAGGCCCGGATCCAGGCCGCCGGCGAGCAGGTCTCGCTCTCCTTCGGCCACAGCCGCGCCTCCGCCCTGCACCGGCTCGGCCGCCACCAGGACGCCCTGGACGCCTACGACACCGCCGAGCACGCCTACGTCGCCGGCCGCAACCGGCTCGACGACGACGACCGCCGCAAGCTCGCCACCGGCCGCGCCCTCAACCTGGCCGCCCTCGGCCGCACCGGCACCGCCCTCGACCTGCTGCCGCCGGCCGAGGAGGCCGACCGGTTCGCCGACATCCGGCACCGCTGGGCCCGCGCCGTCGAACTCCTCGCCGAGGCCGGCGCCCTGCCGCACGGCGACCTGGCCAACGACGCCGACCTCGGCGCCCGCCTCGCCCGCTGGACCGGCCACCTGGACACCGCCGGCTCCCACCGCCCCTGCCTCGACCTGGCGCTGATCGCCGGCCGCCTCGCGGTCGCCCGCGGCGCCCGCACCGTGGCCCTCACCCTGGCCGCCACCGGCGAGCGCAAGCTCGCCCTGCTGCGCCGCACCGACGACGGCGTCGCCGACCGGCTGGCCGCGCTGCGCGCCGCCGCCGAGGCGCTGCCGCCCGCCGCACTCCCCGTCCCCGCCGCCGACCTGGTGGACTGGCTGGCCGAGCACACCCCCGCCCCGGAGACCGGCGCCGACCTGCTCGCCGCCGCCCGCGCCGAACTCCCCGCGGACGCCCCCGCCGTGGTCGCCAACCTGGCCGGCGTGCTGGGCATGCTCGGCCACGGCCGGGCCGCCGCCGACCTGCTGTGGGTCGAACTGGAGGCCGGCCGCGGCCAGGACCACGCGGCCGGGATGCTCGGCTCGATGCTGATCGAGGCCGGCGACGGCGACGGCGTACGCCGGCTGGCCGACCGCCTGCTCGCGACCGACCCCGCCGACGCGCACTGGCTGCGCGCCCGCTGGGCCGCCGCCGAGGGCCGCTGGGCCGAGGTCGGCGAGCACTGCGCGGGCGTGCTCGCGCACGAACCGGACGCCATCAACACCCGGCGCCTGGCCGCCACCGCGGCCACCCGCACCGGCGACCACGCGGCCGCCCAGCGGATCTACCTGGACCTGCTGGAGCACGCGCTGCCGGACGGCGAGGCCGGTCCCGCGGACCAGCACCGGGCCGTGCAGGAACCCGACCTGTGGCACCTGATCACCGCCGCCACCGCCAACCGGGACTGGGACACCGTCCGCTCGGTCGGCGCCCGGATCGGCATCGAGTTCGACCGGCCGTCGGGCCCGGTCGACGAGGAGTGGCAGATCGTCACCCTGCGGGCGACCCGCACCAACGGCACCACCGCCGAGTTCCCGGCGATCCGCACCGGCCCGGCCACCGCCCGGGTGCTGCCCGTGCTCGGCGACGAACTCCCGCTCAACCACCGGGACACCGTGGTCTTCGGCCCGGCCGTGCTCAACGACCCGCCCGGTACCGACGAGGAGAAGGAGCGCTGGCGTCCCGTCTTCGAGCTGCTCACCCTGCTCGACCCGGCCGGGTACACCACCTACTGGCTGGACGGCGCCTGGCCCGGCGACGAGCACTGGGTGGCGCTGCGCACCGCCCTGCAGGCCGAGGGCTACGGCGTCTGGGCCTACAGCGGTGACCACTACACCGTCACCGACCCGGCGGACGGCAGCGGCGAGGGCGACGGCCTGCCCGGCATCTACGCCGCGCTCGGGGTGCCGCCGACCGCCTCCGCCGCCGAGGCCGACGCCCTGCTGCTGCGGCTGACGGCCGGCTGGCCGCACCCGCTCAGCTGGCTGGACCTGGCCGAGGCCGGCGGACTGGACACCGCCCGGCACCGGGAGATCGTCGAGCGCTACGGGCTCTGAGCTCGGACCGGATCCCGTCCGCCGCGCTGCGCCCGGGCGGGCGGGCAGGCGCCGGCGCCCGCCCGCTGCCGCCCGCCGCCGTGGGCGGGAGCGGCCGGTTCGGCATGTCATCGGGACGGGTGGTTTGGCGCTCTCCCGGGCATGGCCGCCGCCCGCGGCCGGTAGGACCGGTGGTGGGTGACCGAATCGATCGGGGGGCCGGCGCATGAGCGTTGTCGGGGCGGAGCGGAGCGGCTGGGCCTGCCGCGGGGTCCGGGTGGGCGGCCGGCCGGTGCGGCGGCGGGTGCCGGGGCGGCGGGAGGCCGCGATCGTGCTGGGGGTGTTCCGGCTCCGGCCGGTCCCGCCGGGGGAGCCGGTCCGGGAGCGGGACTTCCGCTGACGGCGCGCTGACGACGGGCGGGGAGCGGGCAGGCGGCGGGCGGATGGCGGGCGCCGGAAGGTCGACTTGGCAAATGCTTTACCATTCCATTGCCAAGAGTCGACCTTTGTAGGAGTGCCCCTACCGTGACCAGCCTCGCCCTCGGCCCGTCCTGGCTCGACCCGACCACCCTGATCTCGACCTTCGGCCTGATCGGCATCCTCGCCGTGGTCTTCGCCGAGTCCGGCCTGCTGATCGGCTTCTTCCTGCCCGGCGACTCCCTGCTGTTCACCACCGGCCTGCTGGTCGCCGGCGGAACGCTGCTGCCCCAGCCGCTCTGGCTGGTCTGCCTGCTGGTGGTGGCCGCCGCGGTCGCCGGCGACCAGGTCGGCTACGCGTTCGGGCGCAAGGTCGGGCCCGGGCTGTTCCGGCGCACCGACTCCCGGCTGTTCAAGCAGGAGAACGTGGCCAAGGCCGGCGCCTTCTTCGAGCGGCACGGACCGAAGGCGATCGTGCTGGCCCGCTTCGTCCCGGTGATCCGCACCTTCACCCCCGTCATCGCCGGCGTCGGACGGATGAACTACCGCACCTTCGTCCTCTACAACGTGATCGGCGGCGTGCTCTGGGGCGCCGGGATCACCGTGCTCGGCTACTTCCTCGGCCGGATCGCCTTCGTCCGGGACAACATCGAGTTCATCTGCCTCGGCATCGTGCTGCTCTCGGTGCTCCCGGTGCTGTTCGAACTGGCCCGCGCCAGGCGCCCGCGCACCGCCGAGTCCCAGACGTAACCGCAGGTCCACCACCCCGTACATATGCATCGGGCCGTTCGATCGGGCAAGGTGGGGGCAGACGGGAACGGACCGTGGCCGGCGCGGCCACCAGGGGCGGCGAGGAGCGGACGTGCCGAAGCTGGGCCGGCAGGGCGACGGCGACACCAGGACGCCCGCGGACGGCCCCCCGACCCCCGACCCGGCCGCACCCCAGCCCACCGAGGGCCTGCTCGGCCCCGACACGCCCCCCGTCGAACCGCGCACCGCCGTCCCGCTCGCCCCGGCCCCCCTGCAGACCGACGGCCTGCTCACCCCCGCCCCCGCCGAGCAGGCCCGCAGCCTCGCCGAGGACACCCTCACCCCCGAGGACTGGCGCGCCGCCGGCTACACCCCGGCCACCGGCCTCGCCGTCCCGCACCTGCAGCCCGGCGGCCCCGGCACCGCACCCTGGCCCGACCGGATGCGGACCCTGCTGCGCACCCCCATGGCGGAGCGCCCCGCCTTCGAACGGACCGCCCGCGAACTGCACCCCTCCGCCGCCGGCCGCAACATCCCGCGCATCCTCGACCTCACCCTGCGGATCGGCGAACTGCTGCTCGCCAGCGGCGAGGCCGCCGAGGACGTCGAAGCCGCCATGCTCGGCATCGCCCACGCCTACCGGCTGGACCACTGCGAACCCCAGGTCACCTTCACCCTGATCTCGGTCTCCCACCAGCCCTCGCTCACCGAGGCGCCGGTCACCGCCGACCGCGTGGTCCGCCGCCGGACCTCCGACTACACCCGCCTCGCCGCCGTCTACCGGCTGGTCGCCGACATCACGGCCGAACAGGTCAGCATCAACGACGCCTACCGCCGGCTCGCCCGGATCCGCCGCAACCGCCACCCCTACCCGGTCTGGCTGCTCGCCCTCGCCACCGGCCTGCTGGCCGGCGCGGCCACCTTCCTGGTCGGCGGTCAGCTCGACGGCAAGGCCTGGCTGGTCTTCGGCAGCGCCTTCGTGGCCTCGGTGCTCGGCGACCGCCTCGCCTCCCTGATCGCCCACCGCGGCCTGCCGGAGTTCTACCAGTTCGTGGTCGGCGCGATGCCCGCCGCCGCCTTCGGCATAGCCCTCTCGTTCAACGACTGGCACCTGCGCGGCTCCGTGGTCATCACCGGCGGACTGTTCGCCCTGCTCCCGGGCCGGGCCATGGTCGCCGCCGTCCAGGACGGCCTCACCGGCTTCTACATCACCGCCGCCGCCCGGCTGCTGGAAGTCGTCTACCTGGTGGCCGGCATCGTGATCGGCGTGATGCTGGTGCTGTACGTCGGCGTCAACTTCAACGCCCGGCTGCGGCCCGACGAGAGCCTGATCGGCTCCGTCGACCCGCCGCTGCAACTGGCCGCCGCGATGGTGCTCACCGCCGCCTTCGCGATGCTGCTCCAGACCGACCGCCGCACCCTGCCGCTGGTGGTGCTCAACAGCTGCATCGGCTGGTCCACGTACGGGGTGCTGGCCTACAACGCCGGGATCTCGCCGATCGTCTCCACCGGTGTCGCCGCCGGCCTGGTCGGCCTGTTCGGCCAGCTCACCGCCCGCTACCGGTACGCCTCCGCACTGCCCTACGTGACCGCCGCGATCGGGCCGCTGATGCCCGGATCCGCGCTCTACCTGGGCATGCTCTCGCTCGCCCAGGGGCACGCCAGCGCCGGACTGGTCTCCATCACCAGGGCCGCCGCCATCGCGATGGCGCTGGCGATCGGCGTGAACCTGGGGGGCGAGGTCGCGCGTCTGTTCATGAAGGCACCCGGCGCGGCCGACCGCCTCGCGCCCCAACTGCTGGTACCCCGGCGGGCGGCCAAGCGCACCCGGGGGTTCTGACCGGTCGTTGGCCCAGCACCGGAGGAGCCCGCCGCACCACCCGACGAAGGCAGTACCACGATGATCGGCACCCTGCTGGACAGCTACCGCGACCACATCGTCGCGACCCACAAGCAACCGCTGCTCCTGCTGCTGGTCGGCTTCATCACCTCCTTCGTCTGCATCCGCTTCAGCGTCCGCATGATCCGCGCCAAGGTCCGCTGGTGGCCCGGCAACATCACCCCCGGCGGCCTGCACATCCACCACATGGTCTTCGGCCTGGGCTTCCTGCTGGTCGGCGGCATCGGCGTGATCGCCACCAACGGCGGCCACCCCTGGATCAACTGGTTCAGCCTCAGTTTCGGCATCGGCTGCGGGCTGGTCCTCGACGAGTTCGCCCTGATCCTGCACCTCGACGACGTCTACTGGAGCGAGCAGGGCCGCAAGTCGGTCGACGCCGTGATCCTCGGCATCCTGATCACCGCCCTGCTGCTCACCGGGTACGTCCCGCTCGGCGCCGTGCCCGGGCAGACCGCGCCGGCCGGCTGGGGACACTGGGGCCTGACCGCCGGCATCTCCGTCAACGCGCTGCTCTCGGTCATCGCCCTGCTCAAGGGCAAGATGTGGACCGGCATGCTCGGCATCATGGTGCCCGGCCTGTCCGCGGTCGGCGCCGTCCGGCTGGCCAGGCCCAGCAGCCCCTGGGCCCGCTGGCGGTACGCCGACCGGCCGCGCCGGCGCCGGCGCGCGGTGCGCCGCGAACGGCTGCTGCACGCCCGCGCCGACCGCGCCCGCACCTGGCTCTTCGACCTGATCGCCGGCGCCCCCGACAAGGTCCCCGCCCACCACACCGCCACCCACCGGGTCGCCGAACGGATGGCCGCCCGGGCCACCGCCCACCTCGACGCGCACGCCGCCCGCTCGCTGGCCCGCCGCTCCGCCCGGCTCGCCGACCGCCGCTCCTCGGCCTCCCCGGCCGCCCGCCCCGGCCCGCGCCCGGTCGCCCACCAGCCGGTCGCGGGCGGCGAACCCGCCCGCCAGGACGGCGCCCGCGACCGGCGCCGGGCGGTGCGCGCGGGACGGCTGCGCACCTACGCGGTCCGCGGCAGCACCGGCACCCCCGCGGCCGGTACGGCGGGCGGCGCGCGCTCCGGGGCCCGCACGCCGTACCGGCACCCGAGGCTGCGGCACCCGGAGCCGAAGCGCTGAAACGGGCGGGTCGGCCACCGCGCAGGTGCAGGGACGTGCCCGTGCAGACAATCTGACATCTCACCCCGGTGGCCGTATGGCGAGCCCGGGGGGCGCGCCCCGGCTCTGCGATGATGACGGTGAGTGACCGTCATGCCACCGAGGGGGGTGGCTGGCCGACCGTCATCCGACCGTCATCCGATCGGAAGAGAGGACCGGACGTGGCCCGCAGACTCCTGCCGACGCTCCTGCTCACCCTGGCCGGCCTGGTGGGGCTGCTCCCCGGCGCCGCCGCCACCCCCGCGCCCACCGGACCGGTGGCCCCCGGTGCGGTGGCGCCGGCCGACGATCCGTACCCCTCCGTCGAGGACATCGCCCGCGCCCAGGCCGAGGCCGACGCCAAGGCCGCGGCCGGCGGCACCGCGGAGGCCCGGCTGGCCGCCGCCCAGGCCGAACTCCTGCACGCCGGACAGGACGCCGAACAGGCGGTGGAGGCCTACAACGGCGCCCAGGCCCGGCTGGCCCGGGCCCGGACCGCGGCGGCCGACGCCGCCCGCCGCTCGGCCGACGCCGAGGCGGCGCGCGCCGCCGCGGCCGACCGCGCGGCGCAGCTCGCCGCCGAGACCTACCGGCAGGGCGCTTCCCCCGAACTCTCCGCGATCGACGCCCTGCTGGGCGCCCGCGGTACCCGGGCCGTCACCGAACAGGCCGCCGCCGTCGCGATGGCCGGGGCCCGTACCCGGCAGATCCTGGAGGAGGCCGCCGCGACCGCCGCCGGCGCCGCCCGGGCGGCGGGCGCCGCGACCGACGCCGAGGTTGAGGCCGGCCGGGCCGCCGACGCCGTCCGCACCGCCAAGGAGCAGGCCGAGGCCAGGCTGGCGGCCCAGCAGCTCCAGGTCGCCGAGATCACCGCCCGCCGCGAGCAACTCCTCGCGGAACTCGCGGCCGCCCGCAGCACCACCCTGGAGCTGGAGCGCCGCCGCCAGGACGCACTGGACGAGATCGCCGCCCGCGAGGCCGAGGAACGGGCCCGGGCGGCCGCGGTGGCCGCCGCGGCGGCCTCGGCCGGGCCGGCCCCCGCCACCGGATCAGCCACCGGATCAGCCGATGGGTCCGCCGGTGGGTCCGTCACCGGGAGCCCCTGGTCCGCGGTGGGCGCGCAGGCGGCCGTGGCCTTCGCCAAGTCGAAGATCGGACTTCCGTACATCTGGGGCGGGGAGGGGCAGACCGGCTACGACTGCTCCGGGCTCACGATGATGGCCTGGCGCCAGGCCGGCAAGCGGCTCACCCACTTCGCGGCCGACCAGTACGCCGAGTCCACCCCGGTCTCGTACGGCCAACTCCGCCCGGGGGACCTGGTGTTCTGGACCAGGACCGGCCGTCCGGCGGACATCTACCACGTCGGCATCTACCTCGGCGGGGACCAGATGATCGAGGCCCCCCGTCCCGGTACCGCCATCAAACAGGCCAGCCTCTGGATCATGGGACCCCCGGACTTCTACGCCCGCCCGTGACGGCTACTCCCAGATGGTGTTGGCCGGGGCGGCGGCGGAGGTGTGCACCGGCCCGGCGCCCGGGGTGCTCAGGAGGCTGGGGGCGGCGACCGGCGTGACGAGGGCGGTGAGGGCGAGACCGGTGGCCGCGGCGGCCTTGACGACGGTGGTGCGCAGCATGATGAAGGTCCTGTTCCGTTGCTGTTCCTGGGCGGATCTCCCGGTCGCGCGTCCCGCGGTGACGCTTCGCCCGGTTGTCCTGCGGAGTTGCCCCCGCGCCGACACGTCATAGCTTCGTCGCAGGTCAGAGCGGGTGGAAGAGCTTTCAGGTGGACGGAAACGGCCTTGGACCGATCCGTCCAGCCTGGCCGGATCCGGCCAGCAGCCGTTCGTAGAACGGCGTGACGAGCGGGGCCCCCACACCCGCCAGCTCCCACCCCTGCAGGGCCGGAACGGTCGCCAGGGCCCGACGGCAGAGCGCCGCCGCCCGGTGCTCGGCGTCCTCGAGCCGGTCGGCGAGCGTGTAGACACCGATGACCGGGTGCGGCCGCGCGTCCGGGTGCACGACGACGTGCTCGACCTCCTCGCCGGGCAGGGCGGCGGTACGGACGAGGGCGGCGGTGGCGGCCGAGAGCGGGGGCCGGGTGGGGGAGTGGTCGACGGCCCGCAGGCCGACGTGGACGAGATACATGCCGAAGACGCTCCCAAAGGGGGACGGCCGGGGCACAGACGAGCGCCCTGGACAATTCGGTCCTTGGCCCGAACAGTCCACGGAAACGCCCTGGAGGCCCGGCCGACCGGTATGCGATGATCGTTTGGGCGCCGGCCCGCAGCGTCATCATGGGGGAAGCGGATGCTCACAACTCTCGGCCTGGACTCCGCCTCCGAGGGCGTCTACCGGGCGATGCTCGCGCACCCGCGCGAGGGTGTGGCGGCCCTGGCCGCACGGCTGGGGCTCGCGCCGGACGAGGTCCGCAGGAGCCTGGACACCCTCAGTGAACTGGCCCTCATCCGCCCGTCGTACGACCACCAGGGCGAGCTGCGCGCCGTGTCGCCGGACATCGGCCTCGAGTCCTTGATGGCCCGCCAGCAAGCCGAACTCGCCGCCCAGCAGCTGCGCATCGAGGCCTCCAGGGCCGCGGCCGCCCAGCTCATCGCGGACTATGCGGACCTGCACCCCTCGACCGCCCACCCGGGTGTCGAGCAGCTGGTCGGCCTCGACGAGATACGCGACCGGATCGCCTCCCTGGCCCGGACGCTGACCACCGAGATCATGACCTTCGCGCCGGGCGGCGGCCACAAGCAGGAGAGCATCGAGGCGTCCAAGCCGCACGACCGGGACCTGCTGGCCCGCGGCATCCGGATGCGCACGGTCTACCTCGACAGCGTGCGCAACAACGCGCCGACGGTGGCGTACGTCAACTGGCTGGCCGGACTCGGCGGCGAGGTGCGGACCGTGGCGACCCTGCCCACCCGGATGATCCTCTTCGACCGGGCCACCGCCGTCATCCCGGTCAGCAGCGACGACTCGGCGGCGGGTGCGGTCGTGCTGACCGGCCACGGGACGCTGACCGCGCTGTGCGCCCTGTTCGAGAACGTCTGGTCCGGTGCCGTGCCGCTCGGCGAGGCCGCCGTCCGGGACGACCGAGGGCTCAGCGGGCAGGAGAGCATGACGGTCAGGCTGCTGGCCGAGGGCCACACCGACGAGGCGATCGCCAAGCGGCTCGGGGTGTCGCCGAGGACCGCCCGCCGGCTGGCGACCGACCTGATGGAGCGGCTCGGCGCGCGCAGCCGCTTCGAGGCGGGGGTCCGGGCGGTCCAGCAGGGGTGGCTCCCCGCTCGGGGGTGAAGGCGCTCGGGGGGCTGGGGGTTGAAGGCACCCGGCTGGTGAAGGCACCCGGTGTGAAGGTGCCCGGAGCCTTCGGCGTCCGGGGCGGGCGGGCGGAAAATCGGATGCCGGGTCCGGACCTCCGCCGTACGGTGGCCGGATGGGGAACGTTGCGCCGGGCCGGCTCGGCCACGAGATCGAGATCCGCGCGGTCACCGAGGACGAACTCCCGGACTGGGACCGGGCCATCGCCCGCGGCTTCCTGCGTCCGCACACCGGCTCCGGCCTCGACTGGCGCCGGCTGCTGTTCGAGCCGGGCCGCTGCCTCGGTGCCTTCGACGCCTCGGACCAGGGCCGCTGCGTGGCCACCTTCCGCAGCTTCGACACCGAGCTGACCGTGCCCGGCGGCGCCACCCTGCCGGTCGACGCGATCACCGCCGTCACCGTCACCGCCACCCACCGCCGCCGCGGCCTGCTCACCGGCATGATCAACCGCGACCTCGCCGCCGCCCGCGAGCGCGGCAGCGCGGCCGCGATCCTGATCGCCGCCGAGTACAACATCTACGGCCGCTACGGCTTCGGCCCGGCCACCACGACCCACGGCCTGCAGGTCGACCTGGCCCGCTCCGGCGGCCTGCGGCCCGACCTGCCACTGCCGTCCGGCGGCCGGATCGACTTCGTCCCGATGGCGGACGTCCGCAAGCTGGGCGCCGAACTCCATGAGCGCTGGCGCCGGACCCAGCCGGGCGCCATCACCCGCTCCGAGGCCTGGTGGCGGCTGGAGACCGGCGACATCTCGCTGCCCGGCTACGACTGGAAGGAGCCGTTCACCGCGCTCCACCGGAACGCCGAGGGCGAGGTCACCGGCCTGATCACCTACACCGTCGAGGACAAGTGGGACGGCATGGTGCCCACCTGCACGCTCACCGTCCTCGACCACCTCGCGCTGGACCAGCCGACCGCCAACGCGCTCTGGCAGCTCGTCTTCTCCGTCGACTGGGTCCGCACCGTCGCCATCGACAGCCTCGGCGTGGACGACCCGCTGCGGCTGCTGCTCAACGACCCGCGGGGCGTGCGTCCCAACCCGGACACCGGCGACTTCACCTGGCTGCGGCTGCTGGACCTGCCGGCCGCCTTCGGCGCCCGCAGCTACGCCGCGGCCGGCCGGCTGGTGCTGGAGGTCGACGACCCGGCGGGTCACGCCGGCGGCCGGTGGGCGCTGGAGACGGCCGCCGACGGCACCGGGCGCTGCGTCCCGACGACGGAGGAGCCCGACCTCGCGCTGACCGTGGCCCGGCTCGGCGAGCTCTACCTCGGTGCGTCCAGCGCGACCACGCTCGCCGCCGCCGCCCTGCTCACCGAGGTCACCCCCGGCGCGGCCGCCACCGCGGACCTGCTGCTGCACACCCCGCGCCGCGCCTGGAACCCGGACGGTTTCTGACCCGCCGGCCCAGCGCCGGGCGGCCGCCCGCCGG
>NZ_JBXQQB010000032.1:0-46702 GCF_057220535.1 Kitasatospora sp. NEAU-CNBT7 | reverse complement strand
CCCGCCGGACAGCTGCCCGGCGGACGGCCGCCCGGCGCGCCGTCAGATCAGGGCGAACGCACCGGCGGTCGCCGCCCCGAGCGCCGCGCCGGCCACGGTCTGCGCGGCCGAGTGGTACCCGAGCGCGACCCGGGACCAGCACACCGCGCCGACCGCCGGGTACGCGGCGAGCCACCACGAGGAGCCGACGGCGGCGAGCATCGCGACCACGGCGGAGGCGACCGCCGAGTCCACGCTGATCTTCCAGACGGTGTTGACCGCGAGCAGGCCGACCGTCATGCCCCAGAGCGCGAGCATTCCGACCAGGATGCCTTCCGGGGCGTGCCCCAGCAGCATCACCGCCGCGCCGGTCCCGATCGATCCGAGGATCACCAGGAAGATCGGTGTGCGCTTGGTGCGGTCGACGACGTGGCGGTCGCCCCAGGTGCCCCGCCGCCGCTCCCACTCGATGTAGGAGGCGGGGACGATCCCGGCGCACAGCGCGCCGAGCAGTCCCCACGGGGCGCCCCGCCAGCTTCCGGCCGCGGCGATCCCGAGGCCGGTCATCCCGGTGAGCAGGACGTTGCGGGGCTGGAGCAGGTCGGTGACGGTCCGTGCGACGGGGGGCCGGGCGGTCCCGGTGCGGGCGGTGGCGGTGCGGGCGGTGGCGGTCCCGGTACGGCTGGTGGCGGTCACGGCCGGACGGTGCGGCCGACGGTCGGCAGCACGAAGTCCTGGATCAGCCCCTTGGCGTCGCGGACCAGCGGGCGGAAGATCCGGTACCGGGACAGGTTGACCACCTTGGCCACCAGCGGGGTGCAGCGCTTGACGAAGGCCCGGGTCCGCTCGGTGTCCGGGGTGCGGTCGAAGACCCAGTAGAGCACCACGATCATCAGGTGCAGCCAGAGCAGGTCGGGCATCAGCTCGACCAGTTCGGCGTCCAGCTTGGGTGCCAGTTCGGAGCCGCTGAGGGTCTCCCGGAACAGCTCGACCGCGGTCGCCCGGGCCGGGTGCGACTCGTTCGAGAACGGGCTGAGCGGGCTGTCCGGGTCGGCCGCGGTCCTGAAGAACTGGGCGGCGAACTCGTGGTACGGCGCCGCACAGTCCACCCAGGAGGTCAGCGCGATCTCCAGTCGCTCCGCGAAGTCCTTGGTGTGGGCCATCCGCCGCCGGGCGTCGGCGGCGTGTTCGTACGTCATCCGGTCGTAGAAGCCCTGGATCAGGTACTCCTTGGACGCGAAGTAGTAGTACGCGTTGCCGACCGAGACCCCGGCCTCCTTGGCGATGGCGCGCATCGTGGTCTTGTCGTAGCCGCGCTCCTGGAACAGCCGCATGGCCGTCTCCAGGATCAGGGCCCTGGTCTGCTCGCTCTTGTCGGTCTTGGGCAGCGCCCGGCCGCCGCGGACCTCGCCGGCCGGGGCGGGCACGGGTCCCGTTCCGGCCGGCGCGTGCGCTGCGGCCCGGTCGCCGCCCCCGCTCTCCCCGGTCACCTCGGTCGCGCCGGTCTCCCCGGTCGCTCCGGTCACCTCGGTCTCCCCGGTGGAGCCGGGTCGCCTGCTGTCGCCCTGCGTCGATGCCACGTCGTCCACGGTCCCTGAGCCTAGCCGGGTACGGCGCAGGTCCCCGAGTCGCAAGCCGATCCCGCCCCGCCGGGCCGGGCCGTACCGGATGACCCCTGTACATCCGGTACGGCCCGGCCGACCCCCGTGGCCGAGCGGTACCTGGCGGCGGCGAAGGCCGCCGCCCTGGCGAGCGGCAGGCCAGCCGGCGTGGCGAGCCGCCCGGCGAGCGCCCGGTGGCCGGAGAGCGCCCAGAGGCAGGCGACGAAGGCGGGTGCCCCGCGCCAGACCTCGCCGGTGTCGGCGACGACGGTGATCTCGCCGAGCGAGGCGTCGTGGTCGAGCCCGGGGTACCGGGCCCGGGCCGCGGGCCCGGCCACCGCGAGGAACTCCAGCGGTACCAGCTGGTGCTGGCTGCGCAGCCAGGCGGTGAGCTGCCGGCAGAGCCCGCAGTCCGGGTCGTGCAGCACGGTCAGCCGGCGCACCGGCGGCGGGCCGCCGGGCTGCGCGGTCGACGGTCCCACGGCCGGACCCCGCTCAGGCCTGGCCGGGCCAGGGCCCGGCCATCGGGGCGCCGGGCAGCACGGTCTGCGGGGCGAGCGGCGGCCGCTGCTGCCGGTCCAGGCTGCCCCGGCGGCGGATCCGGTTGAGCACGTAGACGTTGCCGAGGTGCATCACCCCGAGCAGCAGGAGGACGGTGCCGAGCTTGTAGGAGAGCGCGTCGAAGACGCCCTGGATATCGCCGACCGTGTCGCCGTTGCGCATCCAGAGGGCGACGAAGCCGAGGTTGATCAGGTAGAAGCCGACCACCAGCAGCTGGTTGACGGCGTCGGCCAGCCGGTCGTCGCCGGCGAACACGTCGGCCAGGAAGACCCGGCCGTTGCGGCTCAGCGTCCGGGCCACCCAGACCGTGACGCCGGTGGCGACCGGGAGGTAGGCGGCGTAGCTGACAACTGTGCAGTCCATCGGACCACTCCGTTTCGAACGTGTTCAAAACCTTGTGGGCATGACTCTAGGGGTTCTTTTGAACATGTTCAAGTGGGGGGTGTGCAAGGCTGGCGGCATGGAACCGGAGATCGTCATCCCGGAGCACGTCATCCCGGGGATCGTCATCAGGACGGGCGGTGAGGCCGACGCGGCGGCGGTCGCGGACCTGTACACCGCCAGCCGGCGGTCCGCCTACCGCGGCATCGTGCCGCCCGGCGCGCTCGACGACGCCGGGCGGGCCTGGCAGCGCGAGCTGTGGCAGCTACGGCTCGGCGCTTACTACGGCGAGCCGGCCGAGACCCCGGTCCTGCTGGTGGCCGAGCCGGCGCCGCACCCCCGTGTGGTGGCCGAGCCGGCGCCGCACCCCCGTGGCGAACGCCTGCGGGTTCAGCCGGCGGGCGTCCGGCCGGAGCCTCTGCCGGGCGGCGGACTGCTCGGCTTCGCGTACCTGGTGCCGGAGCCGGACGGCCGCGCGCTGCTGGACAACCTGCACGTCCGCCCCGGACACACCGGCGCCGGCATCGGGCGCCGCCTGCTGCGGGCGGCGCTGGCCGCCGCGGACGGCCCGGTCCGGCTGCACGTCCTGCGGGCCAACCACCGGGCGGTCGCGTTCTACCGGCGCGAGGGCGGGGTGCGCACGGCGGAGGGGGTGGCGGAGTTCCCGGGCGGGTTCCTGCTGCCCCAGGACGAGTACGGCTGGCCGGCGGCCGCCACCGGCGGTGGGGAGTTCGCCGAGCTTGGGGACGTCGCCGATCGTGCGGACGTCACCGAGCGTGGGGACGTCGCCGGTCGGGGTGGCGCCATCGCCAGTGGGGACATCACCGGTCGTCGGGACGTCACTGGTCGTAGACGGTGACCCGGACCCCGCGGGTGGTCAGCCGGGCGCGGACCATCGGCTCGACCAGGTCCCAGCGGCCGCCCGCCAGTCCGCAGCCGATCCGCGGCATGTGCACGGACGCACCCAGCAGCAGTGCCTCGGTGCCCAGCCGGGCCAGTGCGGTGTCGAGGGCCGGGTAGCGGACCGGTGTGCCCGTGGAGCGGCCGGTCCTGATGCCGCACTGGCCCACCATGTTGGCCACCCACAGGGTCGGGCCGACCCGCACGAGCTGCAGCGAGCCGAGGCCGAAGTCGTTGCGCGCCCGCTCCCGGTGCCAGCGCCGGTACGCCGCCTCCGGCTCGGGCCAGCGCCGGGACAGCGCGAGCACGAAGCCCTTGCCCCAGCGGCCCAGGTCGTTGCAGACGTGCGCGATCACCTTGACGCCCTTGGCCTGCGGGGCGGTGGCGTCACCGCGCAGGTACTCGATCGCCGCCTCCATGGACCGGACCCTAGCGGGAGGCACTGACACGGCGCCGACGCGCGCCTGACCGCCCGCTCGATCCGCCGCAGCGTCAGGCCGGTGCCGGTGCCGGTGCCGGTGCTGTCGCTGTCGCCGTCGCGGGCTCGGGTGCAGGCGCGGCCGGCTCGGACGGGTGGGTGGGCTCGGACAGGTGGGTGGGCTCGGAGGGGCGGGCGGGCCGGCGCAGGTGGCGGCGGCCGGCGGTGGCGGTCAGCAGGGCCAGTAGCGCGGCCGCGGCGGGTACCGCGTACCCGGCGCCGGGCGCGGCCCGTTCGGCGACCGCCCCGCCGAGCGCGGAACCGGCGGAGATCCCGGCGAGGATGCCCGCGACCGCGACCGCCATGCCCTCGTTGAGCTGCCGCGGCGGCAGCAGTTCCTGGATCAGCGTCATGCCGCTCACCATCGTGGGCGCCGTCCCGCACCCGGCCGCCAGCAGGGCCGCCGCGAGCGCCACCGGTCCGGCGCCCGCCAGCCCCGCGGCCAGCGGCAGGAGCAGCAGGACCGCCATCGCGCCGACCCCCGCCGTCAGCCGGGCGGCCGGCGGGCGGCGCGGCGGGCGCAGCCCGTACAGCAGACCGCTGACGCACGAGCCTGCTGCCACCAGCGCGAGCAGGACGCCCGCGAGTGGCCGGCGGCCGAGCGCGTCGGTGTAGGCGACGGTGGTGACCTCCAGCGAGCCGAACACCACCCCGGTGGCGAGGAACGTCAGCACCAGCACCCGCAGTCCGGCCGAGCGCAGGGGCGCCCGGGTGCCCGGCGGGACCGGCCGGACCGGCGGTTCGGTGGCGCGCCGGGCCGCGAACAGCAGCGCGCCGGCGGTGCCCAGCACGCCCGAGGCGAGCAGCGCGGCCTCGGGGGCGACCGCGGTGCTCAGCAGCATCGCCAGGACCGGGCCGGCCATGAAGCACAGTTCGTCCAGCGCCTGTTCGAGCGAGTTGGCGTGGTGGCGGGCCGCCGCGTCGTCCCGGTGGAGGTGCGCCCACCGGGCGCGGGCCATCCCGCCGAAGTTGGGCGCGCCGGCTCCGGCCGCCGAGCACACCAGGAGGGTCCAGTCGGGCGCGCCGCTGCGGACGCACACCACCAGCGCGGTGAGCGGCACCAGCCGGACCAGCGTCGCGGGCACGGTGACCCTGGCCTGGCCGTACCGGTCGACCAGCCGGCCGAGCAGTGGCATCCCCACCGCCCCGGCGACCACCCCGGCCGCGACCACCGCGCCCGCCAGCGCGTACGAGCCCCGCCGGTCGGCGACCAGGACCAGGGTGGCGACACCGTTCATGGTGAAGAAGAGCCGGGCCACCAGCCCGGACAGCGTGAAGGCGAGGGCGCCGGGAGCGGCGAGGACACGGCGGTACGGGGAAAACACGGGTCTCCAAGGGGGATCGGGTGGGTCCCCAGCCTCTCGGCGGGCCGCGCCCGCGGTCCAACACCTGTTCGGTGCGATTGACGCACCGGTGTTGTTAATCTCTGCCGCATGCCCGCCGACCTGCATCCCCGCCTGCTGCGCGGCTTCGTGGCGACCGCCGAGACCCTGCACTTCGGCCGGGCCGCCGAGCGGCTGCACCTCGCCCAGCAGGCGCTCAGCCGGGACATCCGGACCCTGGAACGCGCCCTGGGCGGCCCGCTGTTCCTGCGCTCCACCCGCAGCGTGGAGCTGACCGCGGCCGGGCTCGCGCTCCTGCCCAAGGCCCGGAGGCTGCTGGCCCTGCACGACGAGATCCTGACCGGCTCGCACGCCCGGCCGCTGCTGGTCGACCTCAACAGCGAGCCGGGCGGCCCCGATCCGGCCGAGGCGCGGGTGCTCGAAGCGGCCCGCCGGGCGCTGCCCGAGCAGGAGCTGCTGGCCCGCTTCCACGGCGGACTGGTGGCCGCCGCGGGCGAGTTGCTCGCCCACCGGCTGGACGTCTCGTTCGGCCGCTTCGCCGGGCTCCCGGCCGCACTGCGCGGCCAACTCGCGCACGTGCCGGTCCGGTTGGAGCGGATGGCGGTGATCCTGCCGGCGGACCACCCGCTCGCCGCACTGGCGGAGGTGCCGCTGCGCGCGCTGGCGGGCCACCCGGTGGACATCTGCGCGGGCAACCCGGCGACCAGCGAGTGGACCGATCTCGGCCGCCGGCTCCTCGACGAACACGGTCTGGTGGCCGCACCCGGACGGGCGCCCGCGGTCGGCCTGGGCGAGTTCGGCCGCTATCTGGCCAGGCACCGCGAACCGGTGCTCTCCACCACCGGCGGCCCGGAGATTCCCGGCGGGGTCACCCGCCCGCTGGTCGAGCCGGTCGCGTTCAGCCTGCTGGGGCTGGTCCACCGGCCGGACCTGCGGCACCCCGGGCTGACCGCGCTGTGCGCCGCTGCGGCCGAACTCGGCGCGGCGGAGGGCTGGTTGCGGCTGCCGCCGGGCAGCTGGCTGCCGTCCGAGGACGCGGCCCTGCTGCCCGGCGGCGGCCACCGGGGCCGGCCGTGACGGCCGGGCTGGCTGGCCCGGGTGGGCCGGCCCGGCGCCGGCGTCAGTTGTCCGCGGTCAGCCGGCCGGCGGTGCCCCAGCTGTCGGTCGGTACCTCGTGGATCCAGACCTGGACGGACTCGGCCGGGATCCGGTAGGCGTCCACGAACGCGTCGGTGATCCGCTGCACCAGCTCGCGCTTGAGCTCGACGGTCCGGGGGCCCTGCTGAACGGTGACGACGGGCATCTGCTGCTCCTCGACTCGGTGTCGGGACCGGTACTGGGCGCCGGTCCCGCGGCTAGGACCAGTCCACCCGACCTGGGCCCGCGGACCCAGACCCGATTCGCTCCGGCAGCGATCACGATTCATGATCGTCGCAGGTGGGGGCCGTCTCCCCGGCGCGGCAGGCGGCGAGCAGCAGTGGGGGCGGCGGTACGCAGGGACGCAGCGCCAGCGCGGTCGGCAGGGCGAGGCCGGGGGAGCGCACGGGCCGGAAGACCACCCGGGGGATCTGCATCATGCGGGCGTTGGCGGCGTAGACGACCGTCCACATCGGGGGCCCGGTACCGATCGCGGCCAGGGTGTCCTGGAGGGTGCTGGACGCCGGGCCGGGGACCGGCTCGAAGCCCGCGTCCCGGCAGGCGGCCAGGACCAGGTCGACCAGTGCGGGGTGGTTGCGGCGCTCGGTGAGCCGCAGCGGAAGCGCGGCCAGGTCGGCGAGGCCGATCTCGGACCGGCCGGCCAGCGGGTGCCGGGCGGGCAGCGCGACCAGCAGGGGCTCCGGCCCGACGGGCAGGAAACGCAGGGTGGGACTCCGGTCGGGCACGGCACCGCGCACGAAGGCGGCGTCGAGGTGCCCGTCGGCCAGCCGGTCCAGGCGTTCGCCGACCGGCAGCGAGTGCAACTCGACCCGTACAGCAGGGGCCTGGTGCTGGTACGCGTCGAGGATGCGGTCCAGGCGTTCGCCGAGGCCGGTGATGGTGCCGAGCCGGAGCACCCCAGGTGTGGCCAGGCCGGGTGCGGCCAGGTCGGCCACGGCGGCCTTGGCGGCCTGTTCGGCCGCGAGTACGTCGCGGGCGGCGGGCAGGAACAGCTCGCCGGCCCTGGTCAGCCGCACGTACCGGGGCGAGCGGTCGAACAGCTCGACCTTCAGCTCGCGTTCCAGCCGCCTGATCTGCTGGCTGACGGCCGGCTGGCCGAGCAGCAGCCGCTCGGCGGCCTGCCCGAAGTGGAGTTCCTCCGCGACGGCGACGAAACAGTGCAGTTGGCGCAGCTCCATGCGGATCCCCCCGGTCGGCCCGGCTCCATTGTCGCGGAGGCCGCGGAGGCCGCGGAGGCCGCGGAGTGGTGGTGGCAGGTGGCGGGTGGCAGGTGGCAGGTGGCAGGTGGTGCGTGGCAGGGCTGCGGGCGGCGTGGGTGTCCGGCGCCGGGCCGTGGGTGTCCGGGGCCGGGTACGGCGGCGCCCCCACCGGTGGGGGCGGTGGGGGCGGTGCCGGGACAGTCGGTCGGGTCGGCCGGGTCAGGCCGCCTTCACTGCGGAGATGTCCAGGGTGAGCTTGACCTTCTCGCCGATCAGCACGCCGCCGGTCTCCAGGGCCGCGTTGTAGGTCAGGCCCCAGCTGGTGCGGTCCACGGTGGTGCCGCCCTCGAAGCCGACCCGGTCGGCGCCGTAGACGTCGGTCGCGGAGCCGGTGAAGTCGAGGTCCAGCACGACCTGGCGGGTGGTGTCCTTGATGGTCAGGTCACCGTGCATCCGGTAGGTGTCGGAGTCGATCCGCTCGGCGGTGGTGGACCGGAAGGTGATCTCGGGGTACGTCTCGGCGGCGAAGAAGTCACCGGTGCGCAGGTGCTCGTCGCGCTGGGCCTGGTTGGTGTTGACCGAGGCGACCTTGATGACCAGCTCGGCGGTCGAGTTGGCCGGGTTGGCGCCGTCGAGGTGGAGCTTGCCCTCGTACTCGGTGAACTCGCCGCGGACGTTGGTCACCATCGCGTGGCGGACGGCGAAGCCGATCCGGCTGTGGGTCTGGTCGATGGTGTAGTCGCCGGTCAGGTGCGCGAGGTCGGGGCCGGTGGTGGCCTCGGCGACGGCGACGGCGGTGTCGTTCTTGCGGCTGAAGATGCCCATGGCGGGTGCTCCTCGGGTCGGAAGCCGATTGTTGAGGCTTCAACTTGTCGATGGCTCCACCATAGACCCGTTTCGTTCAATGTTCAACCACCAGTTTCGGCCGATCCGCCGCCGGTGGTCGGGGCGGCTCGCCGACGGCCGCCCCGAACCTGCTCCGACCTGCGGTTTCCTCAGGCCGCGCCGGTCTCGTCGACCAGCTCGAAAGCCGTCTTCCCGTCCAGCGTCTCGCGGATGATGTCGGCGTGGCCGGCGTGCCGGGCGCCCTCCTGGATCAGGTGCATCAGCACCCAGCGGGCCGTCCGGCGGCTGTTCGGCGGGAACCAGGGAGCGGTCGGCAGCGGGAAGTCCACCTCCAGGTCGGGCAGTTCCCGGACGATCTTCTCGGTCCCGGCCGCGACCTGCTCGTAGGTGTCCAGCCAGGCCGCCAGCGTCTCGCCCTCGCCCAGCCGGTACTCCTCCGCCCAGTCGTTCTCGTCCGGGGCGGTGCTCACCCCGCCGCCCAGCAGGTTGTCGACGATCCAGAACCGCTCGCACCGGGCCGCGTGCTTGATCAGCACGGTCAGGGAGAGCGCGCTCACGGTCGGCGTGCTCGCGGCCTGCTCCTCGGTCAGCCCGTGCACCGCGCGGCGCAGGCCCCCGCGCTGGGCGGCCAGGAAGGACAGCAGGGCCTCGCGCTCATCGGTCTCCGCGTTCACCAGGGTGGGCATGTCGGTCGCCTCTCGTCGGCTGCGTCATCGCCGGACCGCCCCTGCGGGCCCCGGCTCTCGGTGCTACCGACGCTATCGGCGGATGCGGACAGCTTCGGTCCTCTTCTCCGGGCGTACCGCCTCACCTACCGCCTCACTCCGCGTTCGTGTTGCAGTCGCTCCCGCAGTCGCTCCCGCAGTCGTCCCCGAGGCCGTCCCCGCAGTCGCCCCCGCGGTCGTCCCCGCCCGCCCCCGCTGGGCGGCCGGACCGGCCCCGTCCCGGTCCGAGCCGCCGGGCTAGGGTGAAAACCGACCGGCGGCCGGCAGCGGCCACCGCGCGTACGGAAGGCAGGCCGCATGTACGCCCTGCACGCACTCTGGCGCAGCGACGGCCGCCTCGCCCTGTGGGCCGAGGACGCACGGGCCTTCCGCTCCGTCCGGGTCGAACCGGGCAGCCGCGCCCACCCGTACGCCTGCCCCGCCGCCGCCGTGGCCGAGCTGCTCGCCGGCATCGGACCCGCCCTCGGCTGGCTGGCCGAACAGGGCGCCGAACGCTGGACCGGACTCCACCTCCCCACGCTCGGCGGGCGGCCCGCGCCCTCTCCCGACCTGCCCGTCGGCGCCACCTCCGGCGGGGTCGCCCTCGCCGTCTGGCGGGTCCCCAGCCTGGTGTTCGAGCCCGCCGAGGCCGCCCAGCTGCTCGGCGGCCTGGACGACCCCCGCTGGGCCGGGGCCACCGCCGACCTCCCGGGCACCGGGCCGGTCGAGGTCGCGTACGGCGCTTCGCTGCGCTGGCTGACCGCCGTCCACGACCTCGCCTGGCGGCTGCTCGGCCGGGGACGGGTGCTGCCCGTAGTGCGTTCCAAGGACGGTGTCCCGTACGCCCGCTGGCAGGCCGCCCCGGACCGGCCGGGCCGCGCGGAGGCCGACGCCCTCGCGGCCGGCTGCCCGCCGATCTGCCGCGCGGAGGACGTCCCCGGCGCGCAACCCACCGGCCGGGCCCTGGTCGCCACCCTGCTCGACACCCTCACCGACCAGGAGGCCAGGGCCGCCCTGGCCGCCACCACACCCGACCCGGCCCCCGCCGACCACCCCACCGAGCAGTGGCTGGCCGCGCTCGCCACCGCCGACGGCCGGCTCCCCGGCCCGCCGCCGGGCCTGTCCGAACGCCTCGCCGCCTGGTACGACGACCGCCCCGAACGGCGGCCCCTGCGCCTGTGCCTGCGGCTGACCGAGCCGCTCGGCCCCTCCGACGACGACCCCGACGGCCTGCCCGCCGTCGACGACTGGCGGCTCGACTTCCTGCTCCGGCCCGCCGAACGCCCCTCGCTGCTGGTCACCGCCGCCGACCTGTGGGCGGGCGGCCCGGCCGCCGCCGCGCTCACCCACGCACTCGCCCACACCCCCGGCCCGACCACCGACGGCGGCCACACCGACGAAGCTGGGCCCGACGGCACCCCGGACCCCGCCCGAGCGCCCGACCCCACCCGCACGCCCGACCCCGCCCGTACACCCGACCCCGCCCGTGCGCCCGACCCCGCCGACGACCCCGTGGAGCTCTACCGCGCCGAGCTGGAACGCGCCGCCCTGCACCACCCCGCCCTGCGCGCCGCCCTGCGCTCGTCCCGTCCCACCGGCCTCGCCCTCGACCGCGCCGCCGCCCTCGACTTCCTGCGCGAAGCCGCGCCCCGGCTCGCCGACGCGGGCTTCGGCGTCCTCCTGCCGTCCTGGTGGCAGCGCCGCCCGCGGCTCGGCCTGCTGCTCACCGCCCGCACCCCGACCCCCGGCGCGGTCCAGCAGCCCGGCCGGATCGACCGCGACGACGTGCTGGACTTCCGCTGGCAGCTCGCGGTCGGCGAACTCGCCCTCACCCAGCAGGAACTGACCGAACTCGCCGCCGCGCAGCAGGGCCTGGTACGGCTGCGCGGCCAGTGGGTCGAGGTCGACGCCGGACAGATCGCCGCCGCCCTCGACTTCCTCACCCGGCAGGGCGCGGGCGTGATCGACGCGGCGGACCTGCTGCGGCTGGCGCTCGACGGCACCGGGCCCGTCCCCGGCCTGCCGGTCACCGCCGTGCACGCCGACGGCCCGATCGGCGACCTGCTGGCCGGCCGGGCGGCCGACACCGGTCCGCCGCCCGTGCTGCCCGCCGACTTCACCGGCGTCCTGCGCCCCTACCAGGAACGCGGACTGGCCTGGCTGGCCGCCCTCGCCCGGCTCGGCCTCGGCGCCGTACTCGCCGACGACATGGGCCTCGGCAAGACCGTCCAGACCCTCGCACTGCTCGCCGCCGAGCAGGCCGCCGGAGCCACCGGGCCCACCCTGCTGGTCTGCCCGATGTCGGTGGTCGGCAACTGGCAGCGCGAGGCGGCCCGCTTCGCCCCCGCCCTCGACGTGCACGTCCACCACGGAGCCGACCGCGAACTCCCGGACACCACGGCCGACCTGGTCATCACCACCTACGGCCTGGTCCAGCGCGACCTGGACGCGCTGCGCCGCACCCGCTGGCGGCGGATCGTCGCCGACGAGGCCCAGCACATCAAGAACAGCGGCTCCGGTCAGTCCCGGGCGATCCGTTCGCTGCGTTCCGGCCCCCGGATCGCGCTCACCGGCACCCCGGTGGAGAACCGGCTGGCCGAACTGCACGCCATCCTGGACTTCGCCAACCCCGGCCTGTTCGGCAGCGCCGAGTCCTTCAAGGAACGGTTCGCCGTCCCGGTCGAGCAGGCGGGCAACCTCGACGCCGCCGCCCGGCTCCAGCGCCTCACCGGCCCGTTCGTGCTCCGCCGGCACAAGAGCGACCCCGCGGTCGCCGCCGACCTGCCCGCCAAACAGGAGTTCACGGTCCGCTGCAGCCTCACCGCCGAGCAGGCCGGGCTGTACCAGGCCGTGGTCGCGGACCTGCTGGCCCGGCTCGACGGCATCCGCGGCGTCGAGCGCAAGGGCGCGGTGCTGGCCGCGATCGGCCGGCTCAAGCAGGTCTGCAACCACCCCGCCCAACTGCTCGGTGACGGCTCCGCGCTGCCCGGCCGCTCCGGCAAACTCGAACGCCTGGAGGAGCTCCTCGCCGAGGCCCTCGCCGAGGGGGACCGGGCCCTGGTCTTCACCCAGTACGCCACGTTCGGCGCCCGGCTGAGCCGCTACCTCGGCGGGCGGCTCGGCCGGGAGGTGCTGTACCTGCACGGCGGTGTCCCCAAGCACGAACGCGACGCGCTGGTGGAACGCTTCCAGTCACCCGACGGGCCACCGGTGTTCCTGCTGTCGCTCAAGGCGGGTGGCGCCGGGCTCAACCTGACGGCGGCCAACCAGGTGATCCACTTCGACCGGTGGTGGAACCCGGCCGTCGAGGACCAGGCCACCGACCGGGCGTTCCGGATCGGCCAGCGCCGCGACGTCCAGGTCCGGCGCCTGGTTTGCACCGGCACCGTCGAGGAACGGATCGCCGAACTGATCGACGCCAAGCGCACGCTGGCCCGGACCGTGGTCGGCGAGGGCGAGCAGTGGCTGACCGAACTCCCTGCCGAGCAACTGCGCGAACTGCTCGCCCTGTCCGCCGAAACGATCGGAGCGTGACCATGACCGAGACCGCGCCCACCTCGGGGGCGGGGACCGTGCCTGGTGCCGCGGCCGTACCCGCACCGGACCTTGACGAACGGCCGCTGGCCGACTGCCTGGAGGGCTTCTGGGAGGGCAGGTTCGCCGTGCGCCGGGACACCGCGGAGCCGGCCGGCGGCGCGGGCGGGGGCGTGGGCCCCGATGTGGGCGAGGGCGGCGGCGTGCGGACGGCGCTCGACGGCCTCGGCCCGTCCGGCATCACGGTCCGCGGCCGCGATCTCGCCGACCTGCTGGCGCCCGCCTACCGGCGGTTCACCGACGGCTGACACCACCGTTGACACCACCGCCGTGCACCTGTGGGGAGGGTGACGGAGGGTACGCGGGAGTGGACGAGGCGCCGCCGGGCCGCCGGGTACCGGGGTCGGGCGGGGCGGGGTAGCCTCGGTCCACCCCGGCGGCCGTCGGGGGCTGATCGAAGTGACCGGGGGCCGGACGGATGGGTGGGCGGCGGGCCGAGATCGAGGCGCGGGTCGAGCGGGACTGGGGTCTGGAACTCCCGGATTCGGTCTTCACGTTCCACGACTTCCTGGAGCAGCTCGACCCGGTGGCCGCAAGCGCGTTGCGGGACCTCGGCCTCGCACCGATGGGGGTCATGGACCTGTTCGCCGACCCGGAGCTCCTGGCCCGGGACGGTCTCGACGTCCGCGCGCACGGCCGCTACTACCGCGACCCGCCGGAGTTCCTGACCTTCCTGCACGGCGGCACCGACGGCCTGCACTACGGCCTGTGGTTCGACGACGGCCGCACCTGCACCTCGGTCGCCTCGTACTGGAACAACGACGGAGCCGCCATCGACAACACCTTCCCGACGCCGCTCGAGGCCGTGCGCGCGGCCGTCGAACGAGCCTGGCGCGACCTCGACGACGACGATCCGGGCCACCCGGCCGTGATCGAGTCCCGCTCCCGGCTGGTCCGGCTCCGCTCCGCCGTGGGCGAGTTCGAGACCGGCGACCGGCCGGAGACGGGAACCGGCTACCTGCGCGCACACACCCACGACCTGACCCGGCCGCCCGTCGCCCCCGACCGGATCACCACCCTGGACGGTGCCGGCGCCCTCGCCGACGGCACCACGGCACTCGACCGACCCGCCCACAACGCGGCGGACGAGTACCTGTTCGCCACGCACATGGACGTCGTGTTCGAGGACCGGGAGCAGCTGGCCGAGTACGTCACCGAAGCCCGCCGCCGCTGCGCCGCGGGCGACCCGGCCGAGGCCCTGGTGCTCGGCCGTGACCTGCACTGGGCGTCCTACGGCGACCCGGTCCGCGAGGCCCACGCACAGGAGTTGCTGTCGTCGGCGTACCACGCGCTCGGCCGCCCGGCCCTCGCCGGCATCGCCGAAGCCCACCACCTGCACCGGGCCCTGCGATCCGTCGACCTCCTGGCCCGCCCGCCGGCCACCGGCTGAGCGGGCTTCTCCCCGGCCGGGGGGACCCGTGCGGGTACGGGACTTGTCGGCCAGTGATTGTGCCGACGATCCGCCTTCCCGGACGGCCTCGTCGGCGGGTCAGGCGCCATCAACGGCGTCAGGTCAGCGGACGTCCCACTCATCCTTCGGTACGCAGTCGTGCACGGTGTAGGCCCAGCCTTCGAATTTCGCGAAGACCGGTCGCGAGAGGAGGACGTCTCCGGCTCGTTGCGCACGCAGCATGATCCCGAGCCGGTCCGACGCCGCATCGCCCTCGACGGAGATCGTGGGGCTCATGTCGTGTTCTTCCTGGTAGTCGTGGAAGCGGTCCGTCAGCTCGGAAGGCACCTGCCCGACCAACTGCATCCCGTCCATCGACACCTGTGGGCCGCAGAGTGCGTCGACGGCGACGCAGGCAAGGCCACCGGATGCGCGGTAGTACACGGTGACGGCCCTGGTGTACGCCGGCGCGGTCACTGCGCGGAAGACTGCTTGCTGTCCGAGGTCGCCGTGCCGCTGGATGGGGGTGACGATTCCGGTGAAGCCCTGCAGTCCCATCGCGGCGACGGCTTCCTCGTGGCTCATCCCGAATCGGAGCGGACCCACGCTCTCGAACGGGGTGTAGGTCCACTGCGCGCGATCAGAGTCCTCAACCACGGGCCACATCTGCCAGTCCCCTCGGTCGTCCGCCCACGTTGGCCGCGACGCGACATCTCGGAAGTTCGCACATTCTCGCTGAACGAGCCGCTCACGCTCGTGGCCACAGCAGGGCGGGCGGGCAGGGCGGCGCTGTGACTGCGCGCGGTCGCTGGCCAAGGTCTTTCGAGGCAGTCGGCCAGGAGCGTCTTTTGGCGAGTCAGGGTGGTCGGTGGGCGACCGGATCAGTTCGAGGTTGAGCTGTGGCCGTGAACTCCGGCGGTGGCACGCAAAATATTGGAATCGGGGACCTCGGGGCCACCGAGAACGGTGTCGTAAGCGGCTTCGCCGGGCCCGTAGCAGCGATCCGGCGCCAGCTCGCGTCGGCCCGACTACCTCCTGGCAGGCTCTCAGCCGCCCGTCCGTCGACTCGGCAAACATGGTTTGACCTGGTGTTTTCTAGGGATTCGCCTAAGCTGAGGAGCTCTGCTGGACGGCATCGGAGGGGACACCGTGGGCGAGGAAGCCAGCACGTACGACGCCAGCCGGATTCAGGTGCTGGAGGGGTGGGAAGCCATCCGGAAGCGGCCCGGGATGTACATCGGCTCGACCGGTGAACGTGGCCTGCACCAGATGGTGTTCGAGGTCGCCGACCGGGCCGTCAGCGAGGTCCTGGCCGGCCACGCCGGCTGCGTCGCCATCACTCTGACGCCCGACGGCGGCGTGTGTGTCGCCGACGATGGGCGGGGAGTCCGAATCGATGAAGCGGGGGGCAGCGGTATCCCCGGTCTCGAAGCTCTGCTGACTCGCATGCAGACCGGGGCGGGGCTCGGCGGCCGCCACGATGTGACGCTCGGCTTCTGCGGGGTGGGGCCCTTCGTCGTCAATGCCCTTTCGAGCCGGATGACGGCCGAAGTGCGGCGCGGCGGAGCCCGCTGGGTCCAGGAGTACGCACGCGGCGTGGCCGTCACCCCGCTCACCGAGATGGGCACGTCGGCCGGAAGCGGTACCACCATCACCTTCTGGCCCGATACGGACATCTTCCGGGCTCTGGAGTTCTCGTTCGACGCGCTTGCCGAGCGCTTCCGGGAACTGGCTCTGCTGAACAAGGGCTTGGAGATCTCTCTGACCGACCAGCGTCGTTCGGGCGAGTCCCGGTCGGAGCGGTTCAGGTATCCGGACGGCGCGCGGGCCTTCGTGGCGCTCCTCGACGAGCAGGAGGAGACACCCGCTCACTCGCGCATCATCGGCTTCGAGCGAGAGGAACCGCGAATGGCGGGAACGGTGGAGGTGGCCCTTCGTTGGCGTGACTCCCCGGAGGAGCGGGTGCGGAGCTTCGCCAACAGTCGGCCCACCATCGGTGGCACACACGTGCGCGGCTTCCGCGACGGGGTGGCGGCCGCACTCACCGCGTACGCGCGCGAGCGGCGCCTGCTGCCAGCGTCAGACCCCGACTTTGATGCCGACTGTATTGGCAGGGGCCTGACGGCGGTCGTGTCGGTGAAGCTGGACCATCCCGAGTTCGAGGGCGCTACGCGGGGCGTGCTGGGAAACGCCGCAGCGCGTGGTTGCGTGGGACAGGCCGTCCAGGAACACCTCAGCAGGTGGCTGGAAGGACACCCGGACCAGGCCGCAGCCGTCATCGATCGGATCACCGGGGGCGCCCGAGACTGACCAGCAACGGGCCGCCCTGCTGGCCCTGAGTGGAGGCGACTCCTCGTGCGGCGCCCACGCACTCCGCAGCCTGAGCTCCTCAATGACCCTGACCTCTTGCACCCGGCGGCGCGTGTCAGGGCCCGAGGGGCGGACCAGGATCGCAGTTTGCTGTTGCTAGCGGGTTGCTTGCAATTGCAAGCGGACGGGTGCAGACTGCTGGCATGGCCTCACTGAACGTCGGCTCGCTCGGCGAGTACATCCGCGAGCAGCGCCGCAACGCGCAGTACTCGCTGCGGCAGCTGGCGGAGGTCGCCGGGGTGTCGAACCCGTACCTCAGCCAGATCGAGCGCGGGCTGCGCAAGCCGAGCGCGGAGATCCTGCAGCAGATCGCGAAGGCGCTGCGGATCTCGGCCGAGACGCTCTACGTGCAGGCCGGGATCCTCGAGGAACGGGATGGGGACACGCCCGCTCCCGCGCCCGCGTTGCGGGCGGCGATCATGGCGGATCCGCTGCTCAACGAACGCCAGAAGCAGGCGTTGGCGGCGGTCTACGAGGCCTTCCTCAAGGAGAACCGCGAGAACCGCGACACCGGGGAGAGCGGCGGGGCCGCCACTGCCACCGGGACCGCGCCCGCCGCCGCTTCGGCGGGATCCGCCGATGCCGATGCCGATGCCGGCGCTACTGGCTGACTGCAGCGGCACCACCCAGACTTCCGACCGGCCCGCCGGGCCGTCCACGCACACAGGAGGACCGGACATGCCCATCACCGACGACATCAAGAAGACCCTCTCCGACCCGACCCCGCTGTACGCCCTGGCGGGCGTCGGCGACCTCGCCTACGAGAAGCTGCGCGAAGTGCCGGGCAAGGTGGAGGAGCTGACGGCGGATCGCAAGGCCACCCAGGAGAAGGCGGCGGCGCGGTTCCAGGAGGCGCAGGCCGCGCTCGCCGGCGCCCAGGCGAAGGTGACCGAGACCGTCAACACCCTGCCCACCGACCTCAAGGAACTGCAGGAGAAGGCCCAGACCTTCGCGCTCCAGCAGGTCGGCCGCGCGGCGGAGCTCGCGGTCAAGGCCATGGAGGCCTACGAGGAGCTGGCCGTGCGCGGCAAGGCCGTGGTGGACAAGGGCCGAGGCGGTTCCGCCGAGGCCGGCTCCGCTGCCGCCGAGCAGCCGGCCGAGGTGACCGAGGTCGTGGTGGACTTCGAGGCCCGCTCGGCGGCCGGTGAGCCCGTCGAGGGGGAGCTGCTGGACGACGCTCCGGCCCCGAAGAAGAACGTCCGGGCCCGTAAGTCGGACACCGAGAAGTAGCCGGCACCGAGCAGTAGAGGTAGGCGCCACCGGCCCAGCTGCGTGGGTGGCTGGGCACGTCCGGAGGCCCAGGTCCGTTCTCACCGGGGACGGCGGTCATCCGTGCCACGATGGAAGGCTCCCGGGCGGGAGCCGAGCCGGGGCGACCGCAGCCGAGCCGAAGAGACAGTGAGGAGACAAGCAGTGCAGCAGTTCCTGCTCTTCGACGTCCTGAACCCGTTCTGGTGGCTAGCCATGGCGATCATCGGATTCAAGGGGGTGGCCTTCGTCGATGCCCTGATCAGGCGCGATGATGCGTACCGGGCGGCGGACAAGAGGCCCAAGGCGTTCTGGCTGATCCTGCTCGGGCTGTCGCTCGGCCTCGACCTGCTCTTCCCGGTGAACGTTACGAGCGGCTTCCTGACCCTCGCCGGCCTGGTCGCCTCGATCGTCTACATGGTCGACGTCCGGCCCGCGATCAAGCAGCTGACGGACGGGCGGGGCGGCGGGCGCCGCAACATCGGACCGTACGGGCCCTGGTAGCCCGGAGCCAGGTGGCTTCCGGACCGGGGTGCCTGGGACGTGAAGCCCTGACCGGGATATCCGGCGCGTGATGCCTGGTGCGTGATTCTTGGCGCGTGATGCTTGGAGGGTGGTGGCCGTCGGCCGCCACCCTCCGTCACGTTCACGCTCCGCGCAGGGCGGGGGCGCCGGGGTCGACGACGCCGTGCTCAACCCATGATCAACGGGATCGGGTTGCGCTCCAGCAGCAGCACCGCGACGTCGTCGGTCAGCGCCCCGCCGTTCAGCTCCTCCACCTCCGCGATGGCGCTGTCGACCAGTCGGCCCCTGGTCAGGCCGGCCGCCTGGTGGTCGGCGATCAGGTCGATCAGACCGTCCTGCCCCAGCCGCCGCGACCCGGCGCCGACCCGGCCCTCGACCAGGCCGTCGGTGTACAGGAGCAGCCGCCAGCCGGGCTCCAGCTCCAACTCCAGCCCGGGCCAGGCCGAATCGCAGTCGTCGCACGGCAGCAGACCGAGCGCCGGACCGGCGTGCTCGGCCGGGAGCAGCGCCGGCCGTCGGCCGCCGGTCAGCAGGAGCGGCGCGGGGTGGCCGGCCAGGTAGAGCCGGGCCCGGTCGCCGGGCACGGGACCGCCGGCCCGGTCGGGGTCGGCCTCTGCCGGGGTGGCGGGGGAGAGGACGAGCATGCAGAGGGTCGCGAAGATCTCGTCGCTGCGCCGCTCGTGTTCGAGGACGTGCTGCAGGGTGGTGAGCAGGGCCTGGCCGGAGAGCCCGGCGAACACCAGCGTCCGCCACGCTATCCGCAGCGCGACGCCCAGCGCGGCCTCGTCCGGGCCGTGCCCGCAGACGTCGCCGATCACCACGTGGACCGTGCCGTCGTCCGTCCGGACCGCGTCGTAGAAGTCACCGCCCAGCAGGGCGCGGCGGCGGCCGGGACGGTAGCGGCGGGTGAAGGCCAGCCCGGCGCCGTCCAGCAGCGGGGTGGGCAGCAGATGGCGCTGGAGGCGGGCGTTCTCCTGGCCGCGCAGTTCGGCCTCGACCAGGCGGCGCTGGGACTCGTCGGCGCGCTTGCGCTCCACCGCGTACCGCAGGGCGCGGGCCAGCAGCGGGCCGTCCGTCTCATGCTTGATCAGGAAGTCCTGGGCGCCGGCCGCGACCGCGGCGGCCCCCAGTTCGGCCCCGGCGGCGTCGGTCAGGACGACGACGGCCGTGTGCGGGGCGCGGCGCAGCAGTTCGCGGAGCCCGTCGAGGCCGTCGGACTCCTCCGGGCCGGTGTGCCCCTGGGGTCCGGTCGGCCCGTGAGGTGCCGGGACCGTGCCGGTGGCGGTGGCGGTGGCGGTGGCGGTGGCAGCGGCGGTGGTTCCGGCGGCTGAGCCCGTGGGGTCCGGTTCGGGGGCGGTGCGGTCCCCGGGGCAGCAGGGCGCGGCGAGGTCGAGCAGGACACAGGTGAACCCGGCCGCGGGTGGCCGGTCGCCCGGGCGCTGCATGCCCCGGCGCGCGGCCAGCGGCGCGGCGGACAGCAGGGCCACGGCCTGCTCGACGCCGCGCGCCCAGTGCAGTTCGACGTTGGCGCCGCTCTCGGCGACCAAGGTCTTGATCAGTTCGATGTCGGACGGGCCGTCCTCGATCACCAGCAGGTGGGCCGGGGGCTCACCGCCGGGCTCGGGGCGGCGGCCCGCTGCCGTCGTGGTGGCCGGACCGGTGGGCGGCGTCCCGGGGAGGGCACCGGGAGGGGAGACGGGGCCGGTCGTGCGGGGACTGTCGACGCGGGCCCGGGGGTGCGGTATCGGCGTGGCGGTGCCGGACTCGGGAGTGTGGTCGCGGTACGTGTGCACCCCGCCGGCCCGCTTGGCGGCACGGCCGATGGCGGGCGCGCTGCCTGATGCGGGGCCCGGCCGTCGCGCGGTGTCGGCGGCGTCCTCGGCAGTACCGGCGGCGCTGCCGGTACCGGACGCCCGCCCGTCTCCCGTTCCGGGCATTGGTCGGTCCTCCCTTTCCCCGACTGGCCAACGGCTGAGGTCCGTGTGCAGTGCCCGCCTGGCACCGCGGGTCGGGGAGCTTCTCGCGACCATAACGTGATCTCCGGGGATTTCTCTGACCGAGCGCCGACGATGTGGTTATTGCCACGCTCTGGAGTGGTTTACGGGCTACGGTGTGGGCCCCGGCAGGCGGGGGCTGACGGGAGGTCGGGGATCGTGACACGGATCACGATGGTGCAGGGTGACATCACGGAGCAGCAGGTGGACGTGGTCGTCAATGCGGCCAACTCCTCGCTCCTCGGCGGTGGTGGCGTGGACGGAGCGATCCACCGCAGGGGCGGACCGGCGATCCTCGCCGACTGTCGGAGGCTGCGCGACTCGCACTACGGCCGCGGCCTCGATGCCGGCCGGGCCGTGGTGACCACGGCCGGACGACTGCCGGCCCGCTGGGTGGTGCACACGGTGGGGCCGGTCTACTACCCGGACCTCTACGAGGAGCGGGCGGGCTTGCTGTCCTCCTGCTATCGGGAGTCGCTGCGGCTGGCAGCTGAACTGGGCGCGCGGTCGGTGGCGTTCCCGGCGATCTCGACCGGGGTGTACCGGTGGCCGATGGAGGATGCGGCGCGGATCGCCCTCACGGCGGTGACGGAGGCGGTGGCGGACCCCTCGGTGACGGCGCAGGCGGCGCCGGCCGAGGTGCGGTTCGTGCTCTTCGGTGCGGATGCGTTCGAGGTGTTCGATCGGGTGTGGCAGGAGCTGGGGCACCCCGGGGCGCGGTAGCCCGATGGTGCGGTCGAGTCGGCCCGTGGCAGGGGCGGGCGCGGTGGTCCGGGTGGTGGGTGTGGCAGGTGTGGCAGGTGTGGCGGAGCTGGTCGGAGTGGGCAGAGGAGCTGATCGGGCCTCAGGTGGCCTGCGTGGCAGCTCGTGCGACTGCCCCCATGGTGGCGTGACGGGGCGTCAACACGCCAGAGGAATTCGATAACTCGTTCGAGTGAATCGCTGGGGGCTCGGCCTGGAGCCCGGCCTGGAGTCGGCACCGGAGCGTGGCTCGAAGCCGGACCCGGTCCCGGGATCGGCCCCAGGTCAGCGTCCGTGTGGCCGATGTTCGGCGGGATCCCGGTCGGCGGCGGTCGGCGCCGGGCCCGCCCGCCGGACGCGGGTTCCGCCCCGGCCGGACGCCCCCCTCGTGCCCGGCGGATGGCTGCCGCACGGCCCGAGGTCGCATGGCCCGCGGTCGCACGGCCCGCGGCCCGCGGTCCTGCGGGCACCCGCCGTCAGGGCGCCAGTGCGGACCACTCCACGGTGACCTCGCCCTGCCGCCACCGCCCGCGTGCGTCCACCAGCGGCCAGCTGCCCGCCAGCGCCTCGCAGGTCGCCACCCAGCGCTGGCGGGCGCCGAACGCGCCGTACGGTGCGGCAGCCGCCCAGGCCCGGTCGAAGTCGGTGAGGAATGTGTGCACCGGTCGGCCGGGAACGTTGCGGTGGATCAGCGCCTTGGGCAGGCGTTCGGCCAGGTCGGAGGGGCGCTCGAGGGTGGCGAGCCGGGCCGCGAAGGTCACCGTCCGGGGGCCCTCGGGGCCGAGCGCGACCCAGACGTGCCGGCGGCCGATCTCGTCGCAGGTGCCCTCGACCAGCAGCCCGTCCGGCGCGAGCCGTCCGCACAGTCGGGCCCAGACCTCGGCCACCTCCCGTTCCTCGTACTGCCGCAGGACGTTGGCGGCCCGGATCAGCTGGGCCGAGCCGCCGTCCAGTGGCACCTCGAACCCGCCCCGCCGAAAGGTGAGCAGCGGCGGCACGGCGTACGGCAGCGCCGCCGCGACCCGCTCGGGTTCGATCTCGATGCCGACCACCCGGGTGTCGGGCCGGACGGTGCGCAGCCGGGCCGAGAGTTCGACGGCGGTCCAGGGCGCCGCCCCGTAGCCGAGGTCGACGGCGACCGGCGGGCGCTCGGCGGTACGCAGGGTGGGGCCGAGGGTGTGGGCGATCCAGCGGTCCATCCGGCGGAGCCGGTTGGTGTTGGTGGTGCCGCGGGTGACCGTGCCGACCGGCCGGGTCGGGCGTGCCCCGCGGGCGGCGGGCGAGTCGGACGTGGCGGGCATGCCCGCAGCCTACGTGGCGGCGGACCCGCCCCCGGGCCTGCACCCGGGCCGCCCGTGACGCTCACCACACACCCGCCCCGGCCGGGCCCCGCCCGCCGGACCGGGCCCGACCCGCAGCCCGGTCCGCCGCCCGGTCCTCCGGATCTCGGCGGCGCGGCCGGGAATACCGCTCGAGTCCGACTCGGTTGTCACTCAGGACGTGTGCCCGCCCGGAGCCACCGGCCCCGGGCGTTCGCATGCGGACGGACCGTGCGACGGAGCGCGGGCACGTCGCCGCGCAGCAGCCGCGACCGGCGGGACATCCGCGTACCGCCGGCCGAGCAGGTACCGACCGGGCAGCGCAACGGACAGCACAACGGGCAGCACAAGGAGGCATCAGCCAGGTGACCCAGCACCTCGCACGGGCCGTGGCCCGACGTGACCGGCTCACCCTGCCGTCGACCCGGGGCCGCCTCCAGTCGTTGGTGGCCTCCCGGTCCCGTCGCCCGCGCCGGATCGCGATGCTCAGCGTCCACACCTCCCCGCTGCACCAGCCGGGCACCGGCGACGCGGGCGGCATGAACGTCTACATCGTCGAGCTGGCCAAGCGGCTCGCCGAGCTGAACATCGAGGTCGAGGTCTTCACCCGGGCGGTCAGCTCGGACGACGCGCCGACCGTCGACCTCGCCCCCGGGGTCCTGGTCCGGCACGTCACCGCGGGCCCGTACGAGGGCCTGATCAAGGAGGACCTGCCCGCCCAGCTGTGCGCCTTCACCCACGGCGTGCTGCGCACCGAGGCCGGGCACCGGCCGGGCCACTACGACCTGGTGCACTCGCACTACTGGCTCTCCGGCCAGGTCGGCTGGCTCGCCGCCGAGCGCTGGGGCGTGCCGCTGGTCCACACGATGCACACGATGGCGAAGGTGAAGAACGCGGCGCTGGCCGAGGGCGACACCCCGGAGCCGGCCGCCCGGGTGATCGGCGAGACCCAGGTGGTCGACGCCGCCGACCGCCTGATCGCCAACACCGCCGAGGAGGCGGCCGAGCTGTCCCGGCACTACGCGGCCCGCCAGGACCAGCTCGCGGTCGTCCACCCCGGCGTCAACCTGGAGGTCTTCCGCCCCGGCGGGACCGGCGGCCGGTCGGCCGCGCGGGCCCGGCTCGGGCTGCCGCCGGACGCGGCGGTCCTGCTGTTCGCCGGGCGGATACAGCCGCTCAAGGCGCCGGACGTGCTGCTGCGCGCGGTCGGGGTGCTGCTGGAGCGCGAGCCGCAGCTGCGCGAACACCTGGTGGTGCCGGTCGTCGGCGGCCCCTCGGGCACCGGGCTGGCGCGGCCGGAGAGCCTGCACAAGCTGGCCGCCCAGCTGGGCATCTCGGACGTGGTCCGGTTCTGTCCCCCGGTCGGTCAGGCCCAGCTGGCCGACTGGTACCGGGCGGCCACCGCCCTGGTGATGCCCTCCTACAGCGAGTCCTTCGGCCTGGTCGCCCTGGAGGCGCAGGCCTGCGGCACGCCGGTGGTGGCGGCGGCCGTCGGCGGCCTGCCGGTCGCCGTCCGGGACGGCGTGACCGGCACCCTGGTCCCGGGCCACGACCCGCAGGACTGGGCCCGCGCGCTGCGCCCGTACGTCACCGACCCCGGCCTGACCGAGCGGCAGGGGCAGGCGGCGGCCCGGCACGCGGCCGGGTTCGGCTGGGACGCCGCCGCCCGCGCCACCGCGGAGGTCTACGGGGGCGCGCTCGCCCGCCCGGACCAGCGCACCGGAGCCCGACTGCGCTGACCGGCGCGCCCCTCCGCGCTGACCGCCCGTGCTCGACTGCGCTGACCGGCCGCGGCCCCTCCGCGCTGACCGGCCGCGCCCGGCCGGTCCAAGCCTGCGGCACCTGGTGCGAGCCGCCGCACACCGTCGCGGACCCGCATCGGTGGGGCGGTCCGCTGTCCGGGGTGCGGCCGTGCGTCCGCCGGGGTCCGTACCGGGGGAGCGGTGGCGCGAGCCACCGGAACGGGTGGCCGGGGTGGCCACCCGTCCGGCGGTTTGCTGCACCCTGCCTCTACCGCCGAGTAACGTCTCCCCCATGGCAATCCGCACCAAGGACGAGTCCCTCACCCTGCTGCGCACCGCGCTCGACGAGGCGGGGGTGGCCTGGGAGCAGGCCGTCACCGACCCGTACACGCTGGTGGCGACGCTGCCCGGCGTCCGGAAGCTCTCCACCACCTGCGCCCTGCGGGTGGGTGACCACACCCTCTCGGTCAACGCCTTCGTGGTCCGCCGGCCGGACGAGAACCACGAGGCCGTCTACCGCTGGCTGCTGGAGCGCAACACCCGGCTGTACGGGGTCGCGTACGCAGTCGACCCGCTCGGTGACGTCTACCTGGCGGGGCGGCTGCCGTTGGAGGCGCTCACCGCCGACACCGTCGACCGGTTGCTCGGCACGGTGCTGCAGAACGCCGACGAGCCGTTCAACACCCTGCTCGAACTCGGCTTCGCCACCGCGATCCGGCGCGAGTGGGAGTGGCGCACCAAGCGCGGGGAGTCCACCCGGAACCTGGCGGCCTTCGCCCACCTCGCCGGGCCCGCTGCCGCTGCCGCAGTCGCCGCAGACACGCCGCCCACCGACAGCTGACCGGGTTCACACCGCCCGCGCCCGCGTCGGAACCGGCCGAGGACGCTCAGGACGTCACGACGGCCGCTCCGCCGGACTCGGCCCCCACCTTCACGCCGACCGCCTCGACCGCCTCGACCGCCTCGACCGCCTCGACCGCCTCGACCGCATCGAGCGCCCCCGCCGGAGCCCCGTCCCCGGGCTCGTTCCCGTCCCCTGCCCCGTCCGCCGCCCTCCGGCCGACCAGCAGGAACGCGGCCGCAGCCACCGTCCCGCACACCCCGCACGCCAGCCAGACCACCGCGCTGCCCGCATGCTGCAGCAGGTAGCCGCCGGCGAGCGGACCGAGGAACGACGCCAGCGACCAGGACAGCGAGTGCACCCCCTGGTAGCGGCCGCGCGCCCCGGCCGGGGAGAGCTCGGCGACCAGGCCCATCATGGTCGGCGCGGCCATGATCTCGCCGATCGTCCAGACCGCGACCGTGAGGGCGAAGAACGCGGCCGACGAGCCCGCGAGCGCCGTCAGCCCGAAACCCCAGCCGGTCAGCAGCGCGCTCGCCACCAGCAGTGCGGTCCGGTTGCGGCCCTCCATCAGCCGGCCCATCGGCAGCTGGAGCACCACGATCAGCAGCCCGTTCAGGCCGATCACCAGGCCGTAGCCGGTGGTGGAGATGCCCGCCTCGCCCATGTCGATCGCCAGCGTGGTGCTGCCCTGCTGGGCGACCAGCGCCAGCAGCAGGTTGACCCCGACCAGCGCCATGAACCGGCCGTCCCGGAAGACCGTCCCGAGGCCGGTCCGCGGCTCCTCCCGGACCGCCGCCGCGGACCGCTCGGGTCGGGTCTCCGGGATCCGGACGAACACCATCACCGCGCAGATCACCGTGGTGAGCGCGTCCAGCAGGAACAGCGGCAGGTACCCGTGCGCGGCGATCAGACCGGCGACCGCCGCCGAGACGCCGAAGCCGATGTTGATCGCCCAGTAGTTCAGCGAGTAGGCGCGCACCCGGTCCGGCGCCGGCACCAGGTCGGCGATGATCGCGGAAATCGCCGGCCGGGCCGCGTTGCTCGCCAGACCCACCAGGAAGGCCACCACCGCGATGGCCACCGGTCCGTCCGCGAAACCGAGCGCCGCCGTCGACACCGCCGTGGACAGCTGCGCCGCCATCAGCGTCGGGCGCCGGCCCAGCCGGTCCGCGAGCACCCCGCCGAGCAGCGAGGCGATCGCCGACCCGGCGCCGAACAGGCCCGCCACCAGACCCGCGTACGACGCCGGGTAGCCCCGCCCGACGGTCAGGTACAGCGCGAGGTAGGTGACCACGAAACCGCCGAGCCGGTTCACCAGGGTCGCCGCCCACAGCCACCAGAACTGCCGGGGCAGGCCGCCCACGGTCTCCGACAGGGCGGTGCGCAGACGGGTCGGTGCGGGCAACGGGTACTCCCGGGCAGCAGGCCGCCCACCAGCCGGAATGCGGTGAACCGGCCAGCGGGGCAGTAAGTGTCACTAATGGAATCGACACCTTACCTGCCGCTCATCGGGCCGACTACCCGATTTCCGCCTCCACTAAGCTGTGGGCCATGGCTGACACGACCTACCGACTGATCCTGCTCCGCCACGGCGAGAGCCAGTGGAACCAGAAGAACCTCTTCACCGGCTGGGTCGACGTCGACCTCAACGAAAAGGGTGAGAAGGAGGCCGCACGCGGCGGCGAGCTGCTGGCCGCCGAGGGCTACTTCCCCGACGTCCTGCACACCTCGCTGCTCCGCCGCGCCATCCGCACCTCGCAGATCGCCCTGGACAAGGCCGACCGCCACTGGATCCCGGTCCGCCGCAGCTGGCGGCTGAACGAGCGCCACTACGGCGCCCTGCAGGGCAAGGACAAGGCCCAGACGCTGGCCGAGTTCGGCGAGGAGCAGTTCCAGCTCTGGCGCCGCTCGTACGACACCCCGCCGCCGGTGCTGGCCGACGACAACGAGTACTCGCAGGCCGGCGACGCCCGCTACGCCGACATCCCGAGCGAGCTGCGCCCGCGCACCGAGTGCCTCAAGGACGTCGTCGAGCGGATGCTGCCGTACTGGTACGACGCGATCGTCCCGGACCTGGCCGCCGGCAAGACCGTGCTGGTCACCGCGCACGGCAACAGCCTGCGCGCCCTGGTCAAGCACCTGGACGGCATCTCCGACGAGGCCATCGCGGGCCTCAACATCCCCACCGGCATCCCGCTCGTCTACGAGCTGGACGCCGACTTCAAGCCGCTCACCCCCGGTGGCCGCTACCTCGACCCGGAGGCCGCCGCGGCCGCCATCGAGGCGGTCAAGAACCAGGGCAAGAAGTAAGCCCGAAGGCGAAACGGCCCCTCACCTGCGCGGACAGCGCGAGCGGGGGGCTGTCGTCGTTCTCCGGACGTCGTCGCTGCCCGGACGTCGTCGTTCCGGGCCTTCCGGCCGCCGCCCGTCCCGGGCCTTCCGGCCGCCGCCGCCCGTCCCGGGGCGTCGCCGGGCCGCGCGGCGGGCCGGTGAGCCGGTGCGGGTCAGTGGCCGCCGCAGCAGCCCCCGGAGGCGCCGCCGCACTGGCAGGGCGCACCGGACTGGCAGCCGCAGCCGCAGCCCGGGCCGCACCCGCAGCCGGCCGCCAGGACGGGGAGCAGCCCGGCGGCGGGCGGCTCGATGATGCTCTTCGGCGGGGTGGTCGGGGTGGCGGTTGCCTTCATGGCGCTGGACCCTCCTCGTCGGGGCACGCCGGAGACGGTCGTGCCTGCTTTCCGAGTGAACCCGGGTGGTGCCGGGGCGTCAACGGGCGCACAGAAGTGGGGGTGCACCAACTGTGTGCGCCCCCACCTCCGTCACTGCCGCTTCCGTCACCGCCCACCCGCCGTCCGGCGGGCCGGGGTCACTCGCCGAGCGCGGCCGGCTCGTTGGTGGCGAGGAAGTCGCCGATGTGCTCGCCGGTCACCAGGAACACCACGCGCTTGGCCACCGACACCGCGTGGTCGGCGAACCGCTCGTAGTACCGGCCGACCAGCGTGACGTCGACGGCGGTCTCGATGCCGTGCTGCCAGCGGTCGTCCAGCAGGTGCGAGAAGAGCTCGCGGTGCAGCGCGTCGATCGCGTCGTCGTCCTGCTCCAGCTCCAGCGCCTTGTCGACGTCCTTGGTGGCGATCACCAGGCCCGCCTTGGCGACCAGGCGCTGCGCGAGCTGCCCCATCTCCAGCACGATCGGGTGCAGGTCGTTGGGGACGGCGGTGTCCGGGAAGCGCAGCCGGGCCACCTTGGCGACGTGCCGGGCGAGGTCGCCGCAGCGCTCCAGGTCGGCGCTCATCCGCAGCGAGGTGACGACGATCCGCAGGTCGGTGGCGACCGGCTGCTGGCGGGCCAGCAGGTCGATCGCCCGGTTCTCCAGGTCGTGGTGCAGGGTGTTGACCTTGTCGTCGGCGGCGATCACGCTCTCCGCCAGCGCCAGGTCCGCGTCGAGCAGCGCGGTGGTCGCCCGGCCCATGGCCGAGCCGACCAGCCGGGCCATCTCGATCAGTCCGTCGCTGATCGAGTCGAGTTCCTCGTGGTACGCGTCGCGCATGCTCTCTCCTCCTGGCCGTCGGCGCCGGGTGCGGCGCCGACCGGTCCATCAGTAGCTGTGTCGGTGGCGGTGCCGACCGGATGTCCCGGGCCGGGTCCCCCTCGGGAACCGGGACGTCCGCTGCTGGTGGCGCGAATGGTAGCCGCGCCACCGCCCACACGGGCTTGCATTGCCCAGACTGATCCGTTCGGGCGACTGCCCACGGCCGGTGTGGTGAATCGCCGGCAGCTTGAAGGTGAATTCTCGGCAACGCGGGGCCGATGCCTTGATCGCACCCGTACGGGACCGACCCGGCGTGCGCTTACGCTGGCCGTATGGACGTGAATGTGGCCGCCGCCGCAGCCTGCGCCATAGCCGGGCTCGGCGTCGGCCTCACGGCCGCCATCGCCTTCCGTTGGAGTGAGCGCGAGCAGGCGAAGGGCAGCAACGGCGGCAGGACCAGCAGCAGGACGGGCCCGGGCGGGCCGCCGCACCAGGAACCCGCCCTGCCGCCGGGAGTGGACACCGTGCTCTCGGTGCTCCGCTCCTGCGCGATCGTGCTCGGCGAGGGCGACGAGGTGGTCAAGGCCAGCTCCGCCGCGTACGCGATGGGCCTGGTCAGGGGCGGTGCGATGGCCGTCGACCCGATGCTCTCGCTGGCCCGGGCGACCCGCCGGGACGGCGAGATCCGCCAGGTCGAGCTGGAGCTGCCCCGCCCCGGCGCGGCCCGCGCGGCCGAACCGCTGGCGGTCTCGGTCCGGGTCGCCCCGCTCGGCTCCCGGCTGGTCCTGGTGCTGGTCGAGGACCTCACCGACCGCCGCCGGATCGAAGCGATCCGGCGGGACTTCGTCGCCAACGTGTCGCACGAGCTGAAGACCCCGGTGGGCGCGCTGTCGCTGCTCTCCGAGGCCGTTGCGGACGCCTCCGACGACCCTGAGGCCGTCCAGCGGTTCGCCGGCCGGATGCAGATCGAGGCGACCCGGCTGGCCAGCCTGGTCCAGGAGATCATCGACCTCTCCCGGGTCCAGGACGACCGCATCCTGGCCGACCCCGAGCCGGTCCCGGTGGACGAGCTGATCGCCGAGGCGATCGACCGCTGCCGCCAGCCCGCCGCCGCCAAGCAGATCCTGATCGCGGCCGGCGGCACCGGCGACCTCTACCTCGACGGCAACCGCGGCCAGCTGGCCGCCGCACTCGGCAACCTGGTCGAGAACGCCGTCAACTACAGCCCGCCCCGCACCCGCGTGGCCATCGCCACCCGCCGGATCTCCAGCGCCGCCGCGCTGGGCGAGGCGGACGGCGAACTGATCGAGATCTCGGTGACCGACCAGGGCATCGGCATCTCGGAGAAGGACCGCGAGCGGATCTTCGAACGGTTCTACCGGGTCGACCCCGCCCGCTCCCGCGCCACCGGCGGCACCGGCCTCGGCCTCTCGATCGTCAAGCACGTGGCCGCCTCCCACCGCGGCACCGTCTCGGTCTGGAGCGTCGAGGGCCAGGGCTCGACCTTCACCCTGCGGCTCCCGGCCGGCCAGGCGCCGGACCGCACCCCCTCATCCGAACCCCGTTCCGACGCGACCGCGTCGGACTCCCTTCCTGCCCCGGAGGCCCGATCGTGACCCGAGTACTGGTGGTCGAGGACGAGGAGTCGTTCAGCGACGCCCTCTCGTACATGCTCCGCAAGGAGGGCTTCGAGGTGGCCGTGGCCGCCACCGGACCCGACGCGCTGGAGCAGTTCGAGCGCAACGGCGCCGACCTGGTGCTGCTCGACCTGATGCTCCCCGGCCTGCCCGGCACCGAGGTCTGCCGCCAGCTGCGGGTCCGCTCCAACGTGCCGGTGATCATGGTCACCGCCAAGGACAGCGAGATCGACAAGGTCGTCGGGCTGGAGATAGGGGCCGACGACTACGTGACCAAGCCCTACTCCACCCGCGAGCTGGTCGCCCGGATCCGCGCGGTGCTGCGCCGCCGCGGCGAGGACGGCAACGGCGACGGCGGCGGCGCCACCCCCGGCGCGCTGGAGGCCGGCCCGGTCCGGATGGACGTCGACCGGCACGTGGTGACCGTGGACGGCGCCAAGGTGGACCTCCCGCTCAAGGAGTTCGACCTGCTGGAGATGCTGCTGCGCAACGCCGGCCGGGTGCTCACCCGGATGCAGCTGATCGACCGGGTCTGGGGCGCCGACTACGTCGGTGACACCAAGACCCTGGACGTCCACGTGAAGCGCCTGCGCGCCAAGATCGAGCCGGACCCGGGCGCGCCCCGCTACCTGGTCACGGTCCGCGGCCTGGGCTACAAGTTCGAGCCGTAGACCGCACCGGTACCCGTGCACACCGAGAGGGCCCCCGCCACGGCGGGGGCCCTCTCGGGCGTCGGGCGCCCGGCCGGCCCGGAGGCCGGCCGGGGGTGCTCAGTGACCGGCGATCGGGCTGCCGGAGGGCGAACCGGAGGGGACGGCCGCACCGGTGGCGGAGGCCGAACCCGACGGGGAGCCGGACGGCGCGCCGGTGATGGTGGCGGACGGCGAGGGGGAGGCCGCGCCGGAGGCGGCGGCGGACGGCGAGGCGCTGGACGAGGGGGAGGCGGACGGGCCGGCCTCCGCCTTCGGGCCGAACGCGGCGTACTGGCCGACGGCCGGCAGCACCGCGGCCTCGGTGCCGACCTGGCCGGCCCGGCCGAACACGAAGCCGGTCGGGGCGAAGCCGCCGACGCTCACCTTGACCGAGGCCACGTGGGCCGACGGCTGGTCCGGCCCGCCGAGCAGCACGGCGCCGCCGGCCGGGATGACGATCTCGGAGAGCTGGGCGCCCTTGGCGTCGGTGAAGGTCGCGGTCACGTTGTCCCCGACGGTGATCGACTTCAGCGTCTCGGGCGTGGTGCCGGAGTTGCTGATGTTCGCCGTGACGTTGGCCGGACCCGCACCCGCGCCCTCGGCGCCGGCCCGCGGCAGCGTCACCACGACGATGTTGTTGAGGCGCAGGTAGTCCCCGAGCGAGGTGGCCGCGTTGTCCGGCTTGATCTCCAGGGTGTCCGGCGTGTTCCCGGCGGCGCAGGCCGACAGCGGGACGATCGCGGCGAGGACGAGGGCGGCGATGGCGCCGCGTCGAAGGCTCCGGCTCACGGCGGCGACTTCTCCTTGGGTGGGATCACGGTGGATGTGGATCACGGTCTGTGGTCAGCGCTCAGACTACCCACCGCAGTTATCCGGTTCTCACGGGGTGGCCCCGTGTCGCGTCCCGGTCCTGCCGGGGCGGCTCGAAGGGCCGTCCCCGGGCGTGTCCCGAGGGCCCGCGCCGGGCACCGCCGGGGGACGTGTCGCAGGTCACTGTCGGGGTGCCGCCCGGAAGGCGGCAAAAACTCAAGATCAAACCATGGTTTCGGGAGTGTTGCCAGGGGTTTCGGCGAGCTCTCGGAACGCCTCCCACCTGCGGGAAGCCGCCCTCGAACACCGGTCGCAGCATGCGATGGGGGTGATTGTCAAGCCCCGAGACCCGCCCTGACCTGCGAAAACGCCCTTCGGGTCGGCAGAAAAGCGTGTTATTCTGGAAAGCCACGGAAGGGGTCCTGTCACATGACGTTCAAGGTTGGCGACACGGTGGTCTACCCCCATCACGGGGCTGCGCTGATCGAGGCCATCGAAACTCGCCAGATCAAAGGTGTGGACAAGACCTACCTGGTGCTGAAGGTGCAGCAGGGAGATCTGACGCTGCGCGTGCCCGCCGAGAACGCGGAGTTCGTCGGCGTGCGAGACGTGGTCGGTCAGGAAGGTCTCGACCGGGTCTTCGAGGTGCTGCGTGCACCGTACACCGAGGAGCCCACGAACTGGTCCCGCCGCTACAAGGCGAACCTCGAGAAGCTTGCCTCGGGTGACGTCATCAAGGTCGCCGAGGTCGTGCGCGACCTGTGGCGTCGCGAGCGCGAGCGCGGCCTGTCGGCCGGCGAGAAGCGGATGCTCGCCAAGGCTCGGCAGATTCTGGTCAGCGAGCTCGCGCTGGCCGAGAACACCAACGAGGACAAGGCGGAGACGCTGCTCGACGAGGTGCTCGCCTCCTAAGGGCGGCCTCGTCCCACAGCACTTCTGCATGCCACGGCGCCCGATGCCGCTGTGCCACCACGGACTCGCAGTCGTCCAGGTGGTGCAACAGCACCTCGGGCGCTTCGGCATGTCCGCGGACACCCGCCACTGCGGGGCGGTGGTCCACTAACGTGCAGCCGGAAGAGGGTCGTGCCGGGCGCCCGATGCGTACGGCAGGGCCATACCCACTGCGACTGAGGAGCGAAACCTGAACGCCACAGCACACCTCGCGGCGGCGGTGGTCCCCGCCGCGGGACGGGGCGAGCGGCTGGGCCCCGGGGCCCCGAAGGCCCTGCGCGAACTCGGCGGGGTGCCGCTGCTCGTGCACGCCGTACGGGCGCTGGCCCGCAGCCGGGCGGTCGGCCTGGTGGTGGTCGCGGCGCCGCCCGGCGGGGAGGCCGAGGTCGCCGCGCTGCTCGACAGCCACGGCCTGGACGGCAAGGACGTCCGGGTGGTGGCCGGCGGCGCCAGCCGGCAGGAGTCGGTCCGGCTCGGCCTGGCGGCGATCCCGGCGGAGACCGAGGTCGTGCTGGTGCACGACGCCGCCCGCCCGCTGGTACCGGTCGAGGTGGTCGACGCGGTGGCCGCGGCCGTCCGGGCCGGGGCCGGGGCCGTGGTGCCGGCCGTCCCGCTGGCCGACACCGTCAAGCGGGTCGAACCGCGGCCCGCGGGCTCCCCCGAACCGGTGCTGGACACGCCCGACCGGTCGACCCTGCGCGCGGTGCAGACCCCGCAGGGCTTCCTGCGCGCGACCCTGCACGAGGTGCACGAGAAGGCGCTGGCCGAGGAGGCCGGGGGCTCGCCGCCGCTGGTCACCGACGACGCCGGGCTGGTCGAGCACTACGGCGGCCGGGTGGTCGTGGTGCCCGGGCACGAGGAGGCGTTCAAGGTGACCCGTCCGCTGGACCTCGTCCTGGCCGAGGCCGTACTCGCCCGCAGGAGGGCCTCCGATGGCTTCTGAGCCGACCCTGCCCGAACAGGCGCCTTCCGGGCCGACGGCTGCCGACCGGACCCCGCCCGCCGCGCCCGTGATCCCGCTGGTCGGCATCGGCACCGATGTGCACGCCTTCGAGGCGGGCCGGCCGCTGCGGGTGGCGGGCCTGGACTGGCCCGGCTCCGAGTTCGGCCTGGCCGGGCACTCGGACGCCGACGTCGCCGCGCACGCCGCCTGCGACGCGCTGTTCTCCGCCGCCGGCCTCGGTGACCTCGGGGCGCACTTCGGCACCGACCGGCCCGAGTGGGCCGGCGCGGCCGGGGTCACCCTGCTCGCGGAGGCGGCCCGGATCGTCCGGGAGGCCGGCTTCACCATCGGCAACGTGGCGATCCAGGTGATCGGCGTCCGCCCGAAGATCGGCAAGCGGCGGGCGGAGGCCCAGGCGGTGCTCTCGGCCGCGGTCGGCGCACCGGTGTCGGTCTCCGGCACCACCACCGACGGCCTCGGCCTGACCGGCCGGGCCGAGGGGCTGGCCGCACTGGCCACCGCCCTGGTGTACCGGGCGCCCTGAGCCGCCCGCGCGGCGGCCGCCCGCCCTCCGGGGTGTTTCACCGGTGCGGGGCGCCACCGGATCGGTAGCTTGGCCGGGTACCAGTTGGCTCGTCACCGAGAAGAGGTCCTGATGGGTGCAGCACTTCCCGACCGCGCGAAGGAACTGCTCGACGGCAAGAGTTTCGCCGTGGTCTCCACGATCCAGCCCGACGGCAGCCCGCAGTCCTCGGTGGTCTGGGTGAAGCGGGACGGCGACGAGGTGCTCTTCTCGACCGTCCAGGGCCGCCGCAAGCACCTCAACCTGGTCCGTGACCCGCGGATCACCCTGGTGCTCAACCCGCCGGACCACCCGTACACCTACGCCGAGCTCCGCGGCGAGGTGCAGATGACCACGGAGGGCGGCCGGGAGCTGATCGACGAGCTGTCCCGCAAGTACCGCGGCGAGGACTACGGGTTCGACGGCCCGGACGACGTGCGGGTGGTCGTCCGGCTGGCCCCGCGCAAGGTGGTCGGCAACCTCTGAGGCCGGTGGGGCCCGGCGGCACCGCTGCCGGGCCCCTGGCCTGCGGGTTCGCCGGTCCGCCCGGCCGCCCGCCCGGGCCGTCGGTGTCCGTACGGCCACCCTGGGTGGCGGCCGGTCCCGCACTGCGGACGGCCCGGACCGGCACGAACCCGGCGGCGGCCGGTACGAAAGGTGGCGGGGCACCCCCCGTCGCCCACTACGCTTGACGCTGTGAGCCTTCGCCTGTACGACACCAGCACCCGCCAGGTACGCGACTTCGTCCCGCTTGTACCGGGTTGTGTCTCGATGTACCTGTGTGGCGCGACCGTCCAGGCGGCCCCGCACATCGGACACATCCGGTCCAACCTCAACTTCGACGTGATGCGCCGCTGGTTCGGCTACCGCGGCTACCAGGTCACGTTCGTGCGCAACGTCACCGACATCGACGACAAGGTGATCGCCAAGGAGCGCGAGCTCGGCACCCCGTGGTGGGAGATCGCCTACACCAACGAGCGCGCCTTCAACGACGGTTACGCCGCGCTGGGCTGCCTGCCCCCGTCGGTGGAGCCCCGGGCGACCGGGCACGTCCCCGAGATGATCGAGATGATGCAGGCGCTCATCGCCAAGGGGCACGCCTACGAGTCCGAGGGCAACGTCTACTTCGCCGTCACCACCTACCCCGACTACCTGGCGCTCTCCAACCAGGAGTTGGAGAACCTCCGGCAGCCGGAGAGCACGGGCGAGACCGGCAAGCGCGACCCGCGCGACTTCGCGATGTGGAAGCGCGCCAAGGAGGGCGAGCCCAGCTGGGCCACCCCCTGGGGCCGCGGGCGGCCGGGCTGGCACCTGGAGTGCTCGGCGATGGCGCACAAGTACCTCGGCGCGGCCTTCGACATCCACGGCGGCGGGCTCGACCTGATCTTCCCGCACCACGAGAACGAGATCGCCCAGTCCAAGGCGTTCGGCGACGACTTCGCCAACTTCTGGGTGCACAACGCCTGGGTCACCATGTCCGGCGAGAAGATGAGCAAGTCGCTCGGCAACTCGGTGCTGATCTCCGAGATGGTGCAGCGCTGGCGGCCGATCGTGCTCCGCTACTACCTGGCCGGCCCGCACTACCGCTCGATGATCGAGTACAGCGAGGAGTCGGTGCGGGAGGCCGAGACCGGGTTCGCCCGGATCGAGGGCTTCATCCAGCGGACCGTGGAGAGCTGCGGCCCGGTCGACGCCGCCCCCGAGGTGCCGCTGTCCTTCGCCGAGGCGATGGACGACGACCTGGGCGTGCCGCAGGCCCTCGCGGTGGTGCACACCGCCGTCCGCCAGGGCAACAGCGCGCTCACGGCGGGCGACAAGGAGAGCGCGGTGGCGCGGCTCGCCGAGGTCCGTGCGATGCTCGGAGTACTGGGTCTGGACCCGCTCGACGAGCAGTGGTCCGGCGCGGAACGCGGCGACGACCTGCGCGGGGTGGTCGACTCGCTGGTCCAGCTGGTCCTGGAGCAGCGCCAGGCGGCCCGCGCCCGTAAGGACTTCGCCACCTCGGACGCCATCCGGGACCAGCTCACCAAGGCCGGTCTGGCGATCGAGGACACCCCGTCCGGCTCGCGCTGGACCCTCAACAACCAGTAACCCCGTACCCGTCGGGGTGAGGGTGGGCCGCACCGGCGCCGGTGCGGCCCACCGTATGACGCAGAAGAGACAGGAAGTACAGCCATGGCCGGCAACAGCCAGCGCAGGAACCGCCGCAACCCCACTTCCAAGAAGGGCGCGAGTGTCGGTACCGGCGGCCACAGCCGGAAGGCACTCCAGGGCAAGGGCCCGACCCCGCCCGGCGAGGCCCGCAAGGGCCACCCGAAGCAGCGCGCCGCCAACGCGGCGCTCAAGCGCGAGCGCGACGCCAAGTCCCGGGCCGGCATGCGCCGGGCCGGTGCCGGTGCCCGCGGCGGCCGCGGCGGCGCCGGCGCCGCCGAGCTGGTGGTCGGCCGCAACTCGGTGGTCGAGGCGCTGAAGGGCGGGGTGCCGGCCACCGCGCTCTACGTGATGCAGTTCATCGAGACCGACGACCGGGTCCGCGAGGCCTTCCAGGCCGCCAACGACCGCGGCGTCCCGCTGATGGAGGCCCCGCGCCCGCAGCTGGACCAGATGACCGGCGGCCTCAACCACCAGGGCCTGGTGCTCCAGGTCCCGCCGTACGAGTACGCGCACCCGGACGACCTGCTCGCGGACGCCGCCGACAACGGCGAGGCCGCGCTGGTGATGGCCCTGGACGGGGTCACCGACTCCCGCAACCTCGGTGCCGTGGTGCGTTCCGCCGCCGCCTTCGGGGCGCACGGCGTGGTCATCCCCGAGCGCCGTGCGGCCGGTATGACCGCCGGTGCCTGGAAGACCTCCTCCGGTGCGGCCGCCCGGCTGCCCGTCGCCCGGGCGACCAACCTGACCCGGGCCCTGGAGGCGTACCAGAAGGCCGGTCTGATGGTGGTCGGCCTGGCCGCCGACGGCGAGGCCGAGATCGGCGACCTGGAGCTGCTGACCGGTCCCGTGGTGATCGTGGCGGGCTCCGAGGGCAAGGGCCTGTCCCGGCTGGTCGCGGAGACCTGCGACATCCGGGTGCGGATCCCGATGCCGGGTGAGACCGAGTCGCTGAACGCCGGTGTCGCGGCGGGCATCGTGCTCTACGAGGCCGCCCGACTGCGGGCCAAGAGCGCCTGACGGCCGCTCGCGCGCCCTCCGGCGTACGCCGGGGGGCCGTCGCGACCGTCTCCGACGGTGGCGTGTGACCGTCTCCGACGGGGGCGCGTGACCGTCTCTGACGGTTGTTTGGAACTGAACCGATCGGGTCCTGTCGGGCCCGGTCGGTTTTCTCATGATCACTTCAAAGCGGGGCCCGGAATCCACCCGGGAGAGTGTCCTAAGGGGCCGTCACCCGGTTAGAGGGGTGTGGACACCAGAACACCTCGGCGCCCCGGGCAGGGCGGCACGGCGGGAATAGACTCCGGGCCCGCCCTCAACACGGTCAAGGTGCCGTCCGACCCGGCGAAGCTCAGCAGCACCCAGGCCAGCTTCCGGGTCAGACTGGTCACCCCGGTTGATCCGCTGATCGACGCCCCCGCCGGAGCGGCCTTCGGCGACCCGTACGGCATGCAGAGCGGCGGCAACCCCTACAGCAACCCGTACCGGGCGGCCGGACTCGGCACCCGCCCCATGGTCACCCCGCAGGTCGTGCTGCCCAACACCGAGGTGCCGGCCCTGGTCGGCATCGGCGCCACCCCACGGCGCAAGGCGCGGGTCACGGCCGTCACCTGGAGCGGGCAGGCCGCGCCCGGCGACCTGGCCGCCACCCAGCTGCTGGACGCCGTCCGGCTCAGCACCGTCCCGGCACCCGCCGGGGCGCCCGCGGGCGACGACACCCAGCAGCTCCCGCAGGTCCCCTCGTACGGCCAGGCGGTGCCCAGGCAGCCGGGCTCGCCGGGATCGGGCGGCCCGTCCGCGGCCCCCGCCGCCACGACGGCCGGGCAGCCCGCCTGGAGCCCGCACGGCGAGCTGCCGGCGGTCTCCGCCGCCGGTGCCGCCGAGGCCAGGCACCTGCGCGAGCCCGGCCGCCGGGTCGACCTCGGGCTGGTCCTGCTGCCGCTGCGGGTGGTGCTCGGCTCGCTGTCCGGCTACGCCGGGTTCAGCAAGCTCTGCGACCCGGTGTACTTCGACGGCGGTGACCGCGGGTCGATGATGCGCTGGCTCTCGGCCCTGCACCCGTGGAAGGCCGCCGCGCCGCTGCTCGACTTCACCATGGCGCACCCGGTCGGCTCCGGCCTGGCGGTGGCGTTCACCGAGATCGTGGTCGGCGTGCTGACCATCCTCGGCCTCTGGCAGCGGCTGGCGGCCGGTGCGGCGATGCTGCTCTCCGCGGCGCTGCTGTTCACCGTCAGCTGGCGGGCGGTGCCGGTCTACGACACCCCGGACCTGATCTTCCTCGCCGCCTGGAGCCCGCTGCTGATCGCCGGGGCGCCGTTCGGCTCGCTGGACGGCCGGATCGCCCTGAACGCCTGGCGGCGGTACGGCGCCGAGGCGCCCGCGGCGCTGCGGCGGCGGGTGCTGCGGCGCGGCGCGGTGGTCACCGCGGTGGTGGTCGGACTCACCCTGCTGATCGGCTCGATGCTCGGCGCGGCGGTCCGCACCGGACGTGAGCAGCAGGCCCCGGTCAGGCCGCCGACCGACTTCGGCTCCCCGGTGTGGCCCGGCAACAGCGCCCCCGCCACCCCCACGCCCTCGCACAGCCCGACCCCCACGCCCTCCCCGTCCCGCCCGTCGGGCTCGCCGTCGCCCGCCTCCCCCTCCCCGGGCAAGAGCAGCGGCAAGCCGAAGTCCTCGTCCAGCCCCAGCGGCAACGCCCGCCCCTCCGGCGGCGGCGCCGGCGGCACCGGGCAGGGCGGCAGCGGTTCCGGGTCCGGCGGTTCCTCGCCGCGCAGCAGCAACCCGAGCACCCCCGGGCTGATCGGCGGGGTGCTCGGCAGCGGGCCGGTCGAACTGCCCAAGCTCGGTCTGGAGCGCCAGACCGAGCAGCAGATGGTCTGACCTGGCCTTGGTGCCGCTCGTGCGGCATGCGCAGCGGCCCCCACCGGAGTTGTCCGTCCGGTGGGGGCCGCTGTCGTTGTTGCCGCTGCTGCCGCCTTGTTATTGGTGCCGTCGTGCCGTCGTGCCGTGGTGCCACGGTGCTGCGTTGCTGTGTGCCCGTTGCTTGTCGGCCGGGCGGGGGTGGAGCGTGGTCAGGCCTGGCCGCGGGCTGCGGCGAGCTCCTTGGCGGCCTCGGTGAGGTCCTTCGCGGTGTCGATAGCACGCCAGTAGACGCCCTGCGGCAGCTGGTAGCCCGCCAGCCGCTTGGCGCGGGCGAGCTGGGGGAAGGTGGTGCGCTCGTGGTCGCCGACGTCCGGCAGCAGCTCACGGAAGCCCGGCGCGAAGACGTACAGGCCGGCGTTGATCAGGAACGGCGAGGGCGGTGCCTCGATGAAGTCCAGCACGTTGCCGAACTGGTCGGTCTCCACCGCACCCCACGGGATCCTCGGCCGGGCCAGCGCGAGCGTCGCCATTGCGTCGCGCTCGTGGTGGAAGGCGGCCATGTCGCGCAGGCTGAACCTGGTCCAGATGTCACCGTTGGTGGCGTACCAGGGCTCCTCCGGCCGCGGCAGCGCCTGCGAGGCGTACTTGAGGCCACCGCCACGCCCGAGCGGCTCGGTCTCCACCACGGTCTGCACGTTCAGCGGCAGATCCGCCTTGTCCAGCCACTCCTGCAGCACCTCGGCGAGGTGCCCGCAGGAGATCACCGCGTCCGTCACACCCTCCGCGGCCAGCCAGGCCAGCTGGTGCCCGACGATCGGGGTGCCCGTACCGGGGATCTCGACCAGCGGCTTGGGACGGTCGTCGGTGTACGGGCGGAGCCGGGAACCCTGGCCCCCGGCCAGGATCACGGCCTGGGTGACGGCGGGAGCGGACTGGCTGAGGCGCGTCGAGTCTGCGGTCATGCGGACACAATAGGGGCCTCACGGACGGCGTCCCAGCGGTGCGCCGCAGCCCGGACCGGCGTGGGCCGCGGCGTGGGCGGCGATGTGGGCGTGGTGCGGATCCGGGCGTGGGCGTGGCGCGGACCCGGGTGCGGGCGCGGCGCCCGCGGACGGGCGGGCCGCTGCGCGGCGCGCGGGGACCGCAGTGCCGTGCCCGACGGTCCGTCAGGCGCGGCCCGTCGGGGGACCGTCACGGGATCCGTCGCCGGCGGGGTCGGTCGTCGGCAGGGTCGGTCCACCGATTGCGGGCGGTGGACCGACCGATCGACCGTTGCCGGGGCGGCCGGGGCGGCCGGGGCGGCCGGGGCGGCCGGGTCAGCCCACCACGCCGGCTGCGAACGAGCCGTCGCAGACCGGGCGGGCGAAGGAGCGGGCCCGCTGCACGTCCCCCTGGTACTTGCGGACGGCGGCCCGGCCGAGTTCGGCGGACAGCGTGCTGCAGTACGGCGTCAGCGAGGGCTTCTCCCGCATGGTCCGCTCCAGCAGGTCGAGCGCGGTGCCCGGGTTGTGGGTGCGCAGCTCCTCCATCAGGTCGGCCCGCAGGGCGTCCTGCGGGGCCAGGCCCTGGGTGTTGGGGGAGACGGCGGCGCGGCCGATGGTGCCGTCCCCGCTGGAGGCCGCGACCACCTGCTGGTCGAGCCCGGTCGGGGGCGCCCACGGGACGCGGGTGACGGCGAGCGTGCCGGTGGTCACCAGGACCACCGGCAGGGTCAGGGCGACGGTCTGGCCGATGCGGCGAACGAGCTGTTTCACGCACAGGAGCGTAGCGGTGGGCGACCGGGCCGACGCACTCCGTTACACCATTGAGTGACATGTGTCCTGCGGAGTTCGACCGATGTGTTGACGTATCCGCCTCCGACCGGCGCGAACGGGTGAGCCCCGGCCGGATCGCGGGGTGCGATCCGGCCGGGGCCCGGGAGTCTCCGTGGTGCGCCGGCCTTCGGCGGCCGGTGTCGGCAACTGGCGCCGGCTACTGCTCTCAGCTGCTGAGGCGGGCACCCGAGGTGGTGGAGAAGACGTGCGGCTCGCCGCCGTTCGGGACCACGTTGATGGTCGCGCCCTTGGCGGGGATCTGGCGGCCGTGCACGCGCACGACGATGTCCTTGTCCTCGCCGGCGACCTTGGTGGTGCCGTAGACGAAGCCGTCGGCGCCGAGCTCCTCGACCACGTTCACGGTGACCGCGACGCCCTCGATGCCGCCCGCGGGGACGATCTCGAAGTGCTCCGGGCGGATGCCGACGGTCACGGTCTTGTCGCTGCCGACGCCGGCCAGGTCCTCGCGGGAGATGTTGATGACCGAGCCGCCGAACTTCACGCCGCCGTCGACCAGCGGAACCTCGATCAAGTTCATCGCGGGCGAGCCGATGAAGCCCGCCACGAACAGGTTGGCCGGGCGGTCGTACATGTTGCGCGGGGTGTCGACCTGCTGCAGCAGACCGTCCTTGAGGACCGCGACGCGGTCGCCCATGGTCATGGCCTCGGTCTGGTCGTGCGTCACGTACACGGTGGTGATGCCCAGGCGGCGCTGCAGGCCGGCGATCTGGGTACGGGTGGAGACGCGGAGCTTGGCGTCCAGGTTCGACAGCGGCTCGTCCATCAGGAAGACCTGCGGCTGGCGGACGATCGCCCGGCCCATCGCGACACGCTGGCGCTGGCCGCCGGAGAGCGCCTTCGGCTTGCGGTCCAGGTACTCGGTGAGGTCGAGGATCTTCGCGGCCTCTTCGACCTTGCTGCGGATCTCGGCCTTGTTGACGCCCGCGATCTTGAGCGCGAAGCCCATGTTGTCCGCGACGGTCATGTGCGGGTACAGCGCGTAGTTCTGGAACACCATGGCGATGTCCCGGTCCTTCGGCGGCAGGTGGGTGACGTCGCGGTCGCCGATCCGGATGGCGCCGCCGTTGACGTCCTCCAGGCCGGCCAGCATGCGCAGGCTGGTGGACTTGCCGCAGCCGGAGGGGCCGACCAGGACGAGGAACTCGCCGTCCTCGACGTGCAGGTCCAGCGCGTCGACGGCGGGCTTGTTGCCGCCGGGGTACAGCCGGGTCGCCTTGTCGAACGTGACAGAAGCCATGACTGAGCTCTCCTTCACCGGCAGGAACGTGCCGGACGATCCGAGTAAAGGGGTGGATTGTCGTGCTGCCCGCTCGCGGCGGCCCAGTGGTCTGGACCACCGATGGAGCTGGCTCTGGTGACCGTACCCGTCCGTTCATCCGCTTGTCAGCCCCCAGCGGTGGCCGATTTCGGCATCAGTCCGATCACAACCGGGACAGATCGTCCGAAGCCGCGCCCACTCCCGATATCCAACCCGCACCGCCCAGCCCCTCCCGGTACACTGCCCCATGGTGCCGCCGTGGTCCGCCGCGGACGGCTACCGTGCCTCCTTAGCTCAGCTGGCCAGAGCACCGCTCTTGTAAAGCGGGGGTCGTCGGTTCGAACCCGACAGGGGGCTCAGCTGAATGTGCAGGTCAACGGCCTGCCAATGCAAAAACGCCCCGGCCGCAAGCGGCGCGGGGCGTTTCTACATCACCATCTGACATCAGCCGGTCGGGCGCCGCCGCTTCAACAGGCGGTCCATGTGCCCCATCGCTTCCCGCTGGTTCGCCTGCACCACGTGGGTGTAGATCTCCATCGTGACCGCGATCTGGCTGTGCCCGAGGATCGCCATCAGGTCCCGGGGCTGGACCCCGGCGGCGGCCAGCAGCGTCGCGCAACCGTGCCGCGTGTCGTGCAGCCGGATCACCGGCAGCGACTCGGCGGCGGCCACCCGGGCGAACGAGCGGGTCAGGTTGCGCGGCTCGACCGGCCGGCCGGTCCGGGTGGTGAAGACGAACCCGGACTCCCGCCACTCCGCCCCGGCCTGGCGGCGCTGCTCGGACTGCCGCATCCGCTGCCACCGCAGCGGCGCCACGCACATCATCGGCAGCGGGACGACCCGCGCCCGGCAGGACTTCGGGCTGTCCTGGTACAGCTCCCCACCGATCCGCTGGAGCTGCTGGCGGACCGTCAGCGTCCGGCCCTCCAGGTCGATATCCCGCCAGTGCAGGCCCAGGATCTCCCCGCGCCGCAGGCCGAGTGCGACGGCGAGCACGAACGCGGCGTACAGCTGATCGCGCCGGGCTCCCTCCAGGAAGACCAGCGTGTCGTCAAGACTCCAGGGCTTGGTCACTCGGTACTCCACTCGGGGGGCTGGAACGAGCTTGGCGACGTTGCGGGTGATCAGCTCGTCCCGCACGGCGGCGGAGAGGGCGGTGCGGAGCACCAGGTGCGACTCCTTGGCGGTGGCGGCCGACACCTTCTTGGTCACCGTGCTGATGAGCTTGCGCACGTCGGCGGTGCCGACGTTCTCAAGGCTCCTCGAACCGAGCACGGGCAGAAGGTGCAGCCGGATGTGCGTCTCGTACTTGTCGACGGTCGTGCGCTTGCGGTTCGGCCTGATGAAGTGGTCGAGCCAGTACGGCAGCCACTCCGAGAGCTTCGCCGACCGGGTGGGCGTCGGGACGTTCCGCCGGTCACGCAGGACCAGCTCCTGGCGCTTCTCGTCGCACTCCAGCCACGTCTTGCCATAGACGTACTTCCGGGCCCGGGTGCCGTCGGGCTGGGGCACGTAGACGGCAGCCTGGTACCGACCGTCCTTGCGCTTGGTCACGGTGCCGGCGCCGTTGGGGTTCCGCTTCTTCGCCATCAGGCGTTTTCCTCCATCTTGGTGCGGATGTACGCGGCGAGGGAGTCGGCGGGGATGCGTCGGCTGCGGCCCTCGGTGAAGGTGGCGAGCTTCTTGGCGCGGATGAGGTCGTAGACCTTGCTGCGGCTCATCCGGAGTGCGGCCATGACCTCGGGGACGGTGAGGACTTCGGGGATGGCGGTGGCCAAGGGTGGGTCCTTCCCGGTGCTGGGCGGGGGGTGGAAAGGGTGGAAAGGGGTGCTAAGCCCGGTGAGCTGGGCTTTTGTGGTGCGGGGTGGGGGTGGGAAGGGGGTGGAAAGGGGGGTGGAAAGGGTCGGGCGTCCCGGGAGGCCGGGTTGGGGCGGGACCTTTCCACCCCCCTTAGCACCCCCTTTCCACCCCCCTTGGGGTTGGTGTTTTCGCAGGTGGGAGGGCTTAGCACCCCTTTCCACCCTTTCCACCCTTTCCACCCCCGGGTCAGGGGGGTGGGGCGTAGAGCAGGACGGTGGTGTGCCGGCCGGTGCCGGGGATCTGGCCGCTGCCGTAGCCGTCGATCTGGAGGAGGGCGGCGACCAGGCGGTCGCGTTCGTCCTTGCCGGTCTTCTTGAAGAGCCGGTAGACCTCGTCGCCGGTCAGGCCGCGGGCCCCGGCGTTGCGGACGGCGGCGGCGAGCTTGTCGAGCTTGCGGTCGCCGGTGGTGTGCTCGGCCAGGCCGAGGACGTGGGCGGCGGAGGCCCGGGAGTAGGCGACCAGGGCGTGCGCGGCCCGCAGGTGCTCCTCCTTGATCTGCGAGTGGTGGTCGCAGAGGGCGTAGACCATGGCGAGGCGGAGCGTGTAGGGGGCGGCGCGGGCGGTGAACTCGGCGAGCGGCCCGTCCCCGTCGTCGTCCTGGCAGAGCGCCGGGTAGACGTCCTCGCGCCACAGCTTGCGGGCGGTGTCGTCCATGGTGATCTCGCCGGTCTGTCGGGCGTCGCGTAGGACGGTGCGCCAGGCGGAGGCGAGGTTGTCCACGAGCTGTGGATCGGCGCCGCGGGATTCGGCGAGGATCAGGTTGCGGTGGACGAAGATCGGCAGGTAGCGGTTGTAGGTGCCGCCGGCCATCTCGGTGTCCTGCATCTTGGCCCGCAGTTCGCGCGGGCTGATGTGACCCACGATGGCGACGTGCGGGGCGGTGACCCGGACGGCGTCACGGTTCATCAGGCCGAGGTCTTCGCCGTTCCATGCCTGGCGGAGGATCCCGCCGAGGGAGTTCCCCTCGCGGCGGGAGCGGGCCATGGTGATGCCGTACTCGGATTCCACGATCCAGCAGCGTTTGTCGAGCACTCCGGGGTCGTCGTCCTTGCCGGGGTCTCCGTCGCGGACGGCCTGGATCAGGCCTTCGCCGGAGGAGAGGCCGGTCAGCGCGTTGGTTTTGAAGAACTCCGGTTCGGCGGCGGCCAGCAGCAGGCGGGCGGTGTTGGTGGCGGCGCCTTTGCGGCCGGCGGCGGTGGCGCCGATGGTGAGGGCCCAGATGAGGGCGGGGTGGCGGTCGTTGCCGATCCGCAGGTGCGGGCCGGAGCCGAACATGGCTCCGGCGGCGGAGAGCAGGTTGACCAGCACCCCGACCGGATCGGCCTCGGTGGTCGGGTCGAGCTCGCGCACGGTCTCGCCGACCCAGCCCTGGAAGACGGCCGTGTCCGGGACCGGGCCGGGCCGGGTGGGCCGTTCCGCGCCGAGCAGCGGCCCGTAGAACACGTCCTGCACAGGCCCCGCCGTGCGCGCTGTGGCGGTGAGGGTGGGGTGGTGGGTCGGGTGGGCGGGCGCGGGGATGCTCACGCGGTCTCCTGGTGGCCGGCCGTGGCGTCGGCGGTGCGGGTTCGGCCGGTGGTCGGTGCCATGGCTCGGTTCCTTTCGGGTCGTCAGGTAGGGCAAAGGGGTTGGCCGCGTCGGGCGGGCGCGGCACCGCGAGGGGCGGGGGTCGGAGAAGCGCTTCTCCGGCCTCGCTCCAGCGCGGGCCGCAGGGTCAGGTGGTGGCGCCCCGGGCGAGGCCGCGGCGGATGGTGTGCTCGCACTCGGCACGGGTCAGGCCGGTGGCCATCCCGGCGTCCAGGAGCGTGTCGAACGCGAGGTCTTCCGGGATGACGCCGGTGGGCAGGTGCCGGCCGAGGGCGGCGGCGGAGGCGAACAGCCGCTTGGCACGGCCCGGGTACTTCTGTGCCTTCACGGTGGCGGCCTCGCGGTCGAGGGCGGCACGGACGTAGGGCTTCTGGTGATGGACCCGCTCGCGCAGCCCGGCGACCGGTGCGACCGGGGCCGGGGCGGGCGGTGGGTTGAGCAGGGCCAGCAGGGCGGGCGGGCACCGGGAGATGACGTTCGGGTCGGTGCCGGGGGCGAAGGAGTAGCGTCCGGCGGTGCCGAGGGAGCCGGGGCCGATCAGGTATCCGGCCGGGCCGCGGACGTCGATGCCCGGGGCGACCTTGCCGACGGAGTTGGGGAACATCGCGTCCGGCGGCGCGCCGAGCCACAGGTGGAGTCCCCCGGTCGGGGTGGCCACGGTGGCCGTGGCGGGGATGGTGAAGGCGTGCTCCGCGGCGAGCCGGGCGAGGTCGGCGACGCCGTCGAGGCCGTTCTTCCGGTCGAGGTCGAGGCCGAGCAGGTGGTGAGGGGCCCGGCCGCATGCGATGCCGTATCCGGTCGCCCACGGGGCGGCGGCGAACAGGGCGTCGATCTGCTGGTGGTCGGTGGTGGCGTCGAGGACGCCGTGCCCGGGGCGCCCGCAGGTGGCGCGGCACCGGTCGGCCTCGGGGCCGGGCGGGTGCGGGCTGGGGATCGCCGGCCGCTTCGTCCTGCCGGTCGGGAAGACCGCGAAGCCGCGGTCGGCAGCATGGTGAGCCGCGGTCGAAGCGGCCTGCCAGTCGTTCAAGGGCGTCTCCTAACGGCTGGTCAGAAGGTCTGTGGCTGTGTGCGACGGGCCCGGGGGCATCGCCGTCGTGTCGGCCGGGCCCGG